>JACQEY010000033.1 GCA_016200355.1 Nitrospirota bacterium
CGATATCGTTTTCCTCCAGCGCGAGATTCCTCGTCATATCGCCATAGGTAAACGCGCGCGCAAGATCGGCCATTAGAACGCGCGGCTGTGCGAGGTCGCCGCCTCGAATGACCCGGACTTCCTCCATCAACGCCGATTCCTGGTACGAGTCGGCGGCCGCAAGAGCTTGCAGCACGGTCATGTGTCTCTGCATGGGAACCATCCCTGGTTTCTTCACATCTCCAAACACGAACACGCGTTTAACCTTCAATACTTTCTTTTTCAGCAGAACTTGCACACGCGGATCGCGCATATAAGGCACTGCGGCTTCCTGGACACGGGCTTCCGCTGTAGCCGCAGTGCCCCCCCCGACATCTACTTCCATAAATCCGACAGAAACTTTTCCATTCTCCCGCACGACGCTGGAAAACTTCTCCTCACCGGCGCCGCGACGAATCACTATCTCGAGCGTGTCGCCAGTTTCGATGGGTGTTTCCGAGGTCGGAACGGTTTCATCGGCATAAACATCTCCCTTCGGCAACGGTGGAATCGCTGTCCCAGGGGAACTTATGGCCGACGGTGGCAAGGACGAACTGGCCGGATTGTGGCACCCGATCAATGCCACAGCGAGGATGGCACCAGTACCCAGAACACCGACGAGATGTTGCGATATTAGTTGTCGCACGGCATCAGCTCCTATAGTCTTATCGTGGGTCAACCGATAATCAACCGATTGGCACCACTTCCACAATATGCATGGAGGTCTCGGTTCGCAAATCCACTGTCTTCGATGCCGGTACGTGGCCCGATGCAGCCTGTCGCATGACTTGCAAAATTGGACGCAGCGGGTACCGCCGATTCAACTGCGACACGACTCCAGTTTCGCCGGTGTTCAGACGAACGGTCGTGCCTAAAGGATAGACCGAGAGTTGGTCTACCAACGCCTTCAGCAGATGATAGGGGAATACCGTCTTGCCGCTGACGAGCAGCGTGCGGATCGCCTGATGGGGCGACATGCCATGTCGATAGGGCCGTGCGTTCATCAGAGCGTCAAACACGTCTGCCAGTCCGATGACGAGGGCCACCTCATCGATCTGATCGCCGGCCAGCCGATTAGGGTAGCCGGTTCCATCCCATCGCTCATGTTCTTGGAGGATCACCCGCCCCACCCATGGATAGGCTTCTCCAACGTCCTTGAACAGGCGGGCTCCATGCTGTGGATGCTTCCGCATCTCCTGTCGTTCATCTTCGGTCAACGTCCCAGTCTTGTACAGCAACGCATCCGGCAAGACGAACATACCGAGATCGTGCAACAATCCCGCTAATGCAACCTGTTCGAGCTTTGTCGACTCATATCGAAGTGCTTCCGCAATCTTTACACTCACGATTGCGACATTCACGGCATTGTTGACGAGATAGTCCCCCGCGTCGTGCCGCAAGACCGTCTGAAGCAACTTGTCATCGGCTCCAAGAGAGGACACAACGCCGGATGCGATCAGGGCTAATTCATCGACCGTCCAAGGCTGCTTCGTCTGAACCGCACGCTTAATTCCCTGAAGCTCATGTCCCGCACGTTGATACCAGTCCGCCTCATCAACAGACGGTGAAAGCGTGGACGATGAAAGGGGAAGGCTGGTCGGCGCCATGGAGTGAGTGGAGTTTTTTACATCAGAACTAAGGGCCTCCTGACTCGACTGTCCTCGAATAAGATCGGTTAAGCGCGCCACAGCCCCTCCCGTTTCTCTTTCATGATCAGACCTCTCATTGGCTACTATCGGCTATTCACTCGTTTCCCGATTGGAAAGGGCTGCACAGGTTTCTCCTCCATTTTGGCAAACTCGCGTTCCAACATGGCCCTGATGAAACCACTAGTCGTGTATCCCTGCTGTTTCAGGTTATCGAGCTGGGTTTTGAGATCGAGCGGTAACTGGATCACGATTCGTACAAGATTTGGCATGCCCTGACTCCATTAAAAATTAGACACAGATCTGCTAGGCCCACATGGGTAAAACATGGCTACATGTACCAGAAGGGATACTCAACCTATGTAGATCTGCTAAGCCCGCACAAGTGAATGCACATGCTATGCCTTGCTAGCAAGTGATGAAAGATGAATGAAGTTGAGATCTTATGCTATCTAGATTTAACTGGCGGTAAAGGGATGGCAAAAATTCGCCTTGCCAAGACATGAAATGTACACGCACGCGCTCGCTCGGACTGACCTGAAAATCAGCACGGTGCTCCTGTCCCGTCGGTTAAAGCCATGCAGCCAACGTAGTAGTCAATGGAGGTCACGCCATCGTGTCCAAACCCGAGTCCAGTTCGCCTGTTCGCAGGCCCACAGGCACGAGGCTCTGTTCGTCGGCTGCCACACCAACTCTCTCGCTCGATGGACATGAAGCGCCGCGTCGGAGACTGCTCCGGTAAACCATACCCCACCGTCACGGTCTGTTCGCAGCACCATACTACCTTCCGACCTATACGCATCGAGAACGGCAGCGGCCGGGTGTCTGTAAGGATTATGGCGTCCTGCAGAAAATACGGCATACTGGGGATGCAACGATGCCAACCAGTCACGATTCAATGAACTCACGGCCCCGTGATGAGGCACCTTGAGGACCTCGATCGAACCCTGAGAAGTTGAGCCGATCATCCGCGACAAGCCATCTCGCTCGACATCCGCCGCGAAGAGCATCGTATGAGTACCACAAGTCAGACGCGTCACGACTGAGCGATTGTTCAACCCATGCCCACCCACATGGCTTTCGTGGATCGGTACAACGAGTGGCTCGTCGGCTGGTGGATTGAGGACCACCAGCCGGCAGGGGCCAGAGGACACGATCTCCTGTCCTTCTCGGGCCACCCCTTCTTGTAATCCTTGAAATGCCAATGACTCTTGCAATCGACGATAGAACAGCTCTTCGCGTGTCTCTCCCGATCCCCAATAGCGCTTGACGATAAAATGGCGGACTACCCAGGCCAGACCTCCGACATGATCGAGTTGGGGATGTGTGCCAATAACCTGGTCGATTGCATGAATTCCCCGGTTCCAGAGAAACGGACCCACCACCGCACGCCCCATGTCGAATCGCTCATAGGTCGCCCCTCCGTCGATCAATACCACCTGTCCATCAGGCAGCTCAATCACCGCGCTATCGCCTTGCCCGACGTCGAGAAACGTGACTCGAAAGCGATCTCCATCAAGAAATATCCGTGGGGACCAGGCCCACCACAGCACTATCAATAGCACTCCAGCACCCGCAGCCAACCGGAACGATGCGCGGCCCACTCGGTGCCATAGCAGTACGAGACAGCCGTAAAATAGGAGCATGGTGAAAGCTGAAGGAGCCGCAACATGCCATTCCGATCCCGGTAACATCGACACCAGACGAACCACAGCCACATAGTGTTCGAGTAACCACTGATTCAGCGAAGCCAGAGGCAACACGGTTCCCCCAAGCACGATCTGCCAAATTCCAGAAGCGAGTCCGATCGGAACAAGAAGAATCCCCATCACGGGAACGGCCACCACATTGGTGAAAAGACCGAGCCAGGGCAATTGATTAAAATAGTACGCAACAAGAGGAACGGTCACCAAAGTCACCACCCCGCTCATCACCACAGAGTCTCTCCCCCACCGAGCACAGGTTCTCAGGAACGACGGTTCGCTCGACAGTTCCTCCATTTCAGCCGCAGTCGGCCAGGAAAGCCACCCGGCAATGGCGATGACGGACAAAAATGATAGCTGAAAGGAAATGTCGAATAGCGCCTGAGGATCGTACAGCAACATTCCTACCGCTGCGGCAGAGAGGGCATGGAACAAACGGCGCTCCTGGCCGAGCCAGATCGCACTCAGCCCCACACTCACCATCAGTAACGACCGCATCGTAGCCAGTTCAGCCCCCGCCAGGAAGGCGTAGCCGGCGACAGGAAGGAGCGTACAGACAGCGGCCATCCGAGTCGGCGTGACTTTCCGAGACAGCGCAAGAAGCCAGTTAGCAGGCAATCGAATCATTGCCCATCTGACAACCGCGAAGATGACCAACGCCACGAGGCCCAAGTGGCTTCCTGAAATAGAAAGGAGGTGGACCGTACCGGTCACCATGAACTGATCACGCAGATCCTGGTCCAAATATCCTCGATCACCGATGATGATGCCCGCATAAAGTCCCAGTGCCGGCTGGGGAAGGGATTGCAGCGCGGCGAGACGAATACTGCCCCTCCACCGATCGAATTGATTCCAGATCGCCCACCAGGCATGCACACGCCCAGACTCAAGAAACTGCACTGCCTCGGACCCGGTCACTGTGGCGATCGCATCGATCCCTTGCCGCTCAAGATAGACCGCATAGTCAAATCCACCAGGATTCAACGACCCGCTCGGTCGGCGCAACATCGCCCGAAAGCTGACCCGATCGCCTTGGAAGAAAATTCTCTCAGGCGTGCGCCAGGTCAGCCGAACATGTCTGGACGCTCCCGACTCATCGAGTGAATCATCCGATCTGATGATCATGACCAATCGATCTGGCGTTTGTTGCACAGGTGCCACGACACGACCAGTCACTTTGATCGCCGCATCGGACAAGCGCTCGACCATTGGATCATGGGCAGGCAAGTTGACAGCCACCGCCCAATAGACGACTCCAGCCAAAAGTGATCCGTAGAACCACGTCGCCTGGCGGACGGAGAACCAATTGAGCCGCTCGAGAACGGCTGCACCTAGTGCAATGATGAGGAGCAGGAACGAGGATGATAGAGGGAAATAGGAAATCTGTGATCCGACGAGGAGCCCAGCAATAAAGGCAACGGTGAGGGACGGCAGCATGGGCTTCCCTCACTGGGAGGCGACAACATTAACCTAGATGAGTCTTGACGACGTCAACAAGTCGATCGGCCACTTCACGAATCTGGTCATCGCGCTCACCCTCGACCATCACCCGCAAGAGCGGTTCGGTTCCGGAGTAGCGCACCAACACGCGTCCGCTGCCATTAAGCCGCTGTTCACTTTCATGAATC
This sequence comes from Nitrospirota bacterium, assembly GCA_016200355.1. GTDB lineage: Bacteria > Nitrospirota > Nitrospiria > Nitrospirales > Nitrospiraceae > Palsa-1315. The sequence goes on from JACQEY010000033.1 coordinate 4,996, forward strand.
GCACGTTGAAGTTCGGGGACTGTGTCGAAATTCGGCTTCTTCGTCACCTTCACATTAAGTAATACTTGCGGCACCGCCGTCATAGCTTTGGCCAGCTCGGACAATGGCTTCCCCGTACGCTTCATCAGCGACAAGACTTGTAACGCCGAAATCAAGCCATCACCGGTCGTATTGTGATCCAGGAAAATGAAATGACCTGACTGCTCTCCTCCGAAGTTATAGCCCTCGGACGACATCCGTTCGAGCAAATATCTATCACCCACGGCAGTCCGCGCGAGGGTAATACCCGCTTTCGTCAAGGCCAACTCTAATCCGAAATTGCTCATAACAGTCCCTACCACCGTCTGCTTGGCTAATTGCCCTTGACGATGAAGATCGAGCGCCAACATCGCCATAATATGATCGCCGTCCACGACACGTCCCTGTTCGCAGACGAAGATGGCACGATCCGCGTCCCCGTCCAGCGCCACTCCGAGATGAGCCCCCTGCTCACGGACTGCCTTCTGCAGCAGCTCGGGATACACGGCGCCACAGCCGGCGTTGATATTCATCCCATCCGGCTTGTTGCCGATCACTTCGACCGTCGCCCCGAGTTCGCGCAACACCGTCGGCGCAACCTTGTAGGCTGCGCCATTGGCACAATCGACCACCAGATTGATCCCCTGAAAGTCCAGCTCTTTAGAAAGAGACCGCTTGACGAACTCGATGTACCGCCCCTCGGCATCGTCGATTCGATAGGCTTTCCCAATCGCATCGGCCGTCGGTCGTAGATGGGCAATCTCGTTCGAGACGATGAGCCCCTCAATGCGAGCTTCCATCTCATCGGGCAGCTTGGACCCGTCATTGGAAAAAAACTTAATGCCGTTGTCCTGGTAGGGGTTGTGCGAGGCCGAGATCATCACCCCGGCATCGGCCCGAAGACTTCTCGTCAAGAATGCGATCGCCGGCGTCGGCAGCGGACCGACCAGGAGAACATCGACACCCATCGAACAAATCCCGGAGGTCAGCGCCGACTCCAACATATAGCCGGAGATGCGGGTGTCCTTGCCGATCACAATCTGATGGCGTCCGGCTCGACGCATAAACAAATGCGCCGCAGCTCGACCTAACTGCATGGCTATTTCGCTGGTCATTGGATCGAGGTTGGCAACCCCCCGGACTCCATCGGTACCGAACAATTTACGCATGTTGTGCCTTCATAGATACGGCCGTCCGTTGATTAATCGCTGCGGTCACCTGCACCACATCCTTCATAGCCCTCACGTCATGGACGCGAAGGATCCCAGCCCCACGATCCACTGCCATCGCGACAGCTGCAGCCGTCGCCCACTGGCGCTCCTGCACCGGACGATCCACGAGCTGACCAAGAAAGGCCTTCCGTGAGACACCGACCAGCAATGGACAGTCAAACTGCACGAAACAACGCAATTGAGCTAACAGGGTAAGGTTATGCACCAACAGCTTACCAAATCCAATACCTGGATCAAGGATGATCTGTCTTCGTACGATGCCATGAGTCATCGCGAAACGGATTCGCTCCTCGAAAAATTCCGTGATTTCTTCGACCACATCATCGTAGCTGGGAGCATGCTGCATCGTACGTGGCGTTCCGTACATATGCATCAGGACGATTCCGGCCCCCGATCTGGCGACTACATCGACCATGGCAGGATCCCCTCGCAAGGCCGTGACATCGTTCACAAGGACCGCCCCCACATCGAGGGCTTCGCGTGCAATAGCAGCCTTTGAGGTATCGATTGAGATCGGCACTGTGACAGCCTTTGCCACTGCGGTCACAACGGGAATCGCACGACGACGTTCCTCCTCCTCGTTCACAACATCGGCGCCTGGACGCGTCGACTCTGCGCCGATATCCAACAGATCCGCCCCTTCTTCTACCAACCGAACAGCATGAGCCACAGCGGCTTCTGCATCCAAATAGTGCCCGCCATCGTAGAACGAGTCCGGTGTCACGTTCACGACGCCCATAATTAACGGTCGGTCTGGAAATTCAATCAGCCGATCTTTCGCTTGCCGTGTCAATGTTTTCAGTTCTCTCACCAACCGACGAGGCCTCCACTTAAGAAGAATGTTGTTTGATTTGTCTGGTCTTTCTGGTCATCTGCTTTATTTAGTTTGTCTCGTTTGTTTGGTTGCACCAGACCAACTCAATGAACTAAACAAACCTGATAGATCAGACAAACTGGGCTTCTCCAGGATACAAGTCACAGTACACCACTCACGAGAAGAACTCCCTCTCGTCTATCGTCTTTCCGATGTACTACCCAGAGCGCCAACGCCCTGAAATGGCGTCCTGGGATCAGCGATGCAGAGTTTAGGCAGGAACTGCTTGGGATGTGGACTGCAAGAGAATATTATCGATATCGGATCCGTCGAGTACTTCTTTCTCTAAGAGTGCTTCCGCCAAACGCTTCAGACTGGCCATGTTTTCCGTGAGCAGCTGCTTCGCCCGTTCATAGTTTTCCGTCACAAGCCGCCTGACCTCCTGGTCGATCTCCATGGCTATTTGATCGCTGAAGTCGCGCTGGCTCCCCATCTCCCGCCCAAGAAAAACCTGCTCGTTTTGTTTGCCGAACGTCAGGGGGCCCATCTTTTCGCTCATGCCCCATTCACAGACCATCTTCCTTGCGAGATCCGTCGCACGTTCGAGATCGTTCCCTGCTCCGGTCGTCATGTCATTTAAGACTAACTCTTCCGCCACACGCCCTCCCATGAGGATGGCGAGCTGGTTGTACAAGTACACCTTCGAATAGCCGTGCCGGTCATCGGTGGGGAGCTGCATCGTCACACCCAAGGCACGGCCCCGAGGAATAATCGTCACTTTATGTACGGGATCCGTTCCAGGAATCAGTTTGGCAATCAGCGCATGACCGGCTTCATGATAGGCCGTTGTCCGTTTCTCCTCGTCGCTCAAGATCAAACTCTTCCGTTCAGCCCCCATCAGCACTTTGTCTTTAGCCATCTCGAAGTCGATAACTTCCACTTCTTTCTTGTTGAGTCTGGCGGCCCAAAGTGCCGCTTCGTTAACCAAGTTTTCCAGGTCGGCACCTGAAAATCCTGGCGTACCGCGCGCGATTTTTTCCAACTCCACATTCGTCGCGATTGGAACTTTCTTCGTGTGCACCTGGAGAATCTCAACACGACCACGCATGTCCGGGCGATTCACCACGACTTGCCGATCAAAACGCCCCGGTCTGAGCAAGGCAGGGTCGAGAACATCCGGCCGATTGGTCGCTGCGACCAAGATCACACCTTCTGTCGTATCGAACCCATCCATTTCCACGAGCAATTGATTGAGCGTCTGTTCACGCTCATCATGACCTCCACCCAATCCTGCTCCACGAAGCCGGCCAACAGCATCGATTTCGTCGATAAAGATAATACAGGGAGCATGTTTTTTCCCCTGTTCGAAGAGGTCGCGAACACGGGACGCTCCGACGCCGACAAACATTTCTACGAAATCCGATCCGCTGATACTGAAGAACGGCACACTGGCTTCGCCTGCAATGGCTTTGGCCAGCAGCGTTTTCCCTGTACCGGGAGGACCGACAATCAAGACGCCCTTGGGAATGCGGCCGCCCAGCTTTTGGAACTTGCGAGGATCCTTGAGAAACTCGATGATCTCAAGCACTTCGTTCTTGGCTTCATCGACACCGGCAACGTCAGAGAACAGCACCTTCTTACGCTCCTCCGTCAACAGACGAGCGCGGCTCTTCCCAAATGACATCGCCTTATTGCCCCCCATCTGCATTTGCCGCATCAAAAAGAACCATAATCCTAGGAATAATACAAACGGCCCCCAGGTCACAAGGAACGTGATGTACCACGGGCTTTCGTCCGGTGGCTTTGCCTCAATCTGCACACCCTTGTCCCGTAAGACCTGCACCAATTCAGGATATTCCACCGAGTAGGTTCGAATACGGGTCTTATCTTTCAGGACGGCGCTGATGTGGCTGGCTTTGATGATGACGCGCTCGACCTCTCCCTTGTCGAGCTTGGTCATGAACTCACTAAAAATCACATCTTCTTCAGGCTCATGGTGAGGCACGCTGAACAGGTTGAACAGCAAAATCATGAACAGGCCGACGACAACCCAGAAAAGTATGTTCTTTGTCCTGGAATTCATCCAGATCTCCTTGTGGATGGCATGCGCAAATGGTCAGAAAATCCACGACCGTGGTTGATGGTATCACAGACGCCTTCATACTGACAACCGTGTGCCAAAGTCTTACTCTTGATCTCCCTCC
>JACQEY010000037.1 GCA_016200355.1 Nitrospirota bacterium
AGCCCCAATTCCCCCCCCCTCTTCCGATGGGGCCTCTATCCCCTCTCTTTGGGGATTGTTGAAATTCTTGATTGCGATATTCTCAAGCTGTCGCGAGGGAATAGCAGAACCTCGTCGGAACCACTGAGGAGGCACCGATGAAGCTGAACCACCCCAGTCTCAAGGTCAACACCCAGAAAGCCCATTCGCTCTTGGATCGGCGCTATGCCGAACGGGTTCCGATTGGATATCGAGTCAGCTATTCCGGAGCAGAAGGCGCACGGATCGTCAAAGGAGAGGGACTCCTGAAAGATCTCTCCAAAACTGGCTGCAAGATCCTGGGCGCGACCACCAGCTCGCTAGGTAGCAGCCTCACTCTGCTCCTAGACTTTGAAGATGGGCAAGCCCCCATGCGCCTTACCGACGTCATCGTCTCCTGGATCGCCAGAGACTCCTTTGCCGTCAGATTCCCCAAGCTGTCAGCAGATGAACGGAGGCGAGTGCAAGAAGTGATCTGGAAAAATGTCAGCCTGTCGTCCTTAGACGATCAACGGACGGCGTTCCGCATCGTTTAAGCATCGATCCAACACCACGGAGAAAATCATGGGTCCTCACATCGCCACTTCCGTCACCACGGTAGCTGAACTCACCAATCAATCCGATCGTCGGCTTGGCAGCCGTACCCCGGCACTTTTCTCATTACTCTATTCCGGCATGGATTCTGGCCAGATGCTGGTTGGTGACGGCATTGTGACCAATCTCTCACAGGGCGGGATCGGCATTTGCGGAAGTCGATCAGTCACACCAGGCATGGAAATGGCTCTCTTTATCGACCTTCCTGGACTGGATGAGCCACTGTGCATTGCACAGAGCCAGGTTTCCTGGGTTGCGGGACGTCGATTCGGAGTGAAGTTGGGGACTCTGAAGTTGGAGGAGAAAAAACATCTGCAATTCTTCTTGTGGGATCGCGTCACCCACTCAGACCGCGACGCCGGCATCTGAGACCAAAGCAGAAACAAGGAGGTGTCATCATGAAACGAGAACGGGTCGCATCTGAAAGCGGGCTTCAGTCTGTGGCGGAAATGGTCAATCGGAGGCAAGACCCGCGGCCCCAGGTAGAGTTTGGGTTGATGTACTCAGCCCAAGATTCTTCCGGCGAGATTCTCATGGGCGATGGCATGGTCACAGACCTCTCGACCACGGGATTGGGCATTCGCGGCAACGCCTCCGTCATGCCGGGTACTGACCTCACGATATTTCTCTACCTCCCCGACGGGCAAGACCCGCTATTCGTGATGGAAGCAAGGGTGGCGTGGGCATCGGGACGTCGGTTCGGAGTCGAGATTCTCAGAATGAACCTGCGGGAACGAAACCGACTCCGTTACTTTTTACGCTCGAATCTCGCGCATTCCGACTAGACCGATCGCCGACTCACCGAAAGCTCGATGACCGCACGACGAAGCACAGATAAACGAGTGACACCCCACCCCCAGTCAGGCCACTAAATGCAGGGCGGCTCATCTGTATCTGACAATCCCCGAGGGGTCCGATCCGGTTCTCATCTCGAGATCTCTCCCTATCTCATCCACCCCTTTCTCAGAGGCCGACGATAAACTCCAGCGCCCAAAGGTTAGGAAGGTAGAAGCCCGGAGCCTCTACCCTCTCCTCAGCCCCTGGTGCTCACATCGTTCCCACCACCGAAGCCTCAATACTAATTCCCATTCATACCGCCACGAACACACCAGACGCGCTGGTCGAAGGCCTTATTGACGCCGAGCACGCCTCCGTTGTTGAAGCCCACACCCCACGTGAGGGTAGGATTGTCCGCATGAGCCGATGCGGACCAATAGTTGGCCGACTGGACAGCCAGAAACGGATGACCCACCGGAAGAGTCGGGCCCGGAGAAGCGACAGAGGGATCCACCAGACTGGCCAGCTCTGGAAGGGCAGGCAGACGCCAGCCTTTTCGGCCTCCAACCGCTTTATTGGTGCAGGCTAAGCGGGCGTTTGGCAAGGATACCGCGGCCGACTGCGGGGACTTCTCCCAGACTAGCCCAGTTTCTTTATCCAACACCGCATCATTATTAAAGACCGCCAGAACGACGAACCGCTGCGACGCCGGCAGAACCTTATCCCATGACAGCATCTGATTATCCTCGTCACCGCCACTCTTCGTGCTTTCTGCTTCCGCACTGGCCGCCTTAGTGGCCGCCAGGAGCTGATCGAGCTTGTCCGATATCTGACGAAGCTGCTGTTGCTGTGGAGTTGGATTCTGCGCCCACGTTAACGTGACCCCTGGACTACCGCTCACGAGGAGTAGCCCTCCGAGTACGAGTGTACCTACGCTCGCTACCAGAAACCGTCGTCTCTTCATCACTCCCTCCTTGTTGGTTGTGTTGATGCGGCACTCACTGCTGCTTGGCCTTCTGCACTTCTGAGAACTTCTCCCGCTTTGGAGGAACATTAGGTTCTGGAGCAGCGCAAAGCCCGAAGACAATAGACGCAGGCGCGGTCGCAATGGACACGTGTCCTCAGCCCTTTCAAGTGCCTGAGTCTAGGCTGGAGCGGGAACGGTCTGCGTGAGCGTGCCTCGGCGGCGGCACCGGATCTGAGGACGGCCCAAGACGAACCAACCTGTCTGCGTGCCCCGCACGAGCAGGCCCATCATACGAAAAAATGATGGTCGAACGGTTACGTCTTGAATTGTCAGTGTTTGAGGGTAAACGAAAGATTGTCTGGGGGAAGCACGTCAATCGTTGAGCACCGGCGAGATCCATGTGGGCAATCCTCTAATGCGCAATGTCCTCCTCAGACCTGCGCTAGAACCACCTCGCGAGAAGCATGGCTTATACGGCAGAGCACTTTTCTCTGTCAAGCGCCTTTGTACATAGTGAAAGGCACGCGATGCTTCCGTGTTCTTCGCTGATCATGATGACGGCAGAAATCAGTCCCAGTACGTGTGCCCCGTGAATCGGAAGCCTGCTAGTCCCCTCCGCTCATTCACAACTCAACGCTTACACTCTAGCCCCATTATTCATGACGGTTCATTGCGAAATCGTGCCAACAGGCCGGGCGAGGGGCGCGAGGCTAGGGGGCTAGAGGAAAGAGCCATGTTTCCTGACCGATGGTCTTCACCCCTGGTCTCTGGCCCCTTGCCTCTCGCCAGAAAGCCAGCGATTCCAGCAGAAGCGCTCATGAATAATGCGGGCTAGTGCCGTTCTGATCCAATGCTTGTCCTCTAGAAACCCTGCGTGCTAGGATCTTGGTGAGTGAGCACTTACTTACCATGAAGAAACGAATGAAACAGACCCCGAGCGGGCCGCGGGCCTCTGCGCGCGACCGTCAGGCCAGCCTCATCGTGGCCGCCGCTTCCCTCTTCGCCGCGAAAGGGTTCAATGGCACCACCACAAAAGAAATTGCGAAAGCCGCGGGCGTGAGCGAGGGCTTGGTCTTCAAATATTTCCCGACGAAACGGACGCTCTACGCCGCAATTCTGGCAGAAAAAGTCACCGTCAACGAACTGCTCGAAGCGGTGGAAGCAGCAGCCAAGAAACACGACGACCATCGCGTGTTTACGATGATTGCGCGCTATCGTATTCGCCCCGGTGTCGATTCGACGTTCTTGCGACTCCTCTTGTTCAGCGCGCTGGAGGGGCACGAACTGTCCGAAATGTTCTTCGGAAAGCACCACAAAGTGTTCTACGATCACCTCGCCGCATACATTCGCACAAGGATTGAAGACGGCGCGTTTCGCCCGGTCGATCCCCTTCTGGCAGCCCGCGCGTTCATCGGCATGGTCGTCCATCACCGACTGCTCCATGAGATCTTCGGGGTCCCGATGCATCAATCCCATGAGGAGACGGTGGCAACCTACGTCGATCTCTTCCTTACCGGACTGATCAAAACGCCGGGAAAGACCTCACAATGAATCCCCTGAAACAACATCCGATTGTTACGCTCGGAGTGATCATTTTCTTCGCAGTTTCGGCCCTCGTCGTGTTTCGCCTCAGCAGCGGCGCCAAGACCGACACCCGCAAAGCCCGCGTCATCACCGTCGCCACCGCGACGCCGCTGAAACAGGACCTCGACATTCGGCTCACCTATACCGCCGACATCACCCCCAACCAAGTGGTCAATCTGTTTTCGCGGGTCGACGGCTACATTGCCAAGATCTACGTCGAGAAAGGTGACTTGGTCAAAGCCAACCAGCTCTTGATCGAAATCGATCACTCGGATTATCGGCATGCCGTCGACCAGGCCAAGGCAAACCTGGCTGCAGCCAGAGCGAGAGTCGCGCAGCAGGATGCGAGCGTCCGCAACACCACCCTCACGCTCAATCGGATGAAGGCGCTGATCAAAGACCAGTTCGTCTCGCAGCAAGATATGGATAACGCACAAGTTGCATACGACGCGGCGGCGGCGGCACTCGACTCACTCCGCGCACAGGTCCAGCAGGTGGAAGTCGCCCTGGCGCAGGCTGAGACGAACCTGGCCTACTCCTATATCCGCGCGCCCTTTGCGGGCTATGTAGCCGAGCGCAACCTCGATCTCGGCGCCTATGTCAGCGGGACAACCGCCGGCACTTCCACCATCTCACGCGGGATTCTCACCCTCCATGAGATTCAGACGGTCCGTATCCTGATCGAGGTCGTCGAAAAAGACGTCCCCCTCGTCCAGGTGGGTCAAAGGGCAGAAGTGCGCGCCGAGGCCTATCCCAATCACGTCTTCGAGGGCACAGTCACCCGTGTCGTTCAGGCACTGAACCGGGCCACCCGCACGATGACAATCGAGGTGGATCTCCCCAACAAGGATCATGTCCTGAAAGGCGGCATGTTCGCCCGTGTAGAAGTTCTGGTCGGCACCCATCGAAGCGCGATTCAGATCCCCATCGACGCAGTGAGTCGATTGGAAGACTCCCAATATGTCTACATAGTGCGCGAAGGAAAAGCCCAGCGGGTTCCAGTAGAAATAGGAGTCCGTGACGAGAACCGTGTGGAGATCACCAAGGGCTTGGACGGGTCTGAGCAGGTGATCGTCTCAGGGAAAGATCTGGTGCACGATGGCACCCCCGTGGAGACGCAACCGCTCCCTCAGTCCTGAGTGCTGAGTCCTGAGTTGAATGCGTCAATGCAGGCAACGCGGAAGAGTGTATCGAATATGCCCAAGATGATCTCGGACCCAGCACTCAGCACCCAGCACTCAGCACTTCCATCATGTGGCTGACCCTCCTCGCACTTCGCAACCGCATCGGCATCCTGATGCTGTCCTTGGCCATGGTGATCCTGGGCGGCACCTCCGTGCAGCGGCTACCGGTCGATCTCTTTCCACAAATTCAAGTGCCCGTCGCCTTCGTCGGCGTCATCTATAAAGGCGCGCCGCCGCTCGAAGCCTCCCGCCCGGCATTTTGCAACCCTTCATCGTCAAATTCGACGTCTCCAATATCCCTGTCTCCCTCGTGACGGTCTCCAGCGACGATCTGGACGAACGAGCCTTGTACGATCTGGCCTCGAATACGATTGCGCCGCAGATTGAACAGATCGCCAACGTCGCCGCCGCCACCGTGGAAGGTGGGAAGATCCGCCAAATCAACATCAACCTTGACCCGGCGCTGTTGAACGCTCGAAGCCTGTCAATCCTCGACGTCGTCAAATCCGTAAAGGCCGCCAATCTGATCCTCCCCTCGGGCGACATCAAAGCCGGCAATCTGGACTACAACGTCTTCACCAATAATCAGTTCCGCTCGGTCGACCCGATTCAAGACGTGATCGTGAAGGTCAACCAGCAGGGCAGCCCCGTGCGTGTACGGGATGTCGGAACCGTGACTGATTCGTCAGACATTCAGACCAACATCGTCAGGACGGACGGGGCTAGGGCCGTCTATCTTCGGGTGAACAAACAGCCCATCGCCAACACCGTGGCGGTGGTGGATGCGCTACGCAAGGTTCTGCCGAAGCTGGTCGGCATTCCGCCCAGCGTGAAAATCGGGATTTCATTCGATCAATCGACCTATATCCGCCAGTCGATCAGCAACCTCATCGAACAGGCGCTGCACGGATCGTTGCTGGCCGCAGCGGTCATCTTGATTTTTCTCCGTAGCGTTACGAGCACGCTGATCATTTCGGTCTCTATTCCTCTCTCGATCATGGTGACGTTCATCGTGTTGTACTTTTCCGGGCAAACCCTGAACGTGTTCACCTTGGGAGGCCTGGCCCTCGGGATCGGCCGTCTCGTGGATGATTCCATTGTGGAGCTCGATAACATTCAACGCCATCTGAACACCACGGCCCGCCGTTGGAACGCCATCCTGGAAGCGGCCCGCGAAGTGGCGATGCCCATTCTCGCCTCGACAGTCACCACGGTCGTTGTCTTTCTCCCGATTTTCTTCGTTGCCGGGATTGCCCGCTTACTCCTAATTCCCCTGACTATCACAATTGCGATCGCGCTGTTCACCTCCTTCTTTGTCTCCCGCACGGTCACCCCGGCGCTCTGCTACAGATTCCTCAAGCCAGAACAGGAGTCTCACCGTTCGATGCCGGCATGGTTCGTGCGCCTGATGGATTGGAGCCGCGGACGATACGAGTCGTTAGATAAAGGCTACGAGGCATCGCTCCGCTGGGTCTTGGCTCATCGCTGGCGTTTCATCACCGGCATTCTGCTCCTCTTCACCGCTTCGCTCGCGCTGGCGCCCAAAATCGGCACGGAGTTTTTACCGGTGTCGGATGAAAGCCAGTTCCGTATCGTCCTGCGCGGGCCGGTCGGTCAGCGAGTGGAAAAGACCGAGCAGCAAGTGGCCGAGGTCGAACGGGTACTACGGGCACAGATCCCCGCAGAGGAATTGGAAACGATTGTCTCCAGTACCGGCGTGCTGGCCCAGGGCCGTTCCTCCCTATTCAATCCGAATACCGGCCCCCATACGTCGAGCATCTCCGTCCATCTCGTCACGCCAGACAAACGGACCAGAAACCAAGTGCAAATCATGAACGACGTAAGGCCCAAAGTCCTCAAACTCTTTCCGGGCGTCGCGATGTTTTTCGATCCAGGCGGCCTCATCAAACGAGTCACCAGTTTTGGATCGCAGAAGTCTGTCGACGTAGAAATCTACGGCTACGATTTCGAGCAGGCGCGCGGGGTTATCCGGCAGGTCGAAAGCGTCATGCACCAAGTCCCGGGCCTGGCCGACATCGAAGTCAGTCGCGAGGAGAACTATCCCGAGGTCAACGTGGTGGTGGATCGTGAAAAGGCTGCGCTCCTCGGCATCAGTGAAACGGACGTCGCCAGCGCCGTGCTTTTCTCACTCAACGGCAATGGCCCAACCGACCCGATCATCTATACCGATCCCCAAAATGGGAACGAATACTACATTAGCGCTTTGCTCGCGGAAGAACACAGAAAAGATTTCACAGACCTCGAGAATATTATTTTGACCGCACGAACAGGGGAGCCAGTGCTTCTCAAAAACGTCGCCTCACTCAAGCTCAATGCTGGCCCGGTTAAGATCGACCGCAAGTACTTTCAGCGGGTGGTCCATGTGACCGCCAACCCTGTGGACCGGGACCTGGGCGCCGTCGCCGCCGACCTGGAAGCAGCCATTGCCAAGATCCAGCTCCCCACCGGCTTCAGCATCCGGTTGGCCGGGCAGGTTCAACAACAACGGGAAACGTTTGAGGGACTGTTCTTTGCGACGATTCTGGCACTGGTTCTCGTATACATGGTGATGGCTGCGCAGTTTAAATCGCTGATCGACCCCTTCGTGATTATGTTTTCGATCCCGATGGGTTTCCCCGGCGTGATCCTGATCCTCTTCCTGACCGATACCACCCTCTCCACCACGTCAATGATGGGCATCATCATGATGCTGGGCATCGTGGTCTCAAACGGCGTCCTGCTGGTCGATTATACGAACGTGCTGCGTCGGCGGGGTCGAGAGTTGCACGACGCGGCGGTCTCCGCCGCGCGGACGCGACTCCGGCCCATTCTGATGACCTCCCTCGCTACCGTGTTGGGGCTGCTCCCCATGGCCATCGGCTGGGGAACCGGCGGTGAAACGAACGCCCCTTTAGCACGCGCGGTCGTTGGAGGACTCAGCTTCTCGACAATCCTCACGCTCTTTCTTATCCCCACAATCTACGTGATCTTAGAGGAACGGTTTCCACGCCGTGCGGATACGGCGCCACAGGATGTGGACTGGATACCGGCCGAGCCTAGTCGATAGGGGAATACTGGAAGATTGAGATGAAGAACGTCAGGCCTTGGCTCGACCTTGACCTCAGTCTGCTTGGCTAGG
>JACQEY010000041.1 GCA_016200355.1 Nitrospirota bacterium
ACTGTCCCATATGGCAAAAGCAAACATTCCCCGGAGATGCTGCACGCAATCTGTTCCATGTTCCTCGTACAAATGCAGAATGACTTCACAGTCGCTTCCGGTTTTGAAGGTGTGTCCTTTCGCCTGCAACTGCTTGCGCAATTCAATAAAATTGTAAATCTCCCCGTTCGCAATCAATACGAGGGACTGGTCTTCGTTGTACAGTGGCTGCCACCCGTGGGCCAGGTCGATGATGCTGAGACGACGCATGGTCATAGTGATGTGTCGTGCCGAGAATTCGCCAGCTCCATCCGGGCCCCGGTGGAGCATGGCCTTGCTCATGCGCGTGACCTGCTCAGCGTGTCCTGGTTGCAGAGGTTCTTTCGAGATTATCCCGGCAATTCCACACATAGAACGATTGCTTCGATATCAGCTCATCTGGAGAGTTGCTGGCGATTGAGCAATCATGCACGGGAGCTTCATTTTAGGCAAGCGCACACCCCATGGGAAGGGCTTAAGAAAGAGACTTTTGAGGGTCAGGTAGCGAGTGTAGAAGATGAGTTTCTGTTTGGGCCAGCTTTCGACGACGAGTCTATTGTGCTGTCGCGCCTGCACCCCGGTCTTGGAGAAGTTGCGTCATTTATTTGCGAACAATCGTTCAAAATTCTCGACGATCCGCTCTGCCGCCTTGCCGTCCCATTTGGGAGGAATCGAGCCTTTTCCCCACTGGCCTGCCATCAGCCTTGCTAGTGCCGGAGGGAGCTTGCTCGGATCGGTCCCAATAGGTTCATTCGTCCCGATCATGATGGTTCCGGGGCGCTCGGTGTTGTCACGCAGCGCGAGAACCGGTTGGTTGGTCTGGTCAGTCTCGTTTATTTGGTTCGTATCGTTTGTTTTGTTTCTCTGGGTCAAGCAACAAAACATACCAGGTAAACTAGAGAGACCAGACTAACCAGATAGACCAGATAAACCACACACGAAGAGGATGGCCTGGCGGAAGAGACGTTAACGGATTTGTTTGTTTTCCACTACTGAGAAAGATGTTCAGTGAACCGTTACTTCCTGTTTCGCAGGAGGCCCTTCCACATCTGCAACGCCTGCCGTGCCCACGGATTGTCGACTTGTCCTTGGCGGTTGTCGTGGTGCATGCGCCTCGTACTCAACAACTCGATGCGCATGGCGACATCTCGATATTGCGGTGCTTCACGACGGAGCCATCGATAGGCCTCCAACGCTTCAGGAATACGACCGAGCGACTCTAACGTTATCCCTAAAAGGTAGAGGATTTGCACTTGTTCTTTCGACGATGTCGAGGGTACTTGCAGCGCTCGGCGAAAGGCCGCGACGGCTTCTTCCTGTTTTCCGTTCTTCTTGAGGCTGAGACCCATTTGGGCGAAGCCCTTCAGAGCGTATACGGGATCCTGTGCGGCTTGCTCAAAATGTTCCGCTGCCTGTCTGAAGAGGCCCACATTCTTGAGCACCATTCCTCGTTCGTATGCTTCGTGTCCGTCCGGTGTCCCAGTCGATGCTGTAGCTTCAACTGTCTGTGCCCGTGCCTCCTGAGTGGGGGCACGGTCTTCATTCAGCGATGGGACTCGGTTTGAGGCAAGATGGTTCTCTTGCGTCAGGGATGATGTGTTGGTTTCGTCCACGTTCATGTTTCCCGTGGGAGATGAAAGCAAAGGCATTAATTTCGCAAGTCTCGGACCATTCAGGTTGGCTCACAAACCTATTACGTTTCAATATCTTTGCATATTTTCTGTGGGTGTGTGAGTGGGAAAACGGCGCATACTTCGGCAGATTTGCACAATTTTGCTCCCCTGCTCAGACAGGCAAGAAGGCGGGGTTTGCGACCATAATAGCAGCATCTTCTTGGCAGGACCATAGAATGCATTGGTCTCTTCAGGGTATCTATTCCAGATGTCGTCCACTTTAAAAGGAATGGAGGCAAACTTGGGGTAGGCGCAGACGGTGCCTAGCGCCACAAATTTCTTCACTCCCGTTAGCGCCCGACTTCTATGAGTTGGGTGCCCATCATCAGGTTGGCATCGAAAGCCTTTTCTGGTCCGTCCCGTGTTGAACGAACTCGCTCGTTGAATAATGCCATACACCTCATAGCACTTCCCGAGGAGAAGCTCTTCCAGATACGATTCATCTTGCCCTGTAATGCCATTGATCAGCGTCTTCTCACAAGAGAACTTCTCCATTGTGGCAGAAAGTAGCTGAAATATGTCTCCATTAAGCTCTGCGCTCTACGGACTGCTCGCTGTTGATCGATTTATGGAACTATTCGTTGTTCTTGCACGGAACCGCCGCTGCGCATTAGAATGTCTTGCTAGATTAGGAAGAGTAATCCTTGGTTGGTCTCGAAGACTATGAACATACGTCGGGGCATCATATTCGCCTATATCATCTGCGGCACTTTTCTCGTGGCCCATATTATCAACGCGGTGATTGCGGAGGCCTTGTCCGTGCCTATAGGGCTGGCGCCGCCATCATCAGGCTCAGATCGAGAAACTGACGTGCGTGCCACTCTGCCCGCTTTGGTTGAGCGCATTCGAACGAGTGGACTCTTTCCCCTGCCAGCCGACCCTCTCAGCGTAAACATCGCAGGGTCCGATACATCGCCTGCCCGTGCTCCATTAAATCTGGCGTCAAAGCTCAAGCTGCTGGGAGTGGTGATTGGAGATCATGAGGGAGTCTCGGCCATTGTTGAAGAGCTTTCCAGCAAACGCCAATTATTCTTCCGGTTGCACGAGCAAATACCCGATGCAGGCGAGATCAGCGAGATCCGGCGGGACGGGATAGTCGTTCGTCAGGGCGATCAACAAGAGTTGCTTGAACTCGCCGCCTCGCAGATCGAGAAGCCCCTGGCTGCCCCAGTCACAGCGGCATCAGCTACAGTTCCGACGCCTGGGACTCCAGTGCGTACAGTGCTTGATCGGAGAGATGTTGAACAAGCAATGGGGGATGTACCAAAATTATTATCTCAGGCGAGAGCCGTACCTTACCTGGTGAATGGGGCGATGAATGGGTTCCGTCTGGACTTTATCGCCCCCTCCAGTTTTTATGAGAAAATCGGTTTGAAGTACGGGGATGTCCTCCAGCAGGTCAACGGTGTGGACATTCGTGATCCTGGCACGATGCTCACGCTCTTCCAACAGCTCAAAAATGAGCGCTCCGTGAAGCTCGATGTCTTGCGTAACAATCAGCGAACAACCATGAACTTCGAAATCCGTTAGAGGGATCTGCCCCATTCGCAATACCCTCTCCGTTGCCGTCCTGGCGATTCCCTCCGGCTACTTGTTCAACATAACTGATGAGGCCAGCACATAGCGTGTTCCTGCCCTTCGACTGGCTCCGAGCGAACAGGCCTCAGAGCTGCGGTTCATGGTGAGCTTGTCGAACCATGAACGGCCGCATACGCGCTATTTAGTAGTTGGCTCAGCATCTCCTAGGCTCAGATCAGGGGCGAACCACCTGTCAACAAGCTGGTCGTCGCTAGAATATCTTACGCTTCCTGATTAGCATGAATAGCCTGATAGGTAGAGCAATGGCCTGATAAGGAGGCTATCGCTTCGGCCAGGAACACATCACCCGCCTGCGCCGCTTCACGAGGAACGCGCTTTGAGGCGATTTCTCGACAAACCATGATGAAGAATGCGAGCTAATGGGAATGCGGACCACTCCGTAGCCCGTAGCTCTCCTTCGCTACAGCTTCGGCATGACGCCCATACGTCCGGGCCGACGGGTTGGAGGGCTCTCCTAGCCGGTCGGCTGCTTTCCGAAACAGCCGCTCGGTTTGGCTGCGAAGGCCAGGAATCCCCGCTCGAAGAGAGGGGATTCCTGGCAAAGGCGAATAACTGTGTCGCGCAGGCGCTGAGAACAACTTTACCCTGTTAACTTGTCAGAGCTATCCTGCAAAGAGTATTCTTTTACGGTCCATAGGGTTGTAATTTTCTTCTGTGGGTGAGAGGCCCTCCCTGGGCTGAGCCATCCATTATCGGCATTCTACGATGAACGACGAACATTCCGGACGCCCGCTGTTAGGCGCAATCCTCGAAGACAAATTTGGCTTGGCTGAAGCTAAATTGCTTGAGGCGATTAATCTTCAAGGGAGCAAGGGCGGGCGCCTCGGAGAAATCTTGATCCGACTCAGGGCGATTACCGAAGAGCAACTCCTCCAGGCGCTGGCCGTTCAATTTGAACTTCCTTGGCTTCCGCAGCTTGATGAGAACCAAGTCGACCATGAATGGGTCAAGAAGGTTCCAATCCACTTTGCCCGCCGCTATCATGTGCTCCCTCTCAAGACTGAGGATGGGTCTGTGCTCGTGGCGACGACCGATCCCATGGAAACAGCTGCACTGGACGATCTCCGGCTGTTGCTCGGTCTTCCGATCAAACCGGTGCTGACGAGCAGCTTGTCGCTCCTGGCCTGCTTGAATCGTGTGTATGACGAAGCGGCGAGTCCTGCCGGGGCAGAGCAAGTGATGGAGGATATCGCGGCCAGCGAGAGCCTGGACCAAATTGCTCATGAGTTGGATGAGCCACAAGACCTCCTCGATGCCACGGACGAAGCTCCCATCATTCGGTTAGTCAACTCCGTGCTCTTTCAAGCGGTCAGGCAGCGAGCAAGCGATATTCATTTCGAATCGTTCGAACGGGGGCTGGTCGTGCGGTATCGCATCGACGGGGTCCTCTATCCCGTCTTAACCCCCCCCAAACATCTGCAGGCGAGTATTATCGCGCGATTGAAAATCATGGCGGGTCTGAACATCGCGGAGAAGCGGTTGCCGCAGGATGGCCGGTTTCGGATCCGGACGGCGGGGAAGGATGTCGATCTGCGTGTCTCGGTGCTGCCCACCTCACATGGCGAACGGGTGGTCCTGCGTCTGTTGGAGAAAGAGAACCGGCTGCTGAATCTGCAAGAGATGGGTTTTTCGCAGGATCGATTGGGAATCATCCAGCAACTGATCCAGTTATCACACGGGATCATTCTCGTGACCGGACCGACTGGAAGCGGAAAGACGACGACGCTCTACGCGGCGTTGACACAGATCAATGCGCCGGACAAGAATATCATTACCGTCGAAGATCCGGTGGAATATCAACTGCTTGGCGTGGGCCAGATGCAGGTAAATCCCAAGATCAACCTGACGTTTGCCGCAGGCCTGCGGTCGATTCTCAGGCAAGATCCCGATGTCATCATGATCGGCGAAATTCGCGATCGTGAAACCGCCGAAATCGCTATTCATGCCTCGCTCACGGGGCATTTGGTTTTCTCCACGCTTCATACCAACGATGCCGCGAGCGCAGCCACCAGATTGATCGATATGGGTATTGAGCCCTTTCTCGTCGCCTCCTCGGTGGTGGCCGTCTTAGCGCAACGGTTGCTGCGCCAGGTCTGTTCGGACTGCAAGCAGCCGTACCACCCGAACGATGAAGAGCTGATCCGGCTCGGGATCGTTCCACCGAGGGTGCGCCCCACATTCTATCGTGGAGCCGGATGTCCGGCCTGTTCCCAAACAGGCTATCGAGGCCGAACCGGCATTTTTGAACTCCTCGTGCTGGACGATGAGATCCGCCGCCTCATCGGTAACAAGGCGGACTCGGCATCGATTCGTCAAGTAGCGATGGCGAAGGGGATGGTGACGTTGAAAGACGAAGGAGCAGAGAATGTATTTCACGGAATCTCCACAACCGGAGAATTGATGCGGATTACCCAACAGGAAGTCGAGATCTAGCACGATGCCGGTCTATCAGTATAAAGGCTATCGGAACGACGGCGGAGCCGCGACCGGCATCATCGATGCCGAAAGCCCGAAGGTTGCGCGCGTAAAGTTGCGGAAAGTCGGCGTGTTTCCCACCGATATGGTGGAACAGGGATCGGGTTCGGCCACTGTCGGCTCGGCACCGAGTACTTCCGGCAGATCCATTTCTGGAATCGGACGCTCCCCTGCCCTCAGCACGACCGACGTAGCCATGATGACCCGACAGTTGGCGACATTACTGGTCGCAGGACTGCCGCTGGTCGAAGCACTCGGGGTAATGGTGGATCAAACCGAGAAGAAAGCCGTGAAGAGCCTCATGGCCGATATACGCGAAGAAATTCGTGGAGGAGCGTCCTATAGTGCGGTGCTCGAGCGTTACCCTCGTGAATTCTCACAGATTTATGTGCATATGGTTCGAGCTGGTGAAGCCAGCGGGGCGTTGGATCAAATCTTATTTCGCCTTGCGGAGTTTCTGGAAAAGCAGTTGGCGCTCAAGCATAAAGTGACGAATGCCATCCTCTATCCTGCCCTGATGTTGATCGTCGGAGTCTTGGTGCTGTTTTTCCTCATGGCCTTTGTCGTGCCGAAAATCACCGCCGTCTTTACGAGTTTGAAGCAGGCACTCCCCTGGCCGACCGTCGTGCTCATGAGCATCAGTCATTTTCTTGCCGACTATTGGGCGGTAATGCTCGGTGTGGTGGGTTTGATCATATGGGGGGCGCGCCGGGCGATGAAAACAGAAGCAGGGCAACTCACGGCAGATCGATGGCTCCTGAAAGTTCCACTCATTGGCGAGGTGACCCGTATGGTCGCCATCTCGCGGCTCACGAGCACGTTGGCCACCATGCTTGCAAGCGGTGTGCAGTTGTTGGATGCCATGGATGTCGCGAAGCGTGTGATGAATAATCGTGTGCTGGAACGTGCGGTCGAGGGGGCCAGACAGAATATCCGAGAAGGGGAAACGATTGCCGAACCGCTGAAGCGCAGCGGAGAATTTCCCGCGCTGGTCACCCACATGATTGCGGTTGGTGAACGGAGCGGTGAAATGGAAGAGATGCTTCGTCGCATCGGACACATTTACGATGGAGAAGTGGATCGGGTCATTACGCGATTTACGTCACTCCTGGAACCCATCATGATCCTGGTCATGGGTATCTTGGTGTTCTGTATTGTAGTGGCTATTCTGTTGCCTATCTTTGAGATGGGACAGATGGTTCGCTAGCAGGAGGCTGAAAAAGTCCGCCAGCGTCGTTCTCGCATCGTTCAGACCCTCAACGTACCCCAGAGGGTACGCCTCGGGCCTTCACTTGCTGCGGCCTTGCTGGACGACCTTTTTGAGCCTCCTGCGGGAAAGTTTAGCTGGTGTACCACACGAGCACACTTTCGAGATATTTGTGTGCCGAAATGGTTTTCTGCAGCCTGCGAGAGGCAGTGATCAGTATAGATTGACGGGTGATGAGTCTAACGGGAGGTGTTCGATGAATGGAAGAGAGCAGGTCGAGGGCAAGCTCGACAACGGGGTCTATCCCTCGACTGAGCAAGGATTGAAGGCCTTGGTGGAAAAGCCTTCGGTCGGTGTAATCCCAAAGAAGTGGAAGATTGGCGGATATCTTCCAAAACTTCCGGAAGATCCATGGGCAAACCCCTACAAGTATCTGAGTCCCAGTCCGAAAGGCGAATACGAGCTGATCTCCCTTGGAACGGATGGCGAAGTGGGTGGCGAAGGAATCAATGCCGATATTACCAATTGGAACCTGGACAAGGATTAGCAGGAGGCTGAAAAAGTCCGCCAGCGTCGTTCTCGCATCGTTCAGACCCTCAACGTACCCCAGAGGGTACGCCTCGGGTCTTCACTCGTTGCGGCCTTGCTGGACAGCCTTTTTGAGCCTCCTGCGAGATAGATCGTCGTCATCAGGTGAAACACACCGGTCGCGCACGTCTCGCCTTTCTCGCTTGTCCCGCGTCTCACGCCTCACGCCTCACGCTTTACGTTCTTCCCATGGATTCACCATTCTGGAAATCATCATTGTGCTGTTCTTGCTCGTCGGTTTACTGGGAATCATCCTGCCTCGAATTTCGCTGGAAGAAAATCTCGGCTCTGTCGGCCGGCGAATGGTCGGGACAATACGATCTCTCCAGAGCCTAGCCATGTCGACCCAAAAAACGGTCCGTCTATACATTGATATCGACCGAGGGGTCTATTGGCCGATGATCCTGGATGGGAACCAAGAAAAGGTGCCGATAGACGCCGCCTGGACCACGCCGTTGAACCTCCCAGCCGCCATTCGCTTTTCAGACATTCTGGCCGCTCAAGAGAAAAAAGCATCCGGTCGAGTCGATCTGTCCTTCTATCCTACGGGAAGGATCGATCCGGCGACGATGCATTTGGTGGATGCGCGCAACAATATTCTGGCCATTGCCATCGAGCCGGTCACGGGAGCGATCCGCATGAGCGATGAGCGGATTGAGCCTCCCAGGCCACTCGTAATTCTCGAACGTGTGAGACCGTTACTAAAGACTGCGGCGGCGAGCCCGTAATCACGCCAATGCTGAGAACGTTGTGGCATCGCAGAGTGCATTTCTATGGGAAGTGAACGGGGTTTCACGTTATTGGAAGTATTAATCGCACTCGGCATTCTCGCCCTGGCGCTGCCGATCTTATTGGGACTTCGCAATTGGGATCTCGACCTCCATGCGAGAGCTAAAGAACTCACGACCGCCACGATCCTCGCCCAGGAAAAGTTGACGGAGACGGAATTAGGGGCGCTCTTGCCCCTTGGTGAAACAGGCGGAGAATTTCTTCCGATCCCCCTGGGATCGCAAGCCACTGCCGAGATCGCGAACCGCCCGTCGAATTATCGGTGGAAACGGATAGTCTCGCCCACACCGTTGCCGACCGTGCGGGAAATCAAGATTCAGATTTTGTGGCCCCGAGGGAAAACGGATGAAATGGTCGAAGTCAGCACCTACGTCTTTTCGGCAAGTGCCACGGGATTCTGAGAGCGGCTTTACCTTGATCGAAGTCCTCCTGGCGGTGTCTCTGATCGCCATGATGGCCACCGTGGTCTTTGGGTCCCTCTATGTCACCATCAGTGCGATCGATACGGCACGAGCGAAATCGGCCGATGAGCAAATTGTTCGCAGCACTCTGCGCCTTATGATCGATGAACTATCGGTCAGCGTGAGCCGCCCAACCGGTCCTTGGATGGGCATCAACGGCCTGTACGACGGTCGGCCTGCCGATTCAGTAGCCTTTCTTACCATGGGCCAGTTTCGAGGGGCGGAATCGGCCAAAGATACTGAGCTAGTTCGTATCGTCTACACCAGAGAAGGCGATCGCCTCCTTCGATTCGTGCGAAGGAATCTCTATGGTCTGACAGACGAATCTGTCGAGCAAATCGAGCTGGCCACCAAGGTGAAAGGATTCAACGTGCGCTATTTCGACGGCAAGAGCAATCTCTGGCTAGATGAGTGGACTGGTCGTGGAAACGAGTCTCCAAAAGCGATCTTACTTGAACTCACGCTGCTCCAAGAGAAAGCGGAGCTTCAGACCGTACGCCAATGGGTAGCGGTGGGGGCATCATGATAACCTGGCCTCTTGCCTGGCCTGAAACACTGAAGCTGAAAGGCCCTCTAGGGTGGGGGTTAGCATCGCTGGCCTGCTTCATCATCTTTCTGTTCTTGACCTTTCCCTATGGCCCACTCCAGAGCCGGATGTTGACCGAACTCCATCGGGCCAGTGGATGGGAAGTTCGTGCTGCGGATTGGTCAGTGGGCCTTCCCACCGCCATTGAGTGGCGCAATCTCGTCCTCACCGGACCGACAATCGGGGTGATTCCAGTTGAAGCCGCGCGAGTAACAATTGGAGTCTTTCAGGCAATTTTAGGCCAGTTAGTGGTAGATTATGCCATCCAGCTGCCGGGAGTGACACCGGCGGGAGTGGGACGAGCCACGGGGTCGCTGACGGCGGCCTCGTGGTCCTTAGAAGGTCCTGTTGCTGTCAAAGGCCGGCTTCAGGAGCTAGACCTAGCAGCAGTCCTAAAACCCTATGTGAGCCGTGGGACAATCCAGGGAGATTTCATGCATCGCTGGGACAATGTACAAGGCACCCAGGCTGCCCTCAAAGGGGAAGGGACCGTGAAGGTTGAAATCAAGGATCTCGTCGTCGAACGGATCGCTGCCGGCACATCCGCAAATTCGTCGCTTGCATTCGGTAGTATCCAAGCCGCACTCGCATGCCGCGATGGCGCATGCGACGTCACGGAATTGAAGGGAGACGGTATGGATGGGTCCTTTACAGCCCAGGGGCATGTGGCGTTGCGTCAGCCTCTGCAGCAGAGCCTTCTGGATCTTACAGTTACCGTGGTTCCAGGCGCCGGGTTTGCCCAAAAAGCTGCGAGCCTATCACTGCCGCCCTTCCAGCCAGGGATCCCCTTGACGTTCAAGCTGGTGGGACCGATTATGACCGCGAGAGTGGCATTCTAACGGGAGAAAACTGTTATTTGGTTTATTTGGTTTCTCTCGTTTGTTTGGTTGAACAAAACCAACTAGATGAACAAAACAAACCAAATAAACCGGGTTCCTGAAGAGGGTTGTCGATGATTGCCGAATGTGTCGGGCTCGATATCGGACAGACGGCCTTTAAGGCTGTGCGGTTTCGCCGCCGTCTAACAGGGCGTGAATCGGTGGAATATTTCCACCAGCCCATTCCGTATGGCCGCCAGGAACACGCGGAGCCGGCACATCGTACGGCCATGCTCAGAAACTTTCTCTGGCAGCATGGTTTATACGGCAGTGGGGAAATTGTCACCGCACTCCCCTGCCAGGATGTATTTGTCAGAACCCTCTCCTTCCCCTTTCGCGATGCCGCCAAGCTGGCGCAGATCGTCCCATTCGAAATGGAAAATCTTATTCCTATGCCCTTGGAAGACGTCACCGTCGGCAGTCTGTTGCTGCCGGCGAGAGAATCCCCTGAAGGGACTGCGAAAACCAAAGGGTCCGATGTCCTCGTCACCGCAGCGCCCAAAACAAAGATCGCTGAGCACTTGCGGTTTATGGCCTCCGCTGATCTAAACCCCTCCGCAATCACGATTGACGGCATGGCCTTGTTTTCCGTCAGCCAGTTTCTGAAGGAAGAAGGGGCCCAAGTCCCCGGCGACATGGCGATCATCGATGTCGGGGCCTCAAAGACGACCCTGTGCCTGGTGCATGAAGGCCGTCCCGTGCTGCTGCGAACCGTGCTGTGGGGCGGGAATCATCTTACCCTGGCACTCGCCGTTCGCCATGCTTGCAGCTTCGCCGAAGCGGAACGGCGAAAACGGGCCATGGCCGTACGGGAAATCGATGCCTGGCTCGAACCGGTCCTCAAAGAGTTGCGCGTCTCCCTCCACGCCTACGAAAGCACCGTCCATCAACGGCTGACTCATTGTTGGGTATCAGGCGGCGGCTCCAAGCTGAAAGAATTGAGCGGGCATATGGCGCATCAACTGGGGTTACTCCCGGTTGGCCCGCGGCAAGGATTTGGATCGAGCTGTCCCCGCGCGTTTTCCATTGCATTCGGATTGGCAATCCATCCGGGCATTGTCCGTCCCCGCTGGAAATCGAGGCTGGCAGGATCGAATCTTGCTCTGGATTTCAAGACCGCCAGCGATGCCGCATCGGCCACGACAGATGTCTCTAAACAAGACCGGCGATTGGCCCTATGGGGAGGGCTCATCCTGATTGTTCTGGCACTGATGGATCTCTCCGTACGTCTCTTGCTCAAGGATTCGACGGTCAAGGACCTCAAGCACGGCCTCCAGACGCAATATGAGCAAACCTTCGGTCCTGGCGCCAGCCCGGGTGAGGAGTTGGACCAGGCGCGCTATCGAGTCTCCCAGCTGGAGAAAGGTCTCTCGATTGTCGACGGCACACGCTACAATGTCCTTGCCGGCCTTGCAGAACTGGGGAAACATGTACCGCCAGGCATACCATTGAAAGTACGAGAACTGACGATCGACGGGAACAACATCCATCTGGAGGGAGAAACCACAACCTTCGATGCGGTCGAGAAGATCAAGCAGGCCTTCGCAGCGAACGAGACCTTTCATGACGTGTCCATCAACGACACCCGTGTCGGAGCTGTGCCGAATCAAGTCGTGTTTCGCCTCACCTATGCGGTGCAACGGCCATGATCCAGATGCTGAAAGAACGGTGGCAGCATTTCTCACAACGCGAGCGCATCATCGTGGCCGGCGGTGGAGCCGTGGTCGCAGCAGCGCTTGCCTTTCTACTGGTTATCGATCCACTCATGGTGTCGATTGACAAGCTTGATCGGCAAGCGCGACGAAAAGCAAAAGACAGCCAGGAACTTGCGCTCGTAGCGCAGGAATACGTGATCAAGCAGGCGCGCATCGCTAAACTCGAACAACACATGCCAGTCCCACCAGCCCAGTTTTCGCTGCTGGCGTTCATGGAAGAAGCGACGACGACGGCGAAGATTCGCGATCGCATCGTAGGCCTGCAGCCGCAGGCTCCCATTGTCGTCCAGGGCTATCAGGAAACCTCGGTCGACCTTCGACTCGACGGCGTATCGCTTCCCCAGCTCCTCGCGCTGCTGGTAGCCATCGAACAGGCGCCCTATGACGTCCAAGTGCACCATCTGCAGATGAAACCGAAATACGATAACCCCGTCAATCTCGACGCCACGCTGAAAATCGTGACCTATGCGAAGGTCTGATGAACGCGGTATCGCCCTTCTTCTCACCCTCTTGGTTCTGACACTCCTGGTTGCACTGATTCTTGAGTTCGATGCCGAGGCCAGACGGGAATACCGCGACGCTGCGGCCTTTCGCGATAACTTCAAGGCCACCGTGCTCGCGCGCGCGGCAGTGCAGGCTGCCCGAGGCATCTTGCAGCAGGACTTCTTGAAGGACAAGAAAGCGGGCCAGTCCTTCGACGCCCTCACCGACGTGTGGGCTCTTCCCATCAGGGATTATGCCATCGGCGACGGCCTGCTGACCGCCCAGATCGAGGATGAACGCGGCAAGCTGAACCTGAACGACCTGGCAGCTGCCGGAGAACTCGAGGCGAAGAAGAAAAAGGTGGCACGGGTCAAGCGGCTCTTCGAACTCGTACAGATCAATCCGGATTTGGTGGATGCGATCGTCGACTGGGTAGATAAGGACGAGACTCCTGAACCGTCTGGCGCAGAGAGTCCGTATTATCAAACACTGCGTCCCTCCTACCAAGCGGCCAACGCCCCACTGCAGACCCTCTTGGAGTTGCGCTTAATTAAAGGAATGACGCCCGACATCATTGCGAAGCTCTCAAAGCTGGTAACCGTCTATCCTTCAGAAGGCGAAAGCAGGGTGAATATGAACACTGCCAATCCCCTCGTGCTGCAGGCTCTCGATCCTCGTATTACACAAGGCATCGCCGCGGATATTGTCCAGGGGCGTCCCTTCAAGACCATTCAAGAGTTGGATCGCGTGAGTAGTTTTGAGGATATTGGAAAGGAACTCCGTCAGCAAAACCTGTATGACGTCAAGAGCGATCTATTCTTGGCCCACATGGTTGTACGCCTGAACGACGTGGCCAGGAATGCGACTGTGGTGCTCCAGCGTGATCCGAATAATGGAACAAGCACGGTGAAGTACTACCGCGTCCTCTAACTTGGCTGGTTTGTTTGGTCTGTTTAGTTTGTTTGGTTTTTTGGTTGAACAACACAAACTAGATCAACCAGACCGGCCAGGCTTGTTTTAGATGTGCACCCCCTCGAGTTCTAGCACGCCCACATTAGTTTTTCTGCCGCCTGCTAAACGTCAGCCCCCTGCAAACAGTCCGCGCCGTAATAATGTTAGACCGCGTGAATAATTTAACACGCTGGTAACACTCTGTTATCAATCCAATAACATGCTGCCCCTATTCTTTCGTGGTGTCGAGAGCACGTGGTTCGAATCGAGGTTACCAGGTGAGCATACAGGCAAGCACTCAGCGAATGATGCCAGGAAAAACATTCAGGATTGGCTTTGATC
>JACQEY010000031.1 GCA_016200355.1 Nitrospirota bacterium
CCGCTCCATGATATTTATTATGCACTCGCGGAAGAAAGGACCAATAAGAGCAAGTGGCTCATCGAATTCGAATACTTGCATATGTTACGGGATGCCGGCTGTTTCGATCCGAGAACGGCGCCACAACCGGAACAATTTGCTGAGCTCGTGGCGAACATGGAGGAGAAGATCAGGCTCCAGGCCAGTGGTGTGGCAAAATGAATTGACGAAAAATCAAAGGAGTAGCGAATCTTTTCTCGCCGCACGGTCCACCGATCCCTACCCAACCCGCATGATTCATGAAGTTTCTGCTGCAAGCGTGGATACGAGGCTCTTCCACGTGAAGCGCGGGACGAAAAGAGTGTGTCTGTATCGTCGCATGCGAGATACGCTTCACGAGGAACGCGCTTTCCGGCGATGTCGCAACGAACCTTCATAAATAAGACGGGCGACATGATACGCCTGCTTTACCATTGTGCCATGGACGACTCATGTGCGCTGTTCTCCAGTCGGGACGTAGGCTGAGGCATTCGTCGTTCTTGGAGGCGTGCCATGGAAAGATTATGGTTCGTGCTAAGGCTGTTCTGTCGAAAACCGTGTCCGCCGGCTGGCGTCACTTGCGGGAGAGGCTTTCATGCTCAGAGGGCCACCAGTGGTGTCCATGAGCCGTTGTGTTTGCTCGTTAGCGAGAGCAGGGCTTCGCTTCTTCTTCCATCAGGTTCATCGTCGAACTCACTTCGAGCTCGACAAAGAATCCACACCGAGCAGTCCAGAATTTGGAACGAGCGGGAGGTTTCGGAGGTGTCGGCGGCGGTTGATTCAACTCAGGTATTTGGATCTGAACATTCACAATCGTCACCGATGGAGCTGGCGGATAGGCGATGTATGGCCAGAGGGATAGTCCGAATAGACCAGGGAAGCGCACCAACGGAGACGCCATCATTCGACTGTCAAAGCGCTGCATGGCATCGCCGCTAAACTCACGAAGCGTTCTGCCGGCCTCGGCTACTGTGCCAAGCAGAGCAAACAATACAAGTGTTGAAGCCGAGACCCGCAAGCCAGCCTTCATACTGACCTCCTCACTCAAGGGGTCTTTGAGCCCTGCGAGGAAAATTGCTGGCTAACCATTACAAGGTCTGCTCGACCTTATTGTTATCATACCCCCCACTGTCCCATCGTTCAAGTTTGGAGAAACGGCGTC
Organism: Nitrospirota bacterium; assembly: GCA_016200355.1. Taxonomy (GTDB): domain Bacteria; phylum Nitrospirota; class Nitrospiria; order Nitrospirales; family Nitrospiraceae; genus Palsa-1315. The sequence continues at coordinate 1,181 of JACQEY010000031.1, forward strand.
CGGAGTGATTTCGTGGTTGTTAGGAGCCTGTCCGACATTGACCGTTCTACTGCGGTAAAGAATCTGCAACCATTTTTTAGGATCACAATTCTGACTAAGGTCCGTATGAGGAGAGCTGTTCGATCGGTTGCTCGCTGTGGTCGTCCAATGTTCCCTCCAAGCTTGCTTGTTTCACCTTTCTAGGAATGGCACGCGTGACTGGTCCCACTGCGCGCGTCGAGCGAGCACATTCCTATCGTGCGCGTTCCGCGAGCAAAGGACCGGCACGCGTGTCATTCCCCTCCTCGCTTCCACTTGATGCTGCAGCCGACACTGGCATTCTGGTTACTGTCGACGGGCTTCCCGGCAAGCACTGCGTCGATCGCGATACGCAGATCGCGGCCCGTGACCGGCTTGTTGCTGCCGGGGCGGCTGTCGTCGAGCTGCCCGCGATAGAGCAGCTGCCGTTCCCGGTCGAAGAGATAGAAATCGGGGGTGCAGGCCGCCCGATAGGCTTTCGCGATATCTTGGGTTTCGTCAAAACAGAAAGGAAAGGTGAAGCCCAGACGTTCGGCCATCTCTTTCAGCCGCGGCGGCGCATCATCAGGATATTGCGCCGGATCGTTGCTGCTGATACCGATAATGCCGAGTCCTGTGTCTAGGTAATCCCGCCCTATCTTCGCGATCCCTTGCTCGACGTGGACCACATAGGGACAGTGACGGCAGAGGAACATGACCAGCAAGGCGGTCTTGCCGGTGAACGAATCGAGTGAGTAGATCTGCCCCCTCACCACATCTCGCAACGCAAACGGAGGAGCGGGTGTTCCGAGCGGAAGCATGACAGACGTCACGGCCATGGTGCCTCCTTTTCGATCTTTTCTCGCGACAATCCGGAGGATGCCGCACCCGGATCGCTTCGTCAAGAGGCGCGACGGGACCTGTTCCATCTTCGACCTCCCGGCATGAAGTCTCTTTCCCACTATGTTAGGCTCGTGACGCATGGCATCACATCGTGAGAGGGCATATCTGTGAAACAGGGCTATCGGTTGATCATTGTCGACAAGGCCGGTGTGCTGGTCTCTGAGTTTCAACTGACGGAGAACGCCCTGGCTCAGCCGGAGACCTTTGTTGCGGCGCTCAAACAGTCGATTGAGGACATTGAAGAAGAGGAGCCGTGATTGTTCTCCGTTCGTTCCCTCTCTGTGCGATATCTCATTCGCCTATGTGAGAAGGAATCTTGCTTATGCAATATGTTCATCTTGGTCGGTCGGGAATAAAAGTCAGCCGGCTCTGTCTTGGCACGATGAACTTTGGACCGGAGACGAACGAGGCGGATAGTTTTGCCATCATGGATCGGGCGCTGGAGCTGGGCATCAACTTCTTCGACACGGCGGACGTCTATGGCTGGAAAGTGGGGGAGGGATGGACGGAGCAGATTGTGGGGCGCTGGTTCGCCCAGAGCGGGGGACGGCGTGAGAAAGTTGTGCTGGCAACGAAGGTGTTTGGCCGGATGGGCGCATGGCCGAATCAGTCTCGCTTGTCGGCCTTGCACATCAAGCGGGCTTGCGAGGCAAGCCTGCGGCGCCTTGAGACTGACTACATCGACTTGTATCAGATGCATCACGTCGATCGGGAGGCGCCGTGGGAGGAAATCTGGCAGGCGATGGAACAGTTGGTCCGGGAAGGCAAGATTCTGTACGTCGGCAGCAGTAACTTTGCCGGCTGGCATGTAGCCCAGGCTCAAGAGCTAGCGCGCAGCCGCCACTTCCTCGGCCTCGTGTCGGAGCAAAGCCTCTATAATTTGAACGAACGGACGATCGAGTTAGAAGTGATTCCGGCTTGCGAGGCATATGGCATCGGCCTAATCCCCTGGAGTCCGCTTGCACGAGGACTATTGGCAGGGGCCTTGGAACCGGCGACAATCGGTCGGCGCGCGAACGAAGATCTGAAGAAAGATATCGAGACATATCGCCCCAAGCTGGGAGCCTATGAGGCCCTCTGCACACAACTCGGCGAGCGCCCGGCCGATGTGGCGCTCGCCTGGCTACTGCACCAAAAGGCCGTTACGTCGCCGATTATCGGGCCGCGCACGATGGAGCAATTGAATGGTACGATGTCGGCTCTGAGTCTTACATTGAGTCAGGAAACACTGAAGCAGCTTGACGAGATCTTTCCCGGCCCAGGCGGGTCTGCACCCGAAGCCTACGCCTGGTGATCATCGCTCAATCTGCCATGAGCTATGTGCGTTGCGTGAGCACAGGATATCATCCAACAGGCTCCGTCCCCTCCCTAGTCAGAGAGCTAGGGAGTCGTACGGCGGGTATTCATCTCCTTGCGGACTAGTTCCTCAGCTTTGAGCCAGTCTTCTACGTCGCGTTCCCCCTGTCGTCCCCGCTGCTCATAGAGTTCGTAGGCTTTCTTCGCAATCAACTCCCTCACCTCGTCCGAATACTTCTGCATGGACTCAGGCTCAGGCGACAGGTTTCGCTCGGCCATATGTTGAACATCAGGATTTTTTGTCTTCATGAGTCTCCTTCCTTCAACGACGGATGTCTGTTCTTACTATACCAGCAGCCCTGTCAAGTTGCGTAGAATTATTTATTGATTCTTGCATCCTCGATCTCGGCCCTCTTAGAATACGCCACCCTACGAGGCCCCTATGCCTTTCACGATTGGCCCCTACCGTTGCGTTCCTGAAGCCTACAATGCACGCCCATTCCTCAAGTTGTCACAGGCCTGCTTGTTGGGGTTCTGGTTCCTGATCACGCTTCTGGTGCTGAGTAGTGGACCAGTGTCTGCTGGGTGGGTGTTGACAAGTGGCGACGACGAAGCCGGATTAACGGTGTACGTCGATCCAGACTCCATTCGCCGCAAGGGGAATCTGGTGAAGATGTGGCAATTGTACGACTACAAGACGGTACAAACCGTGGCAGGCGATTCGTTATTGTCTATCAAGCGATACAACGAATTTGATTGTACGGACAAGCGGACACGTATGCTTGCGTATACGTGGTTCTCGGGCAATATGGCAAGCGGCAAGGTGGTGTACAGTACCCCGGACGAACAACAGTGGGAACCGGTTGGGCCACGTACGATCAATCATACTCTGTGGAAAGTGGCCTGCAGTAAGAAGTGAACTTGATTGGGTTTATTTGGTTTGTTTCGTTCATCTCCTTGGTCTAGTTCAACCAAACAAACTAAGAATGGTTTTCGTAGAATGTCTTACCCATGAAAACCGCCCGTTCTCACTCCCTCTCTGGCCTCTATATCATTCTCGATCCGTCGGTCTGTCCTACGCGTCCCTTGGTCGAGGTGCTGACGGCTGCGACTGAGGCAGGCGTCTCCCTCTTTCAATATCGCAACAAGACCGCATCGATGAAGGAAGCTTACGTGGAAGCCTTGGCACTCCGACAAGCTGCGGCTGAGCTAGGCGTGATCTTCATCGTCAACGATCGCTGTGACTTGGCTCTGGCCGTGGATGCCGATGGCGTACACCTAGGTCAGGGAGACCTACCTCTCAACTTGGCGAGGAAGGTGCTGGGTCTCGACAAGCTGATCGGGATCTCCA
>JACQEY010000042.1 GCA_016200355.1 Nitrospirota bacterium
CCGACTGTTGCGGTGATCGACGACTCTTTGTCTCGCATGATGCTCGTGGAAGGCCCGGAAGCTCAACTGAGAGCCGCAGTGGAATTAATGCCTGGGTGGGTCATGAGTAAAGAAGAGATGATTCCACTGCCCGATCCTCGTCCCAAACTGCGAGGGAGACGCTGATATAGAGAAAATGGTGAGCGCTCTGCAGCAATAAAAGGGGTCGGGAGCACTGCTGTCCAAGATCACGTGGCGAAGAGCGTCGCTTGCATGGGCATCGGGGTGATGGCCGGACATCCAAACGGCGCATTGAGCCAGGTCCAGAGATCCCGATAGGTCAACAGGTTGAAGCGGAGCAAGGCCGCGAGGTTCGAGAGACTCCACGGCCAGGTGGACTGCAGCTGCAGAAACTTCAGCAGCAACATCGCCAGCAGGGCGATCCAGATTTGGACCTGGACCGCATTCTCAGTCGTCCCGACGAAGGTTTTGATCCTGAGGTGTTGCTTCAAGGCTTTAAAGAGCAGCTCGATCTGCCACCGTTCTTTAGAGATGGCCGCGATCGTGCTGGCGGCGAGGTGCATGATGTTGGTCAGGAACGTGAATGGCCGTTGCTGCGTCTCGTCCCAGATCGTCACCTGCCGGAGCGGGACCGTACACCGCTCCGCGGCGTGCAGCCCGGTCAGGCGAATCACCTCATCGGCGAGCACGGAGCCACGGGTGGGCACGGGACGCTGGTCCAGCACCTCATACAACATATTGGTGCGCGGGCGCGTGACAAACCACACCCCGGCCGTGGTCCAGCGATGATACAAGGCATAGTCCAGGTAGCCGCGATCCATGGCGACGATGGTGCCCGGCGCAAACGTGAGCTGCTGCGCCACGCGGACATCGTTCACGTCGCCTTCGGTGACGAGCGCCCAACAAGGCAAACAGCCTTGGTGATCCAGTTGGAGATGGAGCGTGATGGCCTCCTTGGTCCGGACGAACCGGGCCCAATCGAACACCGTGGCACACAATTCGATGAGCGTCGTATCCAGGGTCCGCAACGGATGCTTGAACCGGAACCGCCGTCGCTTCAGAGCCGCCACCGCCTGACACTGGGTGAGCACCTGATAGAAGAGCGTCTCGTACAGTTGCCACTAAGTGCACGAGTTTGCCGAGGGCCGTCGCCAAGCCGCCGCAGATCTCTCGGAGCGAATGCGCGCTGCCCATCTGACAAAACAGCATGGCGACGAAATGATCCCAGCAGCCGAATCCCTTGGCCGCTCGCTCAGCTTGGTGATGCCGTACGGCACGAGCGAACCCCGCGCGATCGATCAGGGACAGGATTTGCGCAAAACAACTGGCAACGGCTACCATACAATACCTCCGGCTTGTGGGTGACACGGCGTGGCAACGCCGCAGACGGGTGTGGATGAATCACCCATCCTACTCACAAGCCGGAGGCATTTTAAAAACTTATTTTGGACAAGAGTGGCTCGGGCTACTTTTTCTTACCGTCCCGGCACAACAAAAATACTTGCGCAGGATGCTCAAAAAGGCCGTTCAGCAAGGCCGCAGCGAGTGAAGACCGGAGGCGTACCCTCTGGGGTACGTTGAGGATCTGAGCGATGCGAGAACGATGCTGGCGGTCTTTTTCAGCATCCTGCTAGAGCGCCCCCTCGGGAATTTGATCGAGCTTATAGAAATCAATCGGGTCCAGTCTGCGCTGAGTCGCTTGAGTCGGCTCGCTGCCCTTGGTAAAGAGTTCGACGGTACTAGCCTGTCCCCCTTGCTCATCCTCGAGCAACCCCGTTGCCGGATCGACCTTGACGAACGTGACGCCTTCCGGAATGGTAAAGGCCATGACTGGTAGCGGCTTGAGCGCGATCTGCATGAAATTGATCCAAATCGGCAGCGCGGCGTGCGCTCCCGATTCCGCCTCGCCGAGTGAACGTCGATCGTCAAATCCGACGTAGATGCCCGTGACCAAGTTCGGCGCACCGCCGATAAACCACGCATTGATAAACTCGTCTGTGGTTCCGGTTTTTCCAGCAATCGGACGTCCGATCCCTTTGGCCGCTTGGCCGGTCCCCTTTTGGATCACATCTTCCATCATGTTCGTGACCAAATACGCCGTTTCTTTGGAAATCACAGGAATGGCTTGCGGTTCTGTCTGTTCAAGCACATTTCCCGCGTTGTCCTTCACAAACAGGATCGCGTATGGCTCCGCACGGCTTCCCTGGTTGAGCAACACGCTATAGGCGGAGGTCAGTTCCATCAGCCCAACGGAGGATGAGCCCAGTCCCAGCGATAGGTCAGCCGCCAGCGGACTGGTGATCCCGACCGTTTTCGCAAACTCAATGACATTTTTTACGCCAACTTTGTCCAGTAACCGGACCGTCGCCAGGTTGTGCGAGTGAGCCAGGGCATCCCGCAAACTCACCATGCCATGGATTTTTCTGCCATAGTTCTCCGGCTTCCAGGTTTTCTCATCTTGTTCCTGCTCATAGACAACCGGCGCATCGAGGATCACCGACGCGGGACCCATCCCCTGATTCATGGCCGTCGCGTAGATGATCGGCTTGAAGGCGGATCCGGGCTGGCGGTGGGCCTGCACGGCCCGATTGTACTCGCTGCGGCCGAAATCGTAGCCTCCGACCATGGCTCGAATGGCGCCCTTGCCTGGCTCTAGCGCAATCAACCCTCCCTCGACAAGGGGAGTTTGCTCCAATTGCACATGGACGACGCCACGATCCAGCTTCTTCACCATCACCTCGATGACATCACCGGGCTTCAGCACTTGCTTGAGGTTCAGATTGATCACGACATCTTTCGCCGTATCCGACCCAGTAAGACGGCGATTTGCCCATGCCATATCGTCAAAGGCAAGATTGGCCACCGTCGTGCCGATCTGCACCAGATAATGGTCCTTCGCCACTTTGGTGACGAACCCCTCGCGATAGTCTCCTACTTTTAGTACCTGATCAGTCGCTGCTGCAACAATGGGCGGGGTTGGCTCAGTCACATCAACCGTTCGGAGCGGGCCGCGCCACCCTTGGCGCTTATCCAATTCGCGCAGGCCAGCCGCAAAGGCCGCTTCAGCAGCTTTCTGCATCTCCATATTCAATGTCGTATAGACCTTGAGCCCGCCCTTGTACACCATTGCTTCGCCATACTTCGCGACTAGCATCTGTCGGATATACTCCACGAAGTAGGGCGCAGCCTGTTCAGCACCGGGCCGCCGGAAATTGAGCATCTCCGCTGCGGCCTGTTCGCGTTCCGCCGTGGTGAGGAACTTCGCCTCTTCCATGCGTGCCAGTACATGCTCCTGTCGCTTTTTTGCGCGATCATAGGCTTTGAAGGGCGAATAATGGTTCGGCGATTTCGGGAGACCCGCCAGAAATGCCGACTCTCCCATCGTGAGAGCGGAGAGGTCTTTCCCAAAATACGTTTGTGCCGCTGAGGCGACACCATAGGCGCCTTGTCCGAAGTAGATCTGATTCAAATACAGTTCGAGAATTTGCTCTTTTGTCAGAACCAATTCCATCTTGTAGGCCAGAATCAGCTCGCGGACTTTGCGGTCGAAGGTGCGTTCGGACGAAAGGAACAGCGACCTCGCCAATTGCTGGGTAATGGTGCTGGCCCCTTCGACCTTGCTCCCTCGGCGCAGGTTCGTCCAGGCCGCACGGAGCATGCCGATGTAGTCGAGGCCGGGATGCTCAAAGAACCGGACATCCTCGACTGCGATGACCGCACGCCGCAACCGTTCGGGAATGTCCGCCACCGGGGTCAGGATGCGCCGCTCGATGAAAAATTGACCGATGAGCTGTTGATCACTCGAATAGACCTGGGTCACCAAGCTTGGCTGATACGTTCCCAACTGATCCAATGCGGGAAGGTCTTTCGAAAAATGCCACAGCAGCCCGCCTGCTGTCAGCCCTCCTATCAAGATCGCCGCCCCCAAGCCAAGGAGCGAGATCTGCCACCAGCGCCATGAGCGGCGAGGTGGTGGTTGGCGAAGCGGATCCTGTAGTTGTATCGGTCGGTCTATCATGGTTACGTGGGGGTAGCCTCGAAGGCGGCTTGGTTTCCTGAGAAGAATACCAAGGTCACCATACCGTGGAGGCCCTCAAAACTCAAGATTCAAGCCGGTACCGTCGTGCCAGCCCTCGCATCTTCCTCTGGCATCGCTTGTGCCGGACCTCATGCTTCGGGTATACTCTTGAGCGACGCCTGGATTCCTGGGCGTCTTTTTTTTGGAGCATGTAGCAATATCTATGGACCAGACAGCCGCATCGGAATCTCCCGTCACGACACAACTCGATCCCAAAGAGCGCCGGAGCGATATTCGGAATATCGCGATCATCGCCCACGTCGACCATGGCAAGACGACGCTGGTCGACGCGGTGCTCCGACAGACCCATGTCCATCGCAAGATCGACGATATGGGCGAACGAATCATGGACTCGATGGACCAGGAACGTGAGCGCGGGATTACCATTCGGGCCAAGAACGCCAGCGTCACCTACAAGGGCGTGAAGATCAACATCGTCGATACGCCGGGACACGCCGACTTCGGTGGTGAAGTCGAACGGACCCTGCGTATGGTGGACGGCGTTCTCATCTTGATCGATGCAAAAGAAGGCCCCATGCCGCAAACGACCTTCGTGTTGCGGAAAGCCTTAGCGCTCGGCCACAAGGCTATCGTGGTCATCAACAAGATCGACCGGCCCGATGCGGTGATTGATGACGTGGTGAACCGGACCTTCGACTTGTTTGTCCATCTCGGTGCCACGGACGAGCAACTCGATTTTCCGATCGTCTACACCGCGGCGATCAAGGGCACCGCAACGCTCGATGTGAATAAACCCGGTACGGACATTACGCCGCTCCTCGACACCGTGCTGGAAAAGATTCCCGCACCGGCCATCGATGCAGACGCACCGCTCCAGATCCTGGTCCTCTCCCTGATTCAGGACCTCTACAAAGGCAAGATGGGCGTGGGGAAGATTCAGTCCGGTTCGATCGCCCGCAGGCAGAATGTGGTCGTGCTCGGAAAGGATGGCGCGCAGTTCCCTGGAAAAGTGTCGGACCTCGCGGTCTACTCCGGTCTTGAACGGACGGATATGGAACGGGCTGAGGCAGGAGAAATCGTCGCGGTGGCCGGTCTGGACGAGGTGAGCATCGGCGATACAATTGCCGATGCTGAACATCCGGTTGCACTGACCCGAGTCACAGTCGATGAGCCGACCGTCCAAATGACCTTCTCCGTAAACAATAGCCCGTTCGCCGGACGGGAAGGCAAGTACCTGACCTCGCGGCATTTGCGCGACCGACTCTTCAAAGAACTAGAAACCAACGTGTCGTTGCGCGCGCAAGAAACGGATAGTGCGGATAAGTTCCTCGTGGCCGGTCGCGGCGAGCTCCATCTAGGCGTCTTGATCGAACAGATGCGGCGGGAGGGATATGAGCTGCAAGTCTCGCAACCGGAAGTAATTGTCCACCGTGAGGGGGACAAAGTCCTCGAACCCTATGAGGAGCTGACCATCCAGGTGCCTGAAACCTATCAAGGAACCGTGATTGAGGAGCTCGGAAAACGTCGCGGCGAATTGCGCCACATGCGACTCATCCATTCCGACGCCGGACCGAGCGAAATGCACTTGGAGTACCATATCCCCACCCGCGGCATTATGGGGCTCAAAAACCTCTTGGTCGCCAAGACTCGCGGTACCATCATCATGCACCATGTCTTCGTCGCATACGAACCAGTGGAGGAGCGCGATCTCGCGGTGGCGACACACGGGTCTCTCGTCGCACACGAAGACGGAACCAGCACCGGCTATGCCATCTTCATGACCCAAGAACGGGGCGTGATGTTTATCGGCCCTGTCGTAGAGGTCTATCGTGGGATGGTTGTCGGCGAGAACAGCCGGGATGAAGACATGGATGTCAACGTCTGTAAAGAGAAGCACCTGTCCAATATGCGGGCGTCAGGCACCGACGAAGCGTTGGTCCTCACGCCGCCTCGGGAAATGGGCTTGGAGTTCGCACTCGAATATATCGGCCCGGATGAGCTGGTTGAAGTCACGCCGAAGAGCCTGCGTATTCGCAAACGGCTTCTTAACCCGGATGACCGCCGCAAGGCCCGCAAGTCCGGCAAATAACTTCTCGTACAACTAATGAGGATCAGAAAGAAAACCCCCAAACCTTCCGCCCGTCGTCCTCCGCTCTACTTTATCGGCTATCGGGGGACCGCGCCCGCCACTGACGAACTGAAGATCTGGTACGAACGGGAGTATGGCGGGCCACTGACCATTCATCACGAAGCGGGTTCAGCAGAATCCTGGCAAGCGACTCACGGCCCCTGGTCGGCCCATGTCGTGATGCCGTTGCCGATGAGCCATGTCGCCGATGTCATGAAGAAGTTGGCTTGGGAGCACGATGTGATGGGTGCGGTCGCGCCTTCCCTCGTATCCCCGCGAGACATGCCGGACACCATACTCTTTGCCGCGCGACTCGCGCGAGGCCTCACCTTCCTCACGCAAGGCACAGCCCATGACATCATTACCAACCAGTACCTGAACCCGTCGGACTGGCAAGATCGTCCCCTCGCACACTTTGTCGCCGTCGATCACATCCCGATCACGCAGGGCGAGGATGAGCAGAGTCATCGGATCTGGTGCTACACCCTTGGCCTTAGTAAATTCGGGGTTGATGAACTAGAAATATTTCTTCCTCCCGGTCTTCCAGACCAGCCCGTGCGCGATCTCCTCAGGGAAACGGCAGATGAATTGACGAGGATCGGGCAGTCGCCAAAAGTCGGAAGCCACATCCGCCTGGGCCTCTTGGGTCAGAATGTTGAGATTGCCAATCACCGCACCGCTGCACCAGCCGGGCGCATGCTAAGTTTTCGAGAAATTCGGCTATTACCATAGTTCTCCAATCCCATCAGCCACTTATGGACCAGTCAGGTCTCTTCTAGGTCTTCAGGGCCGTTGACAAGGTTTCAGGCCGCACGGTACAAAATTGCAGGTGTCAGTGTCAGAGGCCGGATTAAACCCAGTGAAGGAGGTACAGAGATGAGCGACGTAGCAGCAGAAATCAAGGTGGGCGATACCGCACCGGATTTTAACTTAAAGGATCAGGACCAGAAGGATGTGAAGCTGAGCGACTATCGCGGCAAGAAAAATGTGGTGCTCTGCTTCTATCCGCTGGACTGGAGCCCCGTCTGTCAAGGCGAGAATAAGTGCTTGACCGATGACTTTCCTAAGTTCCAATCAGCCAACGCGGAACTCTTCGGCATCAGCTGCGACAGCTTCTTTTCGCACAAGGCTTGGGCTGATTCCATGGATCTCAAGCATCGGCTGCTGTCGGATGTGCATCGGACCACGGCAAAGGGCTACGGCCTCTACTTCGAGCCGTTGAACTGCTCGAAGCGTGCGACCGTCATCGTCGACAAGAACGGCAAGGTTGCCTACGCGAAGGTCCAGGAAATCAAGGTAGCGCGGGAGGACAAGGACATCCTCGCCGCACTGGCAAAGCTGAGCTAATTCAAATAGTCCTGAGTGCTGGGTGCTGAGAATCGAGCTTAGGCTGACTCAGCACTCAGAACTCAGCACTCCGCACTCCGCACTCCGCACTATCCATCATGCCTGGAATCGTCGAAGACGTCAGAGACGAAAACTACAAGGAGTTCACAGACGCGCCGGCATCGATCGTCGCCTACGGCCTAGCTACCTGCGAACCCTGCAAGACCTACGACCCGATCCTGGAAGAAACCGCCGCAAATTTTCCCGACGTAAAAGTCGGCAAGGCCAAGATGCATGTCCCAGGCCGTTGCCGCGAGATTAAGAAGATCCATACTTTTGAAACTTACCCCACAACCCACTTCTTTTCCAACGGCAAGCTGCTCCTCACCCGCGAAGGGGTGGTGGAGCCGGCCGAACTCGCCGCGCTGATTTCGGATCACTTACTGCAATAGGGTTTTGTCCACACCACGCTGATCGCCGGTAACGCAAAGGGATTAAAGGCAGTGGTACAGAGTGGTGTGGAACGAGAGGCTGGCCCTTACTTCCCTAGTCCAGTTCGAGTCTTCGAACAATGTTCATGCTGAATCAGCCAGGTTGAGCTCTCTTTGCGCAGGAGCGTGGTGCATTGCCCGGAGTCCTGCCCTTCGAGTTCGCCTTTCCTGACCGCCTGAAACACGTAGTCGTAGGTAGCCCAAGCAGTTGGGCCCGGCATCCGCACACGCAGGTTCGACACGACGCTGATAAAGCGCAGGGTGCTTCCCTTGTTGAGTTCAGACTCATACTCCGACAGCCACTTCTCGATTGACTCCCGCGTCTCCGTCTCGCCATCCTGAATGCCGACATAGTCCTTGGTGTACAACTTCAGCACGGCTTGCTTGTCTCTGGTTTCGGAGTAGGTCGCGGATGCCATGGCGGCTTCCTTGACGGTCCTCTCGATCGCCTCCCTCTCCTCGGCAGACCAGGCCACCGATGTCCACGAAAGGCACACCATCAACAAAGCAGAGATCAAACGTGTAATCATAGAACGCCTGGAATGAACATACCTAACAGGCTGCGGGAAAAATATTGTGGCACTGCAGATCTTCGATTACCTTCACATCTGGCGATCGAGGAGAACGCCCCCCACAGGATGCTCAAAAAGGCCGTCCAGCAAGGCCGCAGCGAGCGAAGATCCGGAGGCGTACCCTCTGGGGTACGTTGAGGATCTGAGCGATGCGAGAACGCCGCTGGCGGACTTTTTCAGCATCCTGTTAGATGCGTCAGCCTGCGTACTCAAAGGACAGGTCACGAGATTGAACGAGACGGACGTTCGATAATCTTCCCGTTGAGAGAGAAGAGACCAGTTGTGTCCAGATATGTTTGACCAGCTGCTCGCCGGTCACGGGCTGAGTTCCGAAGGCCTGACGAAGCTCATGATGGCCGAACGTCTGCACCACCTTATCCTGCACCAAGCGATCCAGCGCGCCGATATCCGTCACCATCCCGGTCACCGGATCTATCGTGCCATGGACTGTCACGAAGCAGTCCCACTCGCGGCCTTGATGGCCATCCTGCAGGGCCGTGAACGAGTAGCGCCGCGTGACGCTGGCGACGTCGAGCCCGGCCGCCGCCGTCACTTCGGCATACAGGTCTTCATCCTCATACAACCGAATCGCATGGAGCGTACCGATATCTTTCTGCGCGTCCAACTTGCTCCAGAGGACACATGCCAGGTTTTCCGACGTGGGAATCCGGCCCTCGAAGTAGGGCATATCCAGGTTCAAATTCTTATGGTCGAATTCTTCGAGCACATTGAGCAAGGTGCGCTTCAAATCGAAGAGATTCACGACCATGCCGGTCTTCGGGTCCACCTTGCCTAAGACCGTTACCTCGACCATGTAGTTATGCCCATGCGCTGGCGGGTTATAGCAGAGGCCGAACACAGCACGGTTCTTGGCCTCATCCCATTCAGGCTTGTGATACCGATGGGCAGCGGCGAATTCGATTCGTTTAGTAAGCAGGACCGACGGCATCTTCTTATCCCTTTGTCCTATTCCTGAATTATTCTTCTTCTCAGCACTCAGCACTCAACGCTCAGTCCTATTGTAAGTCGGAAAGCCACTCTTCGCGCATGCTCCCTGGAACAGACATCTCGGCATGGTACACGCGATGGTGCACCGTCAGCATAACTGGTTGGCGCAAGTCGGCGAATGCAGCCGTCATCGATGCGGTCGGCCTGAATCGGACGAAATGCACCGCGCTGATTTTGGTTTCATGACTATGGCCGCCTTCGAACTGCCCGAACACCTGCTCGCTTCCAGCGCGAATCGCGACGGTTTCGCCATGATCGAGTCCCATGAACACATCAAGCCACTCTTTCATCCGGTCCTGCTCCGTAATCTCAATCAGCAACGTGGCGCTCAACTCACCGGACCCCGGCATGAGGGCATTATAGACGTCCAATTCATCCTGAACTTTGTGTGGATCGAGAATGTGCTCGACCCGGATCATTTCCTGGGTCTGAAACCGCAAGGTCTCGCGATTTTCAAAGATGAGCGTGATAAGCGGCCCGACGGAAATTCGTCGCCGCTGCTTGAGCGCAATGATCTGCGAGCGGAACTGCTCCCGCTGCTGCTCATACTCTGCCGAGGGCAAGAGGTCTTGGGCAATCAATGGGTTCATAGCCGCAACCCATAGGCATCGCGCACAATTTGAATCGGATGCTGCGTCGGCCTGCCGCCGGCATGGGCCATCGCGCCGGCCTGATCCAACTGCAATCCCGCCAGCGGGCAATCGGAGGCCACGAGATCGGCCGGAGCCTGTTCAATCACTCGAACGGCCTTCTGCGCGATCAGCACTGAAAGGGGAAAGAACTCCATTTTGGCGGACCAGGCGCCATCGTGGCCGGAGCACTTTTCAATCACCTCAACCTGCGCGCCGGCGCACTCCATGAGTTCCTTGGATTTGAATCCAATGTTCTGATCCCGCAAATGGCACGGCACCTGGTAGGCGACTCGCCCGGGCTTCTGTTGAAAGTCAGTGGCCAAGACGCCCTCCCGCTTCAACCTCATGAGATATTCGCTGATATCGAACGTCCGTTCCGCTACGCGCTGCACCTCATCGCCACCGACGATCTCGGGATATTCCCGCTTCCACATCAAGCTGCAACTGGGCACCGGCACAACAATGTCGTAGCCTTTCTCCACCCAGGGCAAAAACGACGCGATATTCGCCGAAGCCGCCTGCTGAATTGCCGCCGTATCGCCGATATCGAATGAGGGCATGCCGCAACAACGCTGTTCGGGAACCACGACATGCACACCATTCTTCTCGAGGACTTGGATCGTCGCTTTACCGACGTCCGTCGCTTGATAATTGACCATGCAGCTCCCAAAAAATGCAACCTTCTTGGGAGCGGAAGCAGGAATCTGTGACTCCCCGCGGCGCTTCCACCAATGGATAAACGTCTCCGGAGAGAATCGCAAGACCTGTCGGTCCCGATGTACGCCGGCCCATGATTCCATCAGCGTGCGAAGAAACCGGAGGCCCATGACCCAATTGGCAATAGGCGCCAGCAGACTTCCCAAGGCGCCGATCGTATCCGTCTTGATCAACCACCGATCGCGCCAGCTTACGCCACGCGTCACGGCCAGATGCTTTTTCCACGCAATCATCAAGCGGGGAAAATCGAGAGCATACTGATGCGGCGGCGTATAGGGACAGTGGTTGTAGCAGAGTTTACAGTAGTAGCACTCATCGACAATCCGATGGTGGTCGGTGAGCGTGAGTTTGGCGACGTCTCCCTCATGCCGATCGATGCCGTCGAGCAGCGTGTTGAATGACGGACATAGATTGAAGCAGCGCCGACAGCCATCGCAGACTTCATAGATGCGCTGCGTGTTTTTCTGGAGCTGCGCGGGGTCGATGGGATTGATCAGGCTCAGACCATTCACGTTGCTCCGATCAGAAAGCAATCAGCGGTCAGCAACACTGGTCACGATTCTCTGGTTCATCTGGTTTATTGTGTTTCTCTGGTTTGAATCGGACAAACCAAATAGACCAAACAAACGAGACAGACCAAATGAACGATGAACCGATCGCTGACCGCTGATGGCCGGCTGCTGTCAGCTCTTCTCAGCCTTGCTTCAGGCTGTCGAGCCCCTTCGTGAAGCGATTCGCATGGGACCGCTCTGCCTTTGCGAGGGTCTCAAACCATTCGGCAAGTTCAGGAAATCCCTCATCCCTGGCTGTTTTGGCCATGCCTGGGTACATCTGCGTGTACTCGTAGGTTTCGCCTTCGACCGCCGACTTCAGATTCGCTTCGGTATTCCCAATCGGCACTCCGGTTGCCGGATCCCCGACTTCCTTCAAGAAATCCAGGTGCCCGAAGGCGTGGCCTGTTTCTGCCTCGGACGTATCGCGGAACAACCCTCCGATATCAGGAAAACCCTCGATATCCGCTCGCCGGGCGAAATACAGATAGCGCCGATTAGCCTGGGACTCGCCGGCAAATGCACCCTTGAGATTGTCGTGGCTCTTGGTTCCCTGTAAGCTTTTCCCCATTGTATCCTCCTCCCTATGCTTAGAATTCGTACCGTCACCGTCTCCGCGATCTTACCACTATGCCCCCGGTGAATAACATAGCCGTCCTCGCGGAATCAATGAGCCCTAGCAGGATGCTGACGGGGACGTACTCCTTTTGTCCCCCACATGCGCACCACAGAAACTCCAGGAGCTCGTCATCCGGCCGGTCGATAGTGCGGCAACGCTGGCTCCATCTCGGCCAAGGACTTGTACGCTTGGTCCTTCGCGGACAAGATGGGTGCCGCAACCGGCCAGGAAATGGCGAGGGTCGGATCGTTCCAGATGATCCCTCGCTCGTCGCGTAGCGCATAATAGTCCGTGCACTTGTACAGGAACGAAGCGCGGTCGCTGGTCACGCAAAACCCATGCGCACAACCTGGCGGCACATAGACCTGGAACCGATTCTCCGCCGAGAGCTCTGTTCCATACCACCGGCCAAAGCTCGGTGACCCCTTTCGAATATCCACCACGACATCGTAGACGGCTCCTTCAGTCACCATCACGAGCTTCCCTTGGGCATGCGGCTCTTGATAGTGGAGCCCTCGCACTGTGCCCCGCAGAGACTGTGAATAGTTATCCTGAACAAAGGGGCCTGGAATACCGGCATCCGCGTACCGGCGCGCATGGTACGTCTCAAGAAAGAGTCCCCGTGGATCGCGGAAGACATCCGGTTCAATCAGTAATAGGTCTGGGATATCGGTTGTCGTGACCCGCACGATGCTCCTCCTCATTCTCTTGTCTATCGCGCATGCGCGGACGGGCCTGGTTCGAAGGCTGAAGTCCGAAGGCTGAAGGTCGAGGTTCGAAGTTCCGAAAGCTTCAGCCTTTGGACCTCGAACCCTCGCCTGTCTCGCGCAGCTAACCCGACTTCGGGTTTTCGGGATCGACGATCTCAGGAGGATCGGGGTACAATTGCCCAAGCCGATCGATCAACGGCTTCGCAGCCGGCGTGCTCTCGTGGGTCGGCTCACTCACCGGATGGTCCCAGGTAAGTGTCTGAATGCCGGCGTCTGTCAGCAGCGAGCGGATCGTCGCGAGACAGGCTTCCAGCGTCAACTCTGTGCCCTCGCGAAGATCGAGCACGCGCTCCTTGGGATCAGTCGGAGGCGCCTCGGTCCGGACGAGCGTCCAACAACGGTCGAAAATGGTGGCTCGGAGTGCTGGCGAAACATTGCATGTCGCAAGGTCAGCCGTGCAGAGGGCCGATACGAATAGGACAAATTGCAAATCCGGCATCCCGGAATTCTGGATATCCAACGACGGCATGGCCGAGCATTATCGATGGCGACCGGCACGGAGTCAACGGGCACCCATGCCTCGCGGCGCGAAATCGTGCCAACCGGCCAGGCCAGGGGCGCGAGGCGAGTGGCGGGAGGGAAGAAGCCGTGCGTTCGACGGGAAGTCCTTGCGCCTAGTCTCTGGCCCCGCGCCCAGACATTGGCGATTGCAGCAGGAGCGCTCATGAATAATGCGAGCTGAGCGGATATCACGACCGAAGATGAGGAGTGTCCGACTATGATTACCATTTCTTTGATGGGCCAGCTTCAAACTGCCGATGGCGAACGGGACCTCGCCTGTCATGTTCCGTCCCCCATGTCCGTGCGCCAGGTGATCCAGCGGCAGGGCATTCAGTTGCGCCATCTCCTCCAGCTCATTCGCGAGAAAAAAGTGCTGGTGACCATCAATAAGAAGATTGCCAGCGAAGACTCACTGGTTCAGGACGGTGACGCGATCAGGCTGGTGGGGCACGATGGCATGGGCGGAACGGGGCTTGGCCCATCGATGTAACGAAGCCAGAAAAGCATAGGGCCGGCGCCCCTCTCGGGGAGCCGGCCCTACGATGCTTCAT
Source organism: Nitrospirota bacterium (assembly GCA_016200355.1). Classification (GTDB taxonomy): domain Bacteria; phylum Nitrospirota; class Nitrospiria; order Nitrospirales; family Nitrospiraceae; genus Palsa-1315. The sequence continues at coordinate 13,906 of JACQEY010000042.1, forward strand.
GCGGGGTGAATAAAGCCGGAAGAAGGCGTGTCACGTACGATCTACGCCGGACGACCTCCGCTTACTTCTTTCCGAGGATCGCGTCCTTAGCGGCTTTGGCCACGCGGAACTTGACCACACGCTTGGCTGGAATCTTGATAGCCTCACCGGTTTGTGGATTCCGTCCCATGCGGGCCTTGCGGTTCGCCAACACGAGCTTCCCGATCCCAGGGATCACGAATACGTTCTTCGCTTCCTTATAGGCCAAGGCGGCAAAGTCGTCCATGAGCTGGACGGATGCCTTCTTGGTCAACCCGGTCTTCTGGGCCAGATGATCGGCGATCTGCGACTTGGTCATTGATTTAGCCATGCGTGCAACCTCCTTAAAGAACAAAAATGGTGAATGGTGAAATGTAGTGAACTCGCCCCTTGTGACTACGCTCAGACTCAATAAATATTCATGAACGAATAGTCCTGTTGCTGGAAGCGGCGAAAACCTGCGGGAGTCTATCCAACCGCCTAGAGGCTGTCAACCAGAAAAACACAAGCCAGGCGTAGGGAAACGCCTGCACCACCTTCTTGCAGTTTTGAGACCAGCCAGCGTACAGTACGGGCTATTGTCGTATTTCTGAGTCAATAGTGCCGTATTCCAGAGTCGCGAGCATGGCAAAAGAACTACCTATTCTACCATCGACCGTCCAACCGGCAGACGCGGCAGAAGTTGGGCCGCACCAGTATTCTCGCGTGTTTTGTCAGAAGGAAAACTCCCCCCCGCTCCGATTGCTGTTGGAATTTCTCACGTCACGCGGTCAGACACCCATCACTCCGCCGGACATGGACGACAGCATGTTGGATGAATGGGCCTGGGTCCAGGTGACGCTCGGGTACGATCGCAAGAGAAAACCGATCCAGGTGGTCTGTGTCCGGGATCGAGGCACCTATCAAGATGTGTTCAACAAAGAGAAGGAACAGTTTTTAGATCTCCTTTCCGCTCACGACGATGTCGAAGCCGTACTCGTGCGTGCGTTTGTGGAACGTGCGCGGTTTGTGCTCACGACTCGGTTCGCCCAGAATGATATGACCGACGAAGGCTATGACTTCAACGGATGGATCCTGGAATTCTTCCAAGACCAATGCAACGGACTCGTCCAGATCGATAACCAGGGCTTCTACTCACCCAAAGGCGACCTCATCGTCGATCTTTCCGTCAAGGTAGAATGAGCCACCGTGTCAGACAGGCTCCCAGATTCCACTCCGTCCGACCCTGCTCCGCTGTATCAAAAAACCGATCACTGGTTCCAGCGGGCAAGCGCCACTCTGCTCGGTGAAGTTCCTTGCCGGCTCGGTTGCACCAGCTGTTGCATCGGCCCCTTTCCCATCACCCTCCTCGACATGCATACCCTTCAACAGGGACTCGCCGGCCTCACACCGGATCACCGCCGTCGCATCGAACAGCGTGCCATCGAGCAGATCGCCGCCATGGAGGCCGCGTTCCCACAACTGTCACGCACGGATCTGCTCGACGAGTGGTCCGATCAGGACATCGATCGATTGGTGACAGAATTTCACCATCTTCCCTGTCCAGCGCTGGAGGCAGACGGACGTTGTGGTGTGTACCATCACCGCCCCCTGGCCTGCCGATCGATGGGCATCCCGACAGAAGATCGCGGTCTGGCCCATGGCGCCTGCGAGGTCCAAACCTTCATTCCGATCCTGCGGCTTCCCTCTGCATTCCGAGAGGAAGAACATCGCTTAGCGCAGGAGGAAGCCGCCTCCCTAGACGCGCTTCGGCTGGCTATCGGATCGACAGGAGAAGAAGTATTCCTGCCCTACGGGTTTTTAGCGCGTAATGTTCACGAAGGTTCGTGACGAAACTGTCCGAGCGCGTTCCTCCTGTTTCCAAGAAATATTCAATGCGTAATTCTCGATGTTCAATTGCACATTCAACATTGCACATTGAGCACTACGGTTTGCGGTCTAGACAGCGGCTAAAACCCTGTGCTAGTCTCACCCCCCTTGGTTGCAGGAGCGCCTGTAGCTCAGCTGGATAGAGCATCAGCCTCCGGAGCTGAGGGCCACAGGTTCAAATCCTGTCAGGCGCACCAAACACAGGCAAGGAACAGCAGCCGCACACAGATATCTGCCACACATACCCGGTGGGCCGTTAGCTCAGTTGGTAGAGCAGCTGACTCTTAATCAGCGGGCCGTAGGTTCAACCCCTACACGGCCCACCAAAAAATCAACCACTTACCGCTTCAACTCCCCTGCCACCTGAGCCGACTGTGATAAAGTGTGATACTGGCTTGATCCGGTCCAGGACTTCAACCCCATCCCGCAAACTTTCTGGATAGTGGTGAGCATAGCATTGCGTCATCATCGGTGACTTATGCCCCAGGAGCCGCTGCACCTTGTACAGCTCGACTCCTGCCTGAACCAATCGCGTGGCAAACGTATGCCGCAGATCGTGGAAATGGAAATCTTCGATCCTGGCTTTCTTCAGCGCCAAGCGGAAGGCTCGCCGTAAGTGTCCGCTCTCCAACGGCGTATGCGTTTTGCTGGGAAACACCAAATCCGTGCTCAAGGACCGGAGCGTTCCCCGTTCCTTAATTAAGCTCAGCACGGTCTGATTCAGCGGAATGGTTCGGCGTTCGCCGTTTTTCGAGTGGAACACCATCGCCGTTCGGCGTGTCAGATCCACACCGCGCCAGGAGAGCGACAGAATCTCTCCCATCCGCATCCCGGTTCCCAAGGCAAACTGCACAATCTCCCGCAGCCACGGCCCACAGGCCGCAAGTACGCGGCCCTCTTCCTCGACCGTCAGCCACCGATCCCGCCCGTTGCTCTCTCTCTCCATCGAGACCGAGAGCACAGGATTCCGCTGACACCATTCCCACTCGCGCATCGCCAGATTGAAGGCCTTCTTGAGCGTCGCTAGATGCCGATTGACCGAGGCTGGAGCCAGTTTCTCTGCAAAGAGATGATTCTTGTACTCGACAATCAGCCGTGGCGTGATGTCCGCCAACGGCGTGCCGTCCCCAAAGAAGGCCCGCAAGCGTTTCACGTAGCCCACGTAGGACCGCTGGCTGGCCTTCTTGATGACGTGCTCGCGTAGAAACCGCTCCATGAGTTCTCCAAACCTCCGATTCCGCTCTTCTAGCGTGATCCGATAGGCCCCCTCACGCAGTTGTCGCCTGGTATCGCCCAGAATCAATTCAGCCGCTCGCCGGTCCGTCTGATTCGTTGACGCTCGGACTTGCTGCCCTTGATACGTGAAATTCATCCACCAGACGTGTCCTCGCCTATACAGCCCCATCCGCTGCCTCCTTTCCGATAGGGCTTGATCTATGTCTGGTTTCCCCGTGGCGGGGATTATAGGCGCCCCGCTTGGCACGGGCAATCACCCTGGAGAGATCGAAGGGTCTCCGTTGAACCGGCTGAGCCGCTTTCACCGCTGACGACATCCGGCAGGACTCTAGCCACTGGTCAAGGTCCTCACGGCGGAACCGCACCAGCCCGTGCAGCTTGAAACAGGGCAAGCGTCCCTGTGCGGCCCACGCATACAGGGTCGAGGGCTTGATGTGCAGGAGTTGGGAGACTTCTCGTATGGTCAGCAGCATCCGAAATACCCGCGCTCCTCGTGTTAGATTCCCATCCGGGTCATGGCGGTCAACCGTCGCAGGAGATCAATCAGGCGTGTGAATTGGTCCTTGAGCACGGGCAGTCCATACTCCACCGCCACGTCATCCCTCGTCATGGCTGCATCTTTTTTTTCTTTCATTCTCCAGATGTGATCCACTTCCCTTTCGGCCCACGGTATCCACCGTTCCCGCACGTCGATAACGCGTTGATAGACCGCCCACACGCGGTCGCGTCCCACCGACGCGCGTTGCACCAACTCCCCGACATCCTGTTCACAATGCAGCAGATCCGTCGTCACCCGGTGCCAGTCCAGAAAGGTTGGCTCGTCCTGCACGGTGCAGCCATCAACCAATTTGTAATACGGCAACCGTTCGTGACACCGCTTACGCAGGACGGCCAACAGGTCATGCGCCTCAATCATCCCCAGCAAATAATGCGAGGTGAGCGTGCTGCGCGTGGGTGAATAGATCTCGGCCTGATCTGAGCCGGATGAGCCTGGCTCGACCACTGAGCCTATGCCAGGCTCCTGCCGCCTGAGCCTAGGCTCAGCGACCGGCCCCGCAGGAGACTTCCTCGGACAGGCACGCAGATGCCCTCGCACCGCCTGCAAATTCCTGAAGTCTCGGTGGCAATACTTGCACGTCGGCATCCCCGCTTCCTTTCACACTCATAATCAACTGACTCGTGAAATACCCTCTGCCAGCGAGAGGCGTGAAAATCGTAACAGCGCCCATTCACTTCGGGAGAAAACCCTGCTATCGTTAGAGTGGTAGAGGTACGGCGATGAGGCATCCCCCATCGCCGCCAAAACGCGCGTAGCGCTACTCCTCGCCTTCGTCGAAGCCTTCCTCGGCCTCGATACCCAGAGCGTCATCGACCTGGTCGGCGATTGAGTGCAACGCTTCGCGTAGCGTTTTGTTTTCCTCGATCAGTTCTTTTCGCGTCATCTGATCCACCCCCGATCTATCAGCAGAATTTAGGGAAGAGCTGATAGGGTTGATTCGGCCACACTTGTGGACCGAAAAATATGGAGGTAAGTGGGCAAAGATGTCAGTCCACGAGAGCCAAGAGAATCCCTGGGCATTTGTAGCGGCTAACCCCGAACGGATTCGTGCGGTTAAAGAGCGGTTGGAGGCCGATGGGGTTACAGACCCAAAGCACGTCGCAATTGTCGTAGCCGTGCTGGACCAGCATGGCCTGTTTCATGAGGTCATCACTCCCAAGGGGAAAGTCATAGGCAAGGAAATCAAGCGGAGAGCGAAGCGAATGGCGAAGGCGCTTGGGAAGCGAATCATCAACATTCGCAACGGCAAGGAGTCACCGGCAAATTCTCAAGAAGCTGATTTGGCTGAACGATGGGAGCAACTCGGTACAGATCGGATGCGTCTTGAGGAGCTGAAAGTGATGAGTGAGACCTTCCAGATCAATCGGGGAGGAAGGATTATTCCGCGCTATGCCTCACAAGAAAGCCGAAAGCGTTCCCCTAAAGGCCCCCGACCGAATCCAGAAATCACCCATGGGGTACAGATTCTCGATCGGTATTTGCGCGAAGAGTGCTCAATGCGCACCAACCATAGAATGGAATGTCTGGGAGATATTCTTCGATTGGCCACGAACTGGCAGGATTTGCCTGAGTCAGTGATTGAGCGGGTACGGTCGCGTCTGAAAGACGCTGAAAAGAAGACTCCGCTGCATAAGGTGGATTATTACGAGGCCATCGGAGTCACCTATAAGACCAATGACGACCGGCAGGCGATGTTTGTGAAATGCATGTGCATTCTCGGCTCACCAGAGACTTCTGCTGAGGAGAAAAAGACAGCGGAGGACACACTACAGAAACTATTTTCCCTGGAATAGCTTGAGGCTTAGGTAGGTACTTCTACTCGACGAAATCGGAAAGATTCGAGAACGCCGTTAGTGGACTTTTTCAGCATCCTGCTAGGACAGCTTTTCGTTCACAGAGTCTACGAATGCCGTCAGCTTTTCGTCTTTCCCAAAGATTGAATACCGCTTGTTTCCGCCCATCTGACCTATACTAAACTTTGTATAGCCTATGAACCACAAGTAGAACATGATGCCAGCTGAAGTAAAACCGACAAACCAACTGCTGCTTACCTCTCCCCTGAAAGCAATATCCGCTAGACAGGTGAGGGCTGTAAGCATTGCTATTAGTATTACCCACCAGTACCGTCCATATACAGTGCTCACCACCGTGATTTTACCGAGAGGGTAACTTTCTTCGCTATTCTTGTCGCTAATCACTAAGCGACGGTCCGTTAGAATACATGAGATCTTTCGCCCAAGTTCATCTTTGCAACAATACTCGGCCAGTTTCGATTCTTGGTCTCCAAACTTCATGATGAATTGGTCCTTTCTCTGCCAAGGCTGACATAAACAAGAAGAGGCACCGACCTCTATTTGTTCTTATGTCGCCTTTTCTGGCTGACCCTTTGAGCTTGAGCAATGATCATGCTGAATCTGCCATTGAGTGCCAGCTTTGCGCAATAAGCTTGTGCATTTCTCGTTTCCCTTCACTATTGGTAGTCCTGACGAGTCCCAGTCGATGGAGACATCGTAAGTAGCCCATCCCATCACACCAGAAGACTCTGCTCGCACGTTGCTCGCTGACGCCTTGATGGTCATCGGGATTTCATCTTTCAGCATTTTTTCCATATCCGCAAGCTGTTTATCTAGCAATGATCGAGACATCACGGCTCCGTCTTGAATGCCGAAGTAGTCCTTGCTATAGAAACGCGCGACTGTCTGGTGGTCTTTCGTCTGAGGAAAGTTCGCAAAGGCATTGACCGACTCCATAATTGTTCGGACTATAGCTGCCTCATCTGATTCTGCTACTGCCACACCTGGTAGCGCGATAAGAGCCCAGATCGACAGACAAGCAAGAAATAGCCTTTTCATTTCAACTTCCCTTCTGCGTAAGCAATAGTTCCCAACTGCGACGAATCTTCTGATACTCACTCGCACATCGTGGCGCTCGTTCAGGCGTCAACATCCCGCTCGCGATTACATCTTGATGAGCAGAAGGATTACTGCCATACAGTAAACACGAAATATTGTAAAATCGTTGTTCGTCAACTCCATGCTCATCTGAGTACAACCTAATCGCATCACGCGTATCAAATCCAAGAAAATTCTTACTTTGCTGCGAACTCAACTGAAACCACCACAATGGGCCCATTAATAATTGCGCACCATTAGGATCAGCCACAAAGGCTATCGTTGCAAACTGATCTGCCGCATCCTCCTCTCGCCCAATAGCCGGTATATTAAATTCACCAATAACTGCATGCCCTGCTTCATGCAGTATCGTAAACATTAACGCTCCACTAAATAATAGACCTTGTTGATTTTGTGGTAATTGTGTTTGTTGGCTAAACATCTGAAACAGATAGTCCGCAAACTCATAACAGAGAGTAATTGAATGCTGTTGTGGATTATAAAACGCATTCGCATTCGGCTGACCATTCGCCAGAAAACCACATTCGACTGCCATCAAGGTTAACTGCCTCGGCCATTTGATCGGAACCAGTGCCTCGGACAAATCCTCAAGCAGCCGATTCTGCATCCAGAGCTGGCGCTGCTGCATGTAAAGGTTCGACACAGGCGGATACGCAATCACTATTTGGCTCTGACCTGCTTGTCCGATACCAGCACTACCAATAAAAAGCCATGTCGCCAGTCCCATACCGACAACAACCAGCTTTGAAGTTTTTGTGAGCCACATGATTTACTCCTTCAGCTCAACCGATTGCAGGGTTTATCCATATGAGATAGGAACCAACAGTAGATGAATGAGGACGTAATGCACTCCCTACACGCAGAAAGTGTATCTGACAGTACCATTTTGTCAATTTATTACGGCTACTGGTGGGTTAATCTTACGTGGCTGTCGCCGCATACTCCCGCTCAGAAGGGGTGGCAGCATGGATATCAAACGAGCGGTGGGGCAGCGTATCAAGATCGTGCGGCAACGGAGCGGACTGACTCAGGATCAACTCGCCGAACAGGTGGGGTTGAGTCCGAAATACATTAGCGGCATCGAGCGAGGGGTTGAAAATCCTACGATGGATATTCTTATCCGCCTGGCGAAGATGCTGGGAGTCGAGCCGTATGATTTTTTCCTGTTTGGAGAGTCCGAGGAGAATGAGAAAGCGTTGCGAAAAGGGATCGAGAAGATGGTACGGGAAGCGGATCGGGAGAAGCTTCAGCTGTATTTCGATGTCATGAGGAACATTCTCCAACTCACCTGAGGCCACAGGTGAGGACAATTTCCTGCCTTCAGATACCCTGCCGATTCCGCCTCAGTTACGCTTCCAAACTCCATCAGCTAGGCCGAATAGCTGATGAAACATTCGGCGGGCGTTCGCTGTGATAATTTGTGATAGAGGGGGTAGAAATCACAGACTCGACAGACTCCATAGAATCAGTAGAGGATTCGCAACCGGCTGAATTCACGAATGAACGGGGAAACCGTTGACCGATCAAACCCTTGTAAAAATGCCCTTGATCCGGCTCTTAATCAGCGGGCCGTAGGTTCGACCCCTACACGGCCCACCAAACCGCACTTCGTGTGACCCGCCCGCTCTTCATCGCTTTATCGTAATTGTTGCGGGCGGATAAACCCCTCCAGTTGGCCGTTGTATTATGTGATTACCTCGCTTGCGCGTGCCGCCGACTAAATTTCGCTGTATCGTAATCGACGTCGCCGGATAAACACCACAAGCATCCGACATTTTCGCTGCCACTGACCTTCTGGCAGTCTCCACCACTTCGAGATTTCCGGTCTAAAAGAGTTCTTCCAAAGCCCCTCCGTCTTTGAAAGAATTGACCATGTTTCTTTCAAAGCGAAAAACTCTTTGAAAGTCGCCATACATTCAGAGTGCGCACTCCATGAATCCAAATCCGGATGCCCACAGGCTATGCGGCGTTGAGACAACCCGTTCTTCCATTCCATCGCCTTCGACTTGCGCGAGATCGAACCGCGCCATGCGACCCAGCCACTGCACGGGAATCTCCTCCTTGCGATAGGCTCGTTGGATAGGGGAAATTCCCTCTCAGGTTGGGGTGATTTCTCGCGGCGAAACGGGTATTCTGCGCGCCTAATGCTGACGGCCTACCACGCTAAGTACTTTGCCTACGAACTCACAAAGCGTTGTGCCTCAGACAGTATAGAAAAGCTCGCCGCTGCGCTATCGGATGCACAGGTAGACCTCAACCCTCATCAAGTTGAAGCGGCCCTATTCGCATTCCGTAGCCCCTTCTCACGCGGTGCGATTCTCGCCGACGAGGTTGGTCTTGGAAAGACAATTGAAGCTGGGCTGCTGATCTCCCAAAAGTGGGCAGAACGTAAGCGACGCCTTTTGGTGATCGTCCCGGCCAATCTACGCAAGCAGTGGAGTCAGGAATTAGCCGACAAGTTTCATCTACCGTCAGCGATTCTTGAAAATCGAAGCTTCAACGAGGCCATCCGCGCCGGCAACCTGAATCCGTTTCAGTGTGATGGGATCGTCCTCTGCTCATACCAATTTGCTCGTACTAAGGAGCCGTACTTGCACCAAACCGCTTGGGATTTGGTCGTCATCGACGAGGCCCACCGACTGCGCAATGTCTATAAGTCTTCCAGCAAGATCGCCACCGCCATCAAGCAGGCCGTCGCGCCGTTTCCCAAAGTGCTGCTCACCGCAACGCCTCTACAGAATTCGCTTTTGGAACTCTATGGCTTGGTAAGCATCATCGACGACTTTGCCTTCGGGGACTTGAAGAGCTTCCGATCCCGGTTCGCACGTCTCGGAAACGATGCCGACTTCGCGGAGCTCAAGGAGAGGCTCAGGCCACTCTGTAAACGCACGCTGCGTAAGCAGGTGCTGCAGTATGTGAAGTTCACCAACCGCCATGCGCTGGTTCAGGAGTTTGTCCCAACACCAGAGGAACAGCGGCTCTACGACTTGGTCTCCGAGTATCTCCAGCAGCCCACGCTCTATGCCTTGCCCGCCAGTCAGCGACAACTAATGACACTCATCCTCCGTAAACTCCTGGCTTCCTCCACATATGCCATTTCCAGCACATTGGATGGTCTCGCGAGCAAACTGGAGACAGCTGCCACTGCGAGCGAAACGGTAGACGCGCTGCCAGATGAGTTACCAGACAATTTGGAAGACCTGGATGAACTGGCCGACGAGTGGGAGGAAGACGAGAATGGCACCACGCCAGCAGAGCGTGTGCGGCTGACTCCGGAACAGCTAACTGAACTTCGACAGGAGATGGCCAAGCTCCGGGAATTCCACACACTCGCCAAGTCCATCATCAAGAACTCAAAGGGTGAGGTGCTCTTAACGGCGCTTCGTCGAGGGTTTTCCGCAGCAGCCGAGGCACAGAAGAATCAGCTGGGAGCCACGATTCAGCAGAAGGCGATTATTTTCACGGAGTCACGGCGCACACAGGAGTACCTCCACCGCGTTCTTGAGCAAACCGAGTTTGCGGGCAAGGTGCTGTTGTTCAACGGCACGAACAACGACCCGAAATCGAAAGAGATCTATCACCATTGGCTGAAGCAGCACGCGGGCACCGACCGTATCAGCGGCTCGCCCAGCGCGGACATGCGGGCGGCGCTAGTGGACTATTTCCGTGATGAGGCGGCGATCATGATTGCCACCGAGGCCGCTGCGGAGGGCATAAACCTCCAATTCTGCAATCTAGTGGTGAACTACGACCTACCCTGGAACCCCCAACGAATTGAGCAGCGCATCGGACGCTGCCATCGCTACGGACAGAAGTTCGATGTAGTGGTAGTCAACTTCCTCAATCGGAGCAACGCTGCCGATCTGAGGGTGTATCAGCTATTGGACCAGAAATTCCGCCTCTTCAATGGAGTGTTCGGCGCAAGCGACGAGGTGTTGGGCGCGGTGGAATCGGGCGTGGACTTTGAGAAACGCATCGCCACCATCTATCAGAAATGCCGGACACCACAACAGATTCAGTTCGAGTTCGACGCGCTCCAGCGTGATCTGGAAACTGAAATTGCGGAGGGGCAACGGGACGCACGCGAAAAGCTGCTCAACAATTTTGACCAGGACGTGGTGGAGAAAGTGCGCATTCAAAGCCGCGATTATTTGGACCGCTTCGAGGAGCGGCTCTGGCGGCTCACACGGTATCTGCTCGCACCCCATGCACGCTTTGAGGAGCGGGAGTATAGCTTCACATTAGAGCGAAACCCTTTCCCAGGAGAGACCATTCATCCTGGCCCCTATCGCATGGGCAAGAACGTAGAGGACGCCAACACCTACCGTGTCGGCCATCCCTTGGCACAGCGTCTGCTCGCACAGGCCAAGGCGTTGACAGTCCAGTCCGGTGACGTGATCTTTCGATATCCGGAGAGTGGTAAAAACATCACGATCCTTGAGTCTCTTAGAGGCAAGAGCGGTTGGCTCAGGTGCGTGCACGTTACGCTCACTGCCCTAGAGACGGAGGACCATCTGATCCTTGCAGGCGTGACCGATAGTGGCGAGGTCGTGGATGGTGCACAGTGCCGCCGGCTCTTCGACCTACCCGGTGAAGAGAAGGGGGCAGTGTCGCTGCCTACCGGCATAAAGGCGACGCTGGAAGCTATGACTGCCCGGCAGATGCGGGAGTTCCTGGACTCCATCTCGTCAAAGAATGGGATGTGGTTCGAGACTGAAATGGATAAACTCGACCACTGGGCCGAAGATCGCCGAGCCTCACTCAAGGCAGAACTTGACGAACTCGACGAAACCATCAAGGAAACGAAGAAGGCCGCGCGGTTGGCCCCCAACTTGCCGGAGAAGCTTGAACGCCAGCGCGCGTTGCGCCAACTAGAAACTAAAAGAACCGATGCATGGAAAGCGTTTGACGAAGCCGCCCGCGAGGTCGACAGACGGAAGGACGATCTGTTGGACGAGATCAGTCATCGCCTGCAACAGAAAACGGAGCAAGGCACGTTATTTACCATCCGTTGGCGTTTAGTGTAATAAGGATCGCACTAGGGAGAGTTCGCTGTGGAACCAGAAAAGCTCGATCTCCGTTCTCACGACATCGCTGACGACAAGCGGCAGGAATTGCTGCGCTTCTTTCCAGAAATCCGCACTGAAGGTGGAAGGGTTGACATCGAGCGGTTGAAGCTCGCGCTGGGCGAGACCGTGGACGTGGGCAAGGAACGCTACGGCATGAACTGGCCTGGCAAGGCCGACTGCTTCAAGACCATCCAGATGCCGAGCCTCGCCACACTACGGCCTTGTCCAGAAGAGAGCGTCAACTTCGCAACGACGGAGAACCTCATCATCGAGGGCGACAATCTCGAAGTGCTGAAGCTGTTGCAGAAGTCGTATTTGGGCAAGGTCAAGATGATCTACATCGACCCGCCCTACAATACTGGCAGCGACTTCATCTACCCCGACAACTACAGCGAATCCTTGCAGACCTATCTGGAATACACAGGGCAAGTTGATGCCGAGGGGAAGAAATTCAGCACGAACGCCGAGACCGACGGACGTTTTCATTCCAAGTGGCTGAACATGAGGTATTCGCGGCTCTATCTGGCACGGAATCTATTGCGGGAAGATGGGGCGATTTTTGTCTCATGTGACGATACTGAAGTTTCTAACTTGCACCGTTTGCTAGATGAGATTTTTGGCGAGGAAAACTCACTCGCGCAAATTGTGTGGAAGAAGTCCTATGGTGGAGGATCGAAGACTAAACACGTAGTTGTTCTCCATGAGTATGCACTGTGCTATGCACGTAGCAAAGACAGTTTAGGACGTATCGAATTACCACCCGATCCCAAGGCTCGTCGATACTATAAATTTCAAGACTCGAAGTTTGAGAAGAGAGGGCCTTATCGATTGCAGCCGTTGGCCACGACAAGTAACGATGAGCGCGAGAATTTACGGTATGCGATTCCGTACAAGGGCGAGGAGATTTGGCCGGAGAAGCAGTGGCAGTGGGAGAAGGCGAGGACGTTTGCTGCGCTTGAGAATGATGAGCTTGTGATTACAAAGCAGAAAGATGAGTGGTCAGTCAACTATAAGCAGTACCTTTATGACGAGGATGGTATCGAGCGAGGGGCAAAGCCCTACTCCGTGCTCGAAGGTCCGTACACTCAGGCCGGCACCTCCGAACTGGCCTCGATTTTCGGAGACCAGAAGCTGTTTCCTTTTCCCAAACCGTCTGGACTGATCCAGCATTTTGTTCAGTACGCGAGCCCGGATAAGGACTTCATAGTGCTCGATTTCTTTGCTGGCTCTGGAAGCACAGCTCATGCGGTATTGAGTCAGAATTCTGCGGACAATGGCAATCGCAAGTTCATCCTCGTCCAGCTTCCCGAACCGACGGAGCACAAGGGCTACCCCACCATCGCCGACATCACCAAGGAGCGCGTCCGACGCGTCATCAAGAAGCTCAACGAGGAGGATAGCTGCAAACTCGATCTGGAAGGCGCCAAGCCGCGGGACCGTGGCTTCAAGGTCTTCAAACTAGCCGAGTCCAACTTCAAGCCCTGGAACGTTGATGTTCCTCACGATGCGCCGACGCTGGAGAAGCAGCTTGATCTGCATGTGGATCATATCCGCGACAATCGGACATCGGACGATCTACCCTATGAAATCCTGCTCAAGAGCGGCTTCGCCCTCACGACGCCAGCCAGGACGCTAACGCTCGCGGGGAAAACCGTTCACAGTGTGGCGGACGGCGCACTCTTCATCTGTCTGGAAGGCGCATTAACATTGGAGCTGATCCGCGCAATGGCAGAGAAGAAGCCGGAGCGCGTCGTGTGCTTGGATGAGGGTTTTGCCGGTAACGATCAGCTCAAAACCAACGCAGTCCAGATCTTTAAAACCAAGGGCGTAACGAGCTTTAAGACGGTGTAATGACCATGAGCGCCGAATTAATCGATCGCATTCTTGAAGCTGTTCACATCGGGGAGACGACCGACTGGGAATTTAAATCTGCACGAGGCGGGTTCCCTGGCAGTTTTTGGGAAACCTATAGTGCCATGGCCAATTCGGAAGGTGGCGTGGTGGTGCTGGGTGTGCGCGAGCAAGAGGGCGCCGCGAGCCTGGATGGACTGACCACGGAGCAGATTGCGCGCTATCAGAAGACGCTTTGGGATGGCCTCAATAATCGTGGGCAGGTTAGCATCAACCTGCTGGAGCCACGGAGTGTTGAAATCGTCGAAGTCGGCAGCGCCGCGCTTCTCGTGATTCGTATCCCGCGCGCCTCTCGCACACAGCGCCCCGTCTATATCGGCGCTAATCCACTTGGCCATACATACCGTCGTCGCCACGAGGGCGATTATCGCTGCACCGATGCCGAAGTGCGTCGCATGCTTTCTGATGCGGACGAGATGCCGCCGGACCATCGCATCTTGGCAGGCTTCGCGCTGACGGACATCGACGGACCGAGCCTCGCGCAATACCGTCAGCGATTGCGCGCCGCCAAGGGCGAGCATCCGTGGCTGTCGTTAGCAGACCGTGATCTTCTCGAACGGCTTGGCGGCTGGCGCCAAGACCGATCGTCGGGGGACGAGGGATTGACGCTGGCCGGGTTGCTGATGTTCGGCAAGGATCAGGCGATACGCGATCCGAATGGAGCGCCGAACTATTTCGTGGACTACCGGGAGAAGCTCGACCCGGAGCTGCGCTGGACCGACCGGATTTATCCAGACGGAACGTGGGAAGCGAATCTGTTTCAGTTCTACAGCCGGGTCTGGACAAAACTGGCGTCCGGACTGCCGACGCCGTTCCAACTGGAAGGCGCCATGCGGCGCGACGTGACACCGGCCCATGAAGCGTTGCGCGAGGCGTTTGTCAACGCAATCATCCACGCCGACTATGCCGGCGCCGGTGGTGTTGTGGTTGAACGCTATCCGAACCGCTTCATCATCGAGAATCCCGGCATGCTGCTGGTATCCGTGGAGCAGTACTTGACCGGTGGCGTGAGCGAGTGCCGCAACAAATCGCTCCAGCAGATGTTTCTGATGATCGGTGGCGGCGAGCGTGCAGGATCGGGCGCGGACAAGATACGTGCCGGGTGGCGGGCACAGCACTGGCGCGCGCCGCGGCTTGAAGTACGAAGCGAGCCTGACCGCATCCGTCTTACCCTGCCGATGATCAGTTTGATTCCGGCCGAGACCCTTGATCGCCTGCGTCGCGCGTTCGGCTCACGGGTCGACTCACTGGCCGCGGCAGAACTCCAGGCCCTAGCCACAGCGGACGTCGAGGGGTCGGTCTCCAACGTACGGTTGCAGGAGCTGCTGACCGATCATCCGGTGGATATTACCCGGATGCTGACCCGCCTGTGCGACCAAGGGCTACTCGTTTCCGACAACCGGCGGCGGTGGACGACCTATCGGCTCGGTGGCGGACCCAGGGAGTCATCGCATTTTAATGCGGGGGACTCCTCACATTTGCCGGGGGACTCCTCACATTTGCCGGGGGACTCCTCACATTTGGCTGCCCCCTTGGACGAGCTGAGACGCTTGGCGGCGCCCGTCTCTGGCAC
Source organism: Nitrospirota bacterium (assembly GCA_016200355.1). GTDB lineage: Bacteria > Nitrospirota > Nitrospiria > Nitrospirales > Nitrospiraceae > Palsa-1315. The sequence goes on from JACQEY010000042.1 coordinate 29,053, forward strand.
CGGTAAGGCGCCGCCAGCCCTGGTTCGGAAGGTCATCCTGGATCTTTGCCAGGGTCGCTACCTTACGGCCGAGGAATTGGGCGATCTGCTGCATCGCAACGTAGGTGGGCTGAGGAGTAGATATCTGAGCCCGATGGTGAGCGAGGGGATTCTGCGACTACGGTACCCAGCCACCGCCAACCGTCCCGACCAGGCCTACACGGTAGCGGATGGAACCGCATGAAACTCCAGTTCGACGCCAATCAGCAGTTCCAGCTCGATGCTGTTGCCGCCGTCACCGACCTCTTCGACGGCCAGCCGCAGGGCGCGCCGGAGTATGCCGTCATCAAGATGGGCGCCGGCACTGGTCTATATGCTGGCCAGCAGCAGACCGAACTGGGTGCCGGCAATCAGTTGTTGGTGGCCGAGAGCAAACTGTTGGCGAGCACACGCGCACTCCAGACGCTAAACGACATCGAGGTGGCTGATCCTGCGGCGGCGCTGGAAGCGTGGGAACTGTTCGACGGCCCGGCCAACCAGTCACGATCTTGTCCCCACTTCTCGGTGGAGATGGAGACCGGTACGGGCAAGACCTACGTCTACCTACGCAGCATCTTCGAGCTGTCTCGGCGTTATGGCTTCCAGAAGTTCATCATCGTGGTGCCCAGTGTGGCCATTCGCGAGGGCGTGCTCAAAAATATCGAGATCACCGCCGAGCACTTCCGCGCGCTCTATAACAACCTGTCTTTCGAATCCTTCGTCTATGACGCGAAGAAGGTCAATCGGCTTCGTCAGTTTGCTGCCAGCAACATGCTGCAAATCCTGATCATTAATATCGATGCTTTCCGCAAGAATTTTACCGGTACCGAGGATGAGCAGAAGAGTAAACGTGATCTATAAAGAGAGCGACAAACTCTCTGGCCGCCAGCCCATTGAGTTCGTGCAGGCGGCGCGGCCCATTGTGATTATCGACGAGCCACAGAGCGTGGATTCGACCGACAAGGCTCAGGAGGCAATCAAGGCGCTCAATCCACTCTGCACTCTTCGCTACTCCGCAACGCACCGTAATCCCTACAACCTCGTCTATAGACTCGATCCCGTGCGCGCTTTCGAACTCAAGCTAGTCAAGCAAATCGTGGTGGCAAGCGCTTTCGCCGAAGGGACGGCCAACGATGCCTTTGTGCGTGTCGAAAAGATTGATTATAAGAATGGCATCAAAGCCAAGCTTCGCATCCATGTGCAGAGTCCAGACGGACCAAAGGAAAAGTCGGTTGCCGTCAAGCAAGGTGCTGACCTATTCACCCTCTCGAATGAACGGGCTCATTATAAGAACGGCTTCGAAGTCACCGAGATCAACGCCGAGCCCGGCAACGAGTACATTCGCTTCAGCAATGGCCGGACTCTCCGCCAAAGTGAGGAGGTCGGTGCTATGCGGGACGATGTGTGGCGAGCCCAGATCAAACACACGATCAAACGGCATCTGGAAAAGGAGCTTCAAGTTGGTGCGCGCGGCATCAAAGTGCTTTCGCTTTTCTTCATCGACCGCGTGGCCAACTACCGTGACTATGATGGAGCCGGCCAGCCGGTGAAGGGGAAGCTCGCAGAAGCATTTGAGGCAGAGCTATCGGAACTTGCAAAGGATGTGCGGTACCGTGAACTGGTTTGGCTCAAGGAGCCGATGGACAAATTGCACAACGGTTACTTCGCAGCAGACAAGAAGAAGGTTGGCGGCAAGGTCGTAGAGTTTCTTAAAGATACCCGCGGTGACACCCAGGCCGACGATGAGGTGTACAACCTGATCATGAAGGAGAAGGAGCGTCTGCTCTCGATGGAAGAGCCGCTGCGCTTCATCTTTAGTCACTCGGCCTTGCGCGAGGGTTGGGACAACCCCAACGTCTTCCAGATCTGTACGCTCAACGAAACCAGGAGCGCCGTCAAAAAGCGACAAGAGATCGGACGTGGGCTGCGTCTGCCTGTCGATCAGAATGGCCTGCGGGTCTTCGACGACTCGGTCAACAAGCTGTATGTCATGGCAAACGAGAGCTATGAGGACTTCGCCAAGGCGTTGCAGACCGAGTACGAGGAAGACTGCGGCGTCACTTTCGGCAAGGTGCCGCTGACGGCGCTAGCCAAGTTGATCTGTGTAGTCGATGGCATTGAGCAGCCTATTGGGCGTGAAGCCGCCGATGTGATATGCACGTCCCTTGTGACTCAGAAGATGCTGGACCCCGAAGGGCGCATCCAACCGCTGTTCGACCCCAAGCGCAAAGATTTCAAGCTGGAGTTGCCTGAAGCGCATCGAGAATTGGTGCCGGCTGTCATCGACTTGCTGTCGTCCTATCAGATTGAGCGGCACATCTGCAGGGAACGGGACGAGCACAAGAATCAACTGAAGAAGGAAGTGACGTTGAGCCCGGAGTTCATCGCGCTATGGGACCATATCAAGCCCAAGACCACGTACCGGGTGGAGTTTGAGACCGACAAGCTAGTTGAGCGTGCGGTGGACGCCGTGAAGCGGATGGAGAAGATTGAAAGTCCGCGCATCCGGGTAGCTGCCGGGCGGCTTGGCATTGAAAAACGTGGGGTAACAGCTACGCCTATGACGGCAGCTGAGGAGGAAGTTGAGTATGGGAACCATCCCATTCCCGACTTGTTGGCCTATCTACAAAACGAGACTGAACTCACCCGTTCTACCTTAGTGCGTATCTTAAAGGCTTCAGGGCGGCTGAAAGAATTCTTCAACAACCCGCAACGCTTCATGGATGCCGTGGCAGCAATTCTGAAACATGAACTCCACCGCCTGCTCGTGGACGGCATCAAATATGAGCGAATTGACGGCTCAGGGCCGGAAGCCGAATGGGAGATGCTGCTCTTCAAGAATGAAGAGCTAATCAATTACCTTACCGCACTCAAAGTGAACAACTCGGTATACGAGTATGTGGTGTACGACTCAGAGGTGGAACGAGAATTTGCCAAGCGTTTGGATGAACGTGAGGACATCAAGCTCTTCGTGAAACTGCCTGACTGGTTTAAGGTGGAAACTCCTGTTGGCACATACAACCCGGATTGGGCCATTGTGAAGCACGACGACCAGATGCTCTACCTCGTGAAGGAAACCAAGAGCACTAAAGACTTTCTGAAGCTCCGCACCACCGAAGCCGACAAGGTCCGCTGTGGCCAACGACATTTCGAGACTCTCGGCGTGCCGTTCGCCGTTGCAGTAACAGCAGACGAGGTCTAGTAGC
>JACQEY010000036.1 GCA_016200355.1 Nitrospirota bacterium
ATGGAGGTTGCGGGCGGAGCCTTTCTTCATGCCCTTCACAAAATCTCCGAGTTTGCACTCGATGTAACTCTCCAGGCACAAGTCCCGACTGGCGATATTGCTCAGATGCCCGTTTCCGTTCACCAAGGCCTGCAGCCACCCAGGGGCCTGTCGCAGCACCGACCGAGAGCCGGCCACAATGAACGTATGCGCTGGATCAATGGTGCGCTGCAGCTCCGCCAACTCATGGGGCTGACCTCGCTTGGTTTCAACGATCACGCCGTCGAAGGGGTGCTTGGCGGCCATCTTCGGCACGGACGCCACATCCTTCGCCACCGTCAGGGTGAACTCTTTGAGGTCTTGCTTGAGTTGTGCCTGGAGGTCGCTATCTGCAGTGAGCAGAAGAAGACTAAAAGCCGCTGGCCGAATCGCCATAGAAGGCACCCGAAGAAGAAGCGGTCGGAATTATCCGCAAAGGGGTGATTGAAGTCAATCGCGAAATTATTCTGTCGCCATTCACCTCACCGTTTGCTAGAAGTGCTGCAACGAGAATGCCAAGAGCAAAGTGACGGATGCGCCTCACATTATCATCTGGAACGTCTCGCCAGCCACTGACAAAATACGCTCGATGAGCCGAACTTTGTCCGTGGAGTTGGGGGGTAGAGCAATCGCGCTCCAGCATCAACCGAAGGGTCGCGCGGTCACTAAATGAATGCGGTGCCTCTTTTCCTGTTGCCCACACGGCACGGATTCAAATAAAATGCCCATGGTTCTAACGCGCAGCCTGCGGGCTTTTTAAAAGTTCCGGTGCTGGCCTACAATAAATTGAATTGGTTGAGATAATCCATGTCGTCATAGAAATATCTTGACAGCTTATTACTGCAAGATGTACATATTATGACAATCTATTTTCAATCTCTATCGGAATACTAGTAAATGAGGGTCTCGCTCAAAGCGACATATGGGATTATGGCGGCTCTGGATCTAGCCGTCCATAATGGGACTGCTCCCGTGCAGGCCAAGTCCATTGCGCGTCGCCAGGCCATCCCCCTGCGGTTTCTTGAGCAAGTTCTGCACGCGATGAAACAGGCCGGATTAGTAGACAGCTTGCGGGGAGCGCAAGGGGGTTACCTGCTCAACAAACTCCCGGCAGAAATTTCACTGGCCGAAATCGTGGAAGCACTCGACGGATCGCTGTCTCCACCGTCCGGCCATCGGCCTGCGGCGCGGCACGGAAGGGAACGGGCAAAGCCGGAGTCGCTTCTGGCCAACGTATGGGAGCGGGTGCGGCAAGCGGAACTGGGCGTTCTGAGTTCCGTCACACTCCAGGAATTAGCCGAACGCCACCAACAGCTCGATCGCGAGCGGACATTGATGTACCACATTTGAAGAATTGATGATTGTCGGATTGTCGATTGACGACTTGAAGAAGAAATCATCAATGACTTGATCTTCAATGGAGAAATTCTTATGAACCCGCCCCGGACAATCCACCCGGTTGAGATACAGACAACGCCCATTCCGCCTGAGATTCTGGAGGAAATCGAGACCTTCGAGGGCGAGGTGCGACGCGTGAACGCCAGCGAAGTGTCCTCCGACCTGTTCAGGCCCTTCCGTCTGCAGCACGGGATTTATGGACAACGCCAGCCCGGCGTCCAGATGGTGCGGATCAAGATTCCCTTCGGCGGACTGACCGCCAATCAGTTGCGACGCGTTGCCGAACTGGCCGACACTTACGCCACCGGCATCGGCCACGTCACGACGCGCCAGGACATCCAGCTCCACTTCGTGGATCTCAACGACGTGGGGACCATCATGCGTTTGCTGGCCGAGGTGGGACTCACGACACGCGAGGCCTGCGCCAACACGGTGCGCAACGTGACCGCGTGCCACCTGGCCGGGGTCTGCCAGGGCGAGGTCTTCGACGTGACGCCTTACGCCAAAACCGTCGCGCTGCACCTGCTCCGCAATCCCCTCAATCAAAGCATGCCGCGCAAATTCAAAATCGCGTTTTCCGGCTG
>JACQEY010000040.1 GCA_016200355.1 Nitrospirota bacterium
CCACAGGAGATACACTCATCGGTAATCAGCAACGCCATGACCCTCGCCTCCTTCTCACTGCGATAGAGACCGCACGGTTGACAAGTTTGCCTCGCCACGACCATTATGGGTACCGCGACGTGGCAGTCATTCTAGTCTGCCGCTCTTTTCCAAGTCAACAGAGTGGCATGTGTTCAGAAGGCCTAGATTCCCTGTGTTCATGGGCCTTTGGGCTCAGGGGTTTGTGACGAGTCGTGACGGCGAATCTCTATGGCTACCGTGCCGACAAGTGATCGGGGGCTGAAAAAGAAACGCATCGTCACGCTCGCTCTCATGGCGATCTTCTTGATGAGCGCGTCGTTCTTTCTCATCGATCGAAAAGAGGAGACCATCATTGTCGTCTCCTTTCCCAACGGTCGTGAGCTCGAGGCGGAAGTGGCGGATACGCCGGAGAAGTTGCTTGTCGGTCTTGCCTTTCGAGAGGCGTTGCCGGCGAATGGTGGATTGCTGTATATCTTCGAGTCGACCGGACAGAATCACCTCTGGACGAAAGAGTATCGATTTCCGGTAGACATGATCTGGGTTGATGAAAGCCATCATATTGTTGGGTTGAAAGAAAATGTCGCTCCCTGCCTGGAGGCTGATTGTCCCAAGTATAGTTCCTCTCCCGAAGCGGTCCGCTATGCGATTCAAACAGAAGCGGGTTTCATCAAGCGGGAAGGGGTCACCATCGGGCTGGAGTTGAAATATACGCTTCGGATGTAATGCGTGCGGGAGATTTACTGGGACGCATGGGAAGAGGAGTCGGTGCAGCATGCTAGAGGGGTTTCAATCTGTTGCCTTGGTCGCTGAGCTGCCACCTGGGAAATCAAAAGCCGTCATGGTGAATAATCGGGAGATCGCGCTCTTCAATATTGAGGGAACGTATTTTGCGATTCATAATCTTTGTCCCCACGAAGGCGGTCCTTTGTGTGAAGGGCGCGTGAAGGGCTTTGTCGTAGCCTGTCCATGGCACGATTTGGCATTCGATGTTCGGAACGGGCGAGGGACGGACGGCGGTGGATATTGTGTAGGGAGTTACGATGTGCAGGTGGAAGGAGCGGAGATTTTTGTCGGGCCTCGGCGAAAGTCATAGCATGAACTGCCATGTCGTAAAGAGCGGGTTCTCGCGTCAAGAACGATGAGTATGACACCTAGTCACGACCATGATAGCGTCACACGTTCGGATGGGACCAAGGTCATTGAGACGACCCTTGAGCATCCCATACAGATTCATCTCTGGGAAGACAGAACGCGGGGGGAACTTTGGGTTCCGACGTATGACCCTACGGGTCTCGAGTTGTTGGCCGACGACTATCTTCGCATCGCAGGGAATAATGCGGTCGATAATGGGCAGCGGACGTTCGAGTTTAAAGCGGTTAAGCCGGGAACCCATCGGGTGCTGTTTGAAAAACGCATGGGGTGGAAATTCACCGCCGAAGATCGGCGCGTTTTTGACGTGATTGCCTCTGATGCCTCGTCTCGGAGAAGTGCGTAACTGTGCCGAACGTGGCTTTCATCAATGGAGCGTTCGTGCCGCTCACCGAGGCGAAAGTCTCGATCGAAGATCGAGGCTTTCAGTTTGGCGACGGCATCTATGAAGTCATCCGCACGTACAAGGGGCGTCCATTCTCACTCGATGCCCATCTGGCCCGATTGGATCGTAGCGCCGCAGCGCTTGAACTGACGCAGCCGTATTCCCGCGCCGAGTGGACACACCATGTTCTGGAAGGGATCAAGCGGGCCGCCTATCCTGAAGCCAAGGTCTATATTCAGATCACCAGGGGTGTCGCTCCCCGTGATCACGCCTACTCGGATGACGCAACGCCGACGGTCGTCATGACGGTTCGTGAGTTCCATCCGCTCGACCGGTCGATACAAGCGACCGGTGTGGAAGCGATGACGACAGAGGATATTCGATGGGGGCGCTGTGACATCAAGAGCGTGAATCTGTTGGCCAATGTGCTCGCCCGCCAGAAGGTCAAACAGGCCCAGGTCTTCGAGGCCATTTTAGTCAACGCGGGATTGGTCACTGAAGGGGCGGTCAGTAACGTGATGGTGGTCCAGAGGGGAACGGTGGTGACGGCTCCCGAAGGGCCGCGCATTCTGTCCGGGGTCACAAGGGCCGTTGTGTTGGATTTGGCTCTGAGCGAGGGCTTGCCGATTCAGGAACGCTTTGTCTCGCAGGCAGATCTCCATGAGTCTGACGAAGTATTTCTCACAGGGACCACAGTCGAGGTCTTGGCCGTCATCCGTATAGATGGGAAAATCATTGGAGATGGACGGCCTGGCCCGATCACCCAACGACTCGCCGCGAGCTTCACGAGTCTGGTCGGCTAGCCTCTTGCTTTGGCATAGGTGGCATGCTATGGTCCGCGAACTGGAAGTGGGCTCAGGCCCACTTTTTTGTTTGAACTCTTGAATGGGCCATCCAAAGATACGGGGCTAGGGGTGTCGGTGAAGGAGTCCCGACCGGTCGTTGATCGCATCAGCGAGGTGGTGTCACCCATCCTCTGGGCATTGGGCTTAGAATTGGTCGAGGTCGTGTGTGGGGGGCAGGGTGCGCGGTTAGTCGTTCGTGTGTATGTTGATAAGCCAGGCGGCGTCACGGTAGACGATTGCGGGCGCGCACACCTCGCGATCGGTCCAGCCTTGGATGTGGCTGATCCGTTCCCCCATGCCTATACGTTGGAAGTTTCCTCGCCGGGTCTGGATCGGGCCTTCAAACGGATTCAGGATTATCGCCGGGCATTAGGGAAGCCAGTGAGCGTGAAGCTCAGGCAACCGATCGACGGACAGTGGCGTGTGGTCGGAGTGCTGACGGAGGTGAATGAACAGGGAGTCACGGTTAAGGTGAGCGATCAACGTTCCGAGCAAATGCTCGTCCTTGAGTTCGACTCAATTGCTGAAACACGGCGCGTCGTCACGTTTTAGGCCGTATCGAAATCGATCGACGTGGCATGTGGCTGCAGAGACAATCGACGGAGAGTGAGCTATGAATCGAGAATTGATTTCAGTCATCGATGAGCTTGGCCGGCAAAAGGGCATCGACAAGAGCCGGGTGATCGGGGCGATCGAAGCTGCCCTTCAAATGGCTGCCAAGAAACGTTTCGGGCAGGCTGAGAACATTCAAGTCGAGATCGACTCTAAAACCGGTGAGATCTCCGTCGTATCGAAGAAGACCATCGTCGATGCGGTCGCCAATCCCAAAACCGAAGTCTCGCTTCAGGAAGCTCGCCAGTTTGACAGTGAGGCTGAGGTCGGTGATGAAATCGGATCGGTCATCGAGATGAGCGATTTGGGTCGGATTGCTGCCCAGACTGCCAAGCAAGTCATCTTCCAAAAGGTCCGGGAGGCTGAATGGGAGGCGGTTCAAAAAGAATACTCCACGCGGCAAGGAGATCTGGTCAACGGCATCATTCTCGGGGTGGAGCGCCGGAACTATCTGGTGGATCTAGGCAAGACGGAGGCGGTACTGCCGATTCAGGAGCAGATTCCGCGGGAAACCTATCGCGGTGGTGATCGGGTGAAGGCCATGCTCTTGGAAGTGCGCCGGACTCCGAAAGATGTCCAGGTCATTTTGACGCGGAGCCATCCCCAGTTTGTGGCGAAGCTCTTCGAGTTAGAAGTGCCCGAGGTGCTCGAGAAAATCGTGGAGATCAAGTCCATCGTGCGGGAGCCCGGCGATCGAACCAAGATTGCCGTGACGTCTCGTGAGAAGGCAGTTGATCCGGTCGGGGCCTGTGTGGGAATCAAGGGGTCGCGGGTTCAAGCGGTGGTCCGCGAGCTGCGTGGAGAGAAAATCGACATCATTACCTGGACCTCCGACCCGCGTGTTTTCATCGCCGAGGCGTTAAATCCTGCAAGCATCGAGAAGGTCGGCGTCGATGAGGAAAAGAAGTCAGCGTTGGTCGTCGTCGCAGATTCCCAGCTGTCGTTAGCGATCGGGAAGAATGGCCAGAATGTGCGGCTGGCCGCTCGTCTGACCGGCTGGAAGATCGACATTATCAGCGCGACGGAATACGAAAAGGAAAAGGCTGAACGGGATAAAGAAATCAAAGCAGCGTTGGCGGAGGAAACGGAAGCGCTGCATCAGCAAGAAGAAGCCCGAGAGCAGGAATTAAAAGCCCGGGCAGAGTCGGAGCCGGATAAACCGGACACAGAGGAGTAGGTGTCGATTTCTCATGCGTGTGTATGTATTGGCTAAGCAACTCGGGATGGAAAACCGTGACCTCATTCCGGAATTGAAGCGGATGGGAATCACCGTTGCATCGCATAGTAGCGTATTGGATGACGACGTAGTGCAGAAGGTCTTGGAGAAGCTCGGCCCGAAGCTCAAGGCATCGGGCCGGGATGCCGATGCTGGCAGGGGTGAGCGGAGCAAGGTCGGTCTGGTGTCCGATCATGCAGCGGGAACGAGGGCTGGATCGTCCCATGCAGCTCCAGCGGCTGAGGAGTCTTCCAAGTCCGACAAGCGCCGCATTCTGATCAAGCGCAAGAGAGCCGATGACGCTCCAGTAGAAGAGGCCGTCTCCCTGTCCCCGGTTGAATCGGCCGGCAAAAGCGGAGCGCTCATTGATACCCTCATGGTGAGCCCGCCGTCGCCGGCGCATCCGCAAGTTGAGATTCCAACCGTTGCGCATGTTGACCTGACGGTGACGCCCGACCAGCCGCATTCCATAGGGACCACGCCCGCTCCTGCTCCTACGGCTGCCGTCAAGCTCCCTGCTGCACCGAGCGTCGATGTGCCAGGAAAAAAGAAAGTCCCCTCCCTTGAAGAGATGCAAGCCGAGGGTCTGAAAGAGAAGGGGAAGAAAGCTCGTAAGCCGGGCCGTACGCGGGAAGAAGAAGAGCTCCGGCTTCATGAAGATGCGGCTCGCTGGCAGGATCTTCGTGCCATTCCGGTTCAGCAGCGCCGTGACGACCGCAGCAAGCACGTACATCACAGTACGCCGGGGGAAGTGACCAAGCCAAGGAGGAAGAGCTTCAAGATTGTGCCCGGCATGACGGTGAAGGAGTTTGCGGAGCTGATCGGCCAGCGCCCGGCCGACATCATGCGCAAGCTGATGGATATGGGCCAGATGCTCACATTCAATCAGACCATGAACGTTGATGCAGCCGCGATCATTGCGGAGGAGAACGGGATCAAGATCGATGTGTCGATGGAGAAAGCCGGAGAAGAGTTGCTGGATTTGGCGGTACAAACGGAGGAGGATGTCCACCTTGAGCCGCGGCCAGCGGTCGTGACGATCATGGGCCATGTCGATCACGGCAA
>JACQEY010000043.1 GCA_016200355.1 Nitrospirota bacterium
GGCGGGCCAGCATCACTGTGATGGAAGGGAGTCCAGCGCCGTCTGCTCCCCCTACGGGGCCAGTGAGTCTGAAGGTCGTGGGCAATCCGGCCACAGGCCCGTGGGGTGTGACCGCTACCACGACCAGCACACAGAATGTCATGGCGGATGTGCGCTTGGATGGGGTCAAACATCATACCGAAAACGACGCGCCCTATGACCTCTTTCCGAATTTGCATGGCAAGGGCACCCATACGGTTGAATTCGTGTTTTACCTGCAAGGCACCACGTCCGAGATCGGACGGGCCAGCATCACTGTGAAGGAAGGCACCTAACACGGAACGACGGGGTCGCTCGGCACGGGCCCACATACGGATACGGTTGAATTCGTGTTTTACCTGCAAGGCACCACGACTGAGATCGGGCGGGACAGCGTCACCGTGCTGGAGGGTGCCCAGCACCACCGCTACCTTCGCATGCAGCCCCGCTGACTCCAGGCAGGCCATGCATCACTGTACAGTAAGACCTGTTGGATGTTGAGACCAGGAACGCCTAACGAGCAAGACAGCCGGGCGAGACTGCTGAACGACCGAGCCGAACGAGGGTTCGAGGTCCGAAATTCGAAGCTTCCGAAACGTCGAGCCCAAAACGTCCTGCATGGGCTCATGCAGGACATGACGCTCTCGCCCATCCGCCTTTCACGCTCATCACGTATCGCTCGCGTCTCGCGCTTCACACGCCACGGTCTGTGGCACAGGCATCATTCTTCACTGTCGTATCTGTAGTCAAACGACTGCATCATCTATCCTCCCAGAAACGCTAGGATGGGCCCGGCGATCCTCCGCGATCCTCTACAGTCTCCCCGCACGCCACCAGTACGCACGCCCGCAATTGATAATATTTTTGGCATTTTCATCCTGACCACTTTTTATCTTGAGTGGCACACGCCTTGCGTAGCTACCACCGTGAAGGGGTGAAATATTCTCTCTTCGGTTTCTCCTCGGATGACCAAGTCCGTTGAGCAATCCGACATAGCTAACCGCACATGAGAAGTTGGCTTCTCTGGGAATGGTGTGCCTGCTGCCGGAGAGAACATATAGGAGGATCTGTATGAACTGGGTAAAAGCCTTCGCTGGTGTTCTTGTGTTGTGGTCAAGTACTGCCTGGGGTGCCACGTTGACGTGGAATGCCAACAGTGAACCGAACCTGGCAGGATATCGCATCTATCACTGTACTCATCAACCCTGCACGCGCGCGTCTGGCAAGGCATCTCCTCTCGCCACGTTGGGAAAGGTGACGCATTTCAATATCGGAACGCCGGCAGAGATTCAGTATTACTTCATTACGGCCTATGATTTTGCCAATCATGAGTCGGACATGAGCAACCTCACGACCTTCATACCCGACGGATCTCCCCCGCCGCCGCCTCTGAAAGCTCCGCCTGCTCCAGACGGCCTGCACATCGGTTTCTCAGGGTAAGACTTGTCTGGTTTGAGACTAGGAACACGTTGTGGGCGAATAGCCGAGTGAGACGGCTGGGATGGGTTGATCCGGTTCATCTGGTTTGTTTGGTTCATCTAGTTCGTCTTGTTCAACCAAACAAACCAAAGAACGGGCTTCTTCTGCTGGCGGGCATTTAGGGCATCCTGTTACGCTCCACCACCGTCAAGGCCTAAGTACCCACCATTTTTCCTGCAGCGCAATGCTGCGGGCTAGTTGCGCGACGGTCGCTTGATCGACCTGTCCGCCGATTCGCTTGATGAGTTCTCATTGAGCTGGCAATGATCGCTGCCGACCTTTCGCGCCACGGGGCTGACGAGAATGCGATGTTGGCCCCGCATTTGTCCTTCTTGTCATGAATTAGCAGCCCTCCTGTATCTGGACGAATCGCCCGATGACCTGCCGCAAATACATCTCGGTGAGAACGTTCGTGACGCGTGAAACACGAGACAAGAGACACCTCTTTCTTGTCGCCCCGCAAGACCTTGTCCTCTCGGTTCTTGTTGTCTGTTGAAGCGATTAGGGCAATGTGATCACAGCATAAATAGTCACTTTTCTTGCGTTACCTCTTCCTTGCTTTATGATGAGCGCAGCCATACAAAGAGCATCTCTCAATATCACACCGCTTGACTTGGATGGAAAGCCAACCGCACAGTGCCGCCGCCCCTGACCCTGCCAGGGTTCCACCAGCTTCCGTGAGTACGCCGTCATTCATCTCGATCACGACAGACCGATTCCCTATGTGGATGAGCAGTCATCCCACCAGGTGGATTATCTCCGTGGCCGCCGTCATTGCACTGGTGACGCTCCTCTGCCTGGGATGGACCGCTTACACCGTGCAGCAGGGATTAATCCAATCCAGTGGCCAGCGTCTGGTACAAGCAGCCACGAATGCCGCCGGGAAATTGGACATGATGATCCTGGAGCGATACCGTGACATCCAGCTGCTCTCCACGACTCCGATGGCCCAAGGTCAAGACCCTGCGGCACTGACGAGATATCTCCGCGAGCTTGCGCACGTCTACCCGGCCTATCAATGGATTGGCGTCACCGACTCACATGGAAGAATCGTTGCGGCAACAGATCCATCGAGCACCTCTTCAAATCAGATCCAGCGTCTTTGGTTTCAACAGGCGCGCACCTTCACCGACGCCAGGATTCTAGATGCGCAGGTGAGTGAGCAATCCAACGGGGCCTTGGCAATCACTGTGATTGCTCCCCTGCGCAGTCTCGACGGACAATTTCTCGGCGCGATTGCGGCGGTTGTGGGCGTTCCCTCTTTGATGGACATCCTTGACGATACGATACAGCGGCTCAAGGACTCCGAATGGACAGAAATGTCGCATGTTGAATATCAAGTCATCAACGAGAAGGGAGCCCTGATCGCCGACTCGACGTTACAAAGAGGCGGCAACCTCCAACAACTCGGTCTCCCTTCGGCAACGCTGGTGGGTATGTACAAGCGAGGTTTTATCGAGGAAACGCATCTTCGCCGCGGAACCTCTGTCATCACCGCCTATGCACAAGTCACCATCGCCCATGCCGACCCGACCCAGCGTTGGGGCATCTTACTTCGTGTAGACCGGAACAATATCCTTACCCCCCTTCGATCGTTTCTCTGGGAATTGTTGGTTCTGGCCATTCTGATTCTCCTTCCCTTGCTCGGTCTTGTGCTGGGAATGCTCAAGACCCTTCACGAAGAATGGTACACCACGAAACATGAATTCCAACGAGCGGCCGATGCAGAAATGGCACTCAAGAAACGGACGGAAGCCCTCCATGGGTTGGTTGAGTCCGCAGAGAGGCTGGCTGCCCAGCAAGACATCGATAGATTGCTTCGACAGCTCCTCCATCTCGCGAAGGAGAACACCGGCGCGCGCTACGCGGCCTTATGGGTCAACGGTGGTACCGCGCATACAGCGATACAATTCTTGACCGACGGGGTTGATGATGCTGCGGCCCGCGCCATTCGGCTGCTTCTACTCGATCGGGTAGGGAGGGAATTTCTTCGACAAGGGAACGGTGTCCTCCGCCTGGCTCATCTCACAGCACACTGGTCCGCTCTCGGACTTCCCGCAGATCATGACCCCATGACATCGTTTCTCGGCGTGCCGATTCGATGCCATGACCAATTATTCGGCCACCTGTCTCTCGCCAACAAAGCGATGCCGCACGGCCTCGCTGACGACTTCAGCGAACTGGACGAACAGGTCGTGCTGACCCTTGCCTCTCAGGCTGGTACCGCCATTCAAAATCTGCAACTCCTCCACGATTCCAAGGAACAGGCCAGCCGCGACTCCTTGACCGGGCTGCTCAATCATTCGACGACGCTCACGGTTTTAACGCAGGAGCTATCGCGAGCTGAACGAAGCGGTCAACCGCTTGCGGTTCTTATCGCCGACCTCGACCATTTCAAACAGGTCAATGATACCTATGGACATCTCGTGGGCGATGTCGTCCTTCGAGAAACCGCAACGCGCTTCTGCGAAACCGCGCGCCGCTACGATCACGTCGGGCGCATAGGTGGAGAAGAGTTCTTGATCGTTGTTCCCAATTGTGACCTGGACGCATTACGAGAGTGCGCTGAACGCTTTCGGTCGTCCATCAGCGACCTGCCATTTGCTACACCGAGCGGGCCGCTTGCCATTACGGTGAGCATCGGAGCAACGGTCTGGTCATCCGAGCACCCATTGAACTCGGATCTTTTACGCAAGATGGCCGACTACGCTCTTTATCGTGTCAAAAGTCACGGCAGGAACGGGGTTGATATCATTCCACACCCTGCCGCACAAATGCCTGAGGAGGAAGCATGCTGACAGCGATCGGCGATGTGATGCGGCGCGTATATGAGCGCGGCTGGATTACGACAAGAGACGGGAACATCAGCATGCGGAAGCGCGAGGGAAAGTATCTCTACATTACCCCCGCTGGCTGGCGAAAGACCATTGTGCATCCGGAGCATATCGTGAGGGTAGAGATTGTGAAAGAGCCGCTGACGGGTGAACTGATGCCCAAGGTCCGCGAGGGCCAGCACCCGTCCGGAGAACTCTGGATGCACTGGAACTTGCAGCGCGATGGAAGTAAAACCAGAACGGTCGTGCATGTCCACGCCACCCACATCGTGGCCGCCATCTATGCCGGCATCGACTTGCAGGCTATCAGCGCAGAGTTCCCGGAAATCTCGCGCTATAGCCGAGTGGGACCGACGGTGTCGGCGTTGCCGGCCTTGTCACGTGAACTGGCGGATGCGACGGCTGAATGTTTCGGTGTCGGCAAGGATGGGACGCTGACCTTCGATATCGTGGGGCAGGCTAACCATGGCGTCTGTGCGGTCGCGACGGATCCATGGGCCGCCTATGAACATATCGAACGTCTCGATCACATTTGCGAGATTGTCCTCCAAAGCGGTGTGATCAGATCTGCGCATGTGCGCAAATCTGAGGCAACTCGAAGCGCTGCCACTTGATATCGAGTCAGGCAACACGTATTCGCGGCATGAGGTTCCGGTCTACCTCCGCACATTTTACGGACGACTGGTGGAGACGCCGCTGATCAGCCCATGTGACGCGGTTGTGCTTCAGAACATTTCCGCTTCACGATGGGCGGCTTTCAACCGAACTACAATAGGCCTTCGTGGATGCAGCAAGCGACGGTAAGTTCTGAGGGCTGACATCTCAAAACGTTTTCCTCTTCCATTCCTCACTCGTCCCCCTTACGATGCGGCTATACACTGAGGGGACTCCTCACATGTCAGACGTGCCGCTCGATCAACTCGAACAACTTGTCCAGGGTCACCACTGGAATCCCCTCGCAATTCTTGGCGCCCATCCGATGGCCCAGGGCAGTTCACCTACCGTTGCGATTCGGTGTTTCTTGCCGGAAGCCAGCAATGTTGTTCTTCTCCTCAGTGAGCGAGGTCGACAGCCCATTCCCATGACGCGCCTCCACGAAGCTGGTCTGTTCGAAGCGGTCGTTCTGATGCCACTCGGATCCAACCCCTATCGTCTCCGCATAACTAACCACGCAGGACAGGTTTTGGAACGGCACGATCCCTATGCCTTCCTACCTCTCCTCACTGACTTTGAACTGCATCTCTTCGCTGAGGGAACCTTCTTCAAAGCCTATGAGACGATGGGCGCCCATCTCCGAACAGTGCAGGGTGTCGCCGGAGTCCATTTTGTCATCTGGGCGCCAAACGCTGCGCGAGTGAGTGTCGTGGGCGACTTCAATGCATGGGATGGACGCCGCCATCCCATGACAAACCGCGGAGCGACCGGCCTTTGGGAACTCTTCATTCCAGAACTCACAGACGGCACGCTCTATAAATATGAAATTCGCTCACGCCATCACGACGCACCGCTTCTCAAAGCCGACCCCTATGCGGCCGCATCGGAACTGCGCCCCAAGACCGCCTCGATCGTCCGTGAATTGTCTTCCTATCCCTGGAAGGACCAGTCCTGGATGACGGCGCGGGCACAGCAAGACCCGCTCGCCACGCCCCTCTCAATCTATGAGGTCCACCTTGGCTCTTGGATGCGTGTCCCTGAGGAAGGAAACCGCTGGCTGACCTACTCAGACCTTGCCATAAAGCTCATCCCCTACGTGAAGAATATGGGCTATACCCATATGGAACTTTTGCCGATCACTGAGCACCCTTTCGATGGATCCTGGGGTTATCAGACTACCGGTTACTTCGCCGCCACCAGCCGCCACGGATCTCCTGAAGACTTTATGGCCTTCGTCGATACGGCTCATCAGGCCGGAATCGGTGTGCTGATGGACTGGACCCCCGCGCACTTTCCAGACGATCCGCATGGGCTTGCCCAGTTCGACGGCACCCATCTCTACGATCATGCCGATCCACGGCTCGGCTACCATCCGGACTGGCACAGCCGCATATTCAACTACGATCGTGTCGAGGTCCGGAACTTCCTGCTGAACAGCGGGCTCTATTGGCTGGATCGTTACCATATCGACGGCTTGCGCGTGGATGCCGTCGCCTCGATGCTCTATCTTGATTACGGACGGAAAGAAGGTGAGTGGATTCCCAATCGGTTCGGCGGGCACGAAAATATCGGCGCCGTCACGCTGCTGAAAGACTTGAATGTCATTGTCCACCGTGATTTTCCTGGCGCAATAACCATCGCCGAGGAGTCCACGTCCTGGTCGGGAGTCTCACGTCCCACCTATGCAGGAGGATTGGGCTTCACGTTCAAATGGAATATGGGCTGGATGCACGACATGTTGGGATACTTCAGCCACGATCCCGTCCACCGCCGCTTTCACCAGAATCAGATTACGTTTGGGCTCCTCTATGCCTTCAATGAAAACTTCGTTCTGGTGCTCTCACACGATGAAGTGGTGCATGGGAAACGGTCGCTGCTCGATAAAATGCCGGGCGACGAGTGGCAACGCTTTGCCAACCTCCGTTCCCTCTACGGATTCATGTATGCGCATCCCGGCAAGAAAATGCTGTTCATGGGTGGGGAGTTTGGACAATGGTGCGAGTGGAATCACGACACGAGTCTGGAATGGCATCTCTGCGACTTCGAGCGGCACGCGGGACTACAGCGGCTTGTACAAGACCTAAACCGCCTCTACCGTCAAGAGCCGGCGCTACACGAACTCGACCACGACTGGACAGGTTTCCAGTGGATCGATTTTTGCGATGCAGCCAATTCCGTGGTCGCCTTCCTCCGAAAAGCCAAGGACCAAGAAAATCAGATCTTATGCTTGTGCAACTTCACCCCTGTTCCCCGCTACAACTATCGAGTCGGTGTACCTGGCGAAGGCTACTATCGCGAGCTCTTGAACAGCGATGCCTCGGCCTACGGGGGAAGTAACGTGGGTAATACGGGAGGACTTCCCTCAAGCGCTGTCCCCTCCCACGGGATGCCCCATTCACTCGCAGTCACACTCCCGCCTCTGTCGGTCTTATTCCTCAAGCGAATCTGACTGAGCGTTGGTTGGTTTGTCTGGTCTGTCTTGTTTGTTTGGTTGAACGAACTAAACGAGATAAACAAAACAAACCACATAAACTAAATGAACCAAGCAAACCTGGTTTTTGCCGAGGAGGGAGCTACCAGGTTCGGAACGGACCGGAATCGAGATGAATGAACTTTGCACGCGGATAAAACCCCACCCCACCGTACTGCAACCGTAACGCGGCACGGCGAATCTCGCGAAGCTTGACACCGGGAACATAAAAGTCGAGCGCCTGTCCCTGGATGTGCAGGCTGTGCTGCGCGACTCGCCGGCTCCGCTTCACAAGCTGCGCATTATACTCAGGCGACCGATAGCCGGAAATCACGTGGATCTCGCAGGAGCCATTGACGGCTTTGTGCACGAGATTGACGTGCTCCAGCAACTGCACATCCATGGCGGCGACTTCTCCTGTGTGATGGCAACGCAGAATATGATTCACCTCATCCAGCGCCGTCAGGTCATAGTTCCCTGCGCCATCACGATAGCGGACTCGCAGTCGTTCGTCCGTATGCACGTTGAAGAAGGTGAGTTCGGCGTCAGGAAGCTCGTTCGCGCGTGCGACCGAGGGATGCAGCAGCCTGCTCCCGAGTAACAAAAGCCCGACAACGGATGTTTTCAAGAAGTCTCGGCGAGTCCAAGACCAGGAATCTGGATGCTGCAAAGAACCGCTCCGGAAGAAAGTGCAATGCAGTCTGTCAGGACAGTGGTGGAGCTTGTATCAAAAGTCTCAGGGCCAGTCAACCCTTCCTGTGAATATAATCCGCACCATCCCGTCTCATCCGACTCGATCTCTATAGGCCTAGACTCGATCGGTCCAAGAGAATCCAATAGCGAATCTTTTCCCTCCTGCGTCCGCTCCGTTGGCAGACAGCCGCTCGATCCAGCCTCACCGGCCTGCTAATCACCCTCACCTCCTATCAACTTCTTCCTAGACAGGAGAATCCAACATAGGTAAGATTCAAAACATTAGGAGCACTTCTTACACAATGGCCACGATCCTGATCATCGACGACGAAGAATCGATCCGGAACCTCCTGAAGGAGGTCCTTGAAAGAGCCAACCACCGCGTGCTCGAAGCCCGCGACGGTCAGGAGGGCTTGACTCTCTACCAACAAAACAAAGTAGACCTAGTCCTCATGGACATTCTGATGCCGGGAACCGACGGTCTCGAAACCACGTTGCAACTGACGCGCGAATATCTCGATGCGAAAGTCATCGCCATGACCGGCGCGCAAGGGGATAAGAACTTCCTCGACGTTGCAAAACTCTTCGGCGCCCGCCGCGTCTTCGAAAAACCCTTCGACCTCGACAAATTCGTCCAAGCCGTCAACGAAGAACTCGCCAAGTAGCAATAACGACTACTCGAATTTATTCGGCCTCATCATCTTTGCCGGCTCACAGCCAGTTGCCTCATTCTTGTGGTCAGAAGATGCAAATGCCTGGCAATTGGCCCGTCGTGTCGTCATGATTCTGGCAGGAAGAACAGCGCGATGTTCGAAATGAATACTCGCACAAGAACGATGGACCTGAGCTGCCTTATCCTCTGGATCGTGCTTATTCTTATGGTGGGGGTATTGCCACTGAGAAACTTTGTGGGTCACGCTCACTGGGAATACATCAAGTGGGTTCCGACTGCTGAAGATATTCGCTCACCACAATACATTCTCGACATCTTCATCGACCTTGTCGGAAATACTGCGCTCTTTTTCCCTCTTGGCTTTTTTCTGAGCCGTCTACTCACTTCTTCCAACATTTCACGACAATGGCTTCTCGCTGCCGGAATCGGTGGCACGCTGTCACTCGGCATTGAATTCTATCAAGTCTATTGCCACAACCGCTTCCCCTCAATCTTTGACATCATTACCAATGTGACTGGAACGCTCCTGGGGGTCCATTTTTCCCTCTTCAGGAAGACCGCCTTGTTAGCCCGACAGAATCCGAATATCACTCCCAACCCATAGGATCATAGCCACACTCCTTAATGGACTCATCGGCCTCCACTGAGTTCTTTCCTGGCCAAGGAACGCATCATCACAGGATCGCTGTACGCCACTTTGCTCAAGGCATCCATGATATGGAGCCCTTGCGTCGCGACCAATTCCTTGGCCTTTGCATAGTTCTTCGCGCTGAACCTCGCCACTGCCGGCTGACCGTTCACAATCTGACAAGCCAGGATCTCGCTGTTCACTTCCAGTGTCCCCCCCTGCTCGACCAGCGTCTTGGCCTGCGCCGACGTAATGCCATGGAGCTGTGCAAACTCCTCCACTCCTCCCGTCTCAACCAATCGCCCGTCTGGCATGATGCAGAGTCGCTTGAAATGCGGGGACCAATCCTTGCGGAAGTCGATGTACTTAATATCTCCACCCTTTGCCACGGCACGGTCCAACGTGCGGTAATCGATACCGAGATTCTTCTGATCGAGCTTTGTCGTGAATTCCACAGGCAGTGTCCGGTGAAACACCATGGCCGCCACCTCATCAAGGGGGATCCCTCGCGCCTGAGACAATTGCTCCGCCTCGGCAAACTGCATGAGATCCAACGTCCAAGTCTGCTTCGGGACTGTTCCAGTTGGATCGATCCGACAGACAAACAATCCTCGCGTCAGAATCCCGCCAACCTGTGGATACACATAGACTCCGCCTTCCGTCAGCAGCTTGACCATCGTCTCCAAGGGAACCTCGTAGCTTTCCGATAAGACTCTGGCATGCGCGGCCAAATCTTCCTGGAGCGTCATCGCGCAGGCCGTCACATTCCCCGGTGCGTCGAACTCAGAGTAGTCCTCAATGATGTTGTAGAGAATCGGCAGCTTCGGCGCCGTGACTTTTTTCTTAATCTTGAACATGCCACATCATACCTTTCACCCCTTGCTCATCACGTCTCACGTTTCACATGCCCATAGGGAGGTAGCGTCATTAATCTTCGATCCTCAACCGGCCCGCCGATCGTGAAGTGATAGAGCGATTGAAGGCTCAGCCCCTTCATTGTTACGACCTCATGCACCGGGTCGTCAAAGAAACATCCGATCCCAGTCGCTCGCACACCCGCTGCCTCCGCTTCCAGATACAGGACCTGGCCCAATAGGCCAGACTCCCAGAACAGCCGTGGATACCACCAGGCTCCGCCATCCCGCAAGCGCCCCTCAAACTCGGCCAGCATGCCGAACGAGAATGCGCTGTCGCCGGCGATATCTTGATGGCAACTCACTTGCACAGCCAGTTTCTTCGCATCCCCCTCAAGCAGCCAGTAGAGCGGCAGGTCCTCAGGACAACCTGGCGCAGGAGTCCAGGTGAGTTCTGGACTCATGGATTCCTGAATGAACGTCAGCTTCTTTAGGTCGCGTGCCAGGAAATAGAGCCCTGGCGTAAGGCCATCCACTCGATGCACGAATATTAACAGGTGAATTGCCGGCTCGTAGGGCCAGACATCCCAGGGCATCGGCCGTTCCAATTGCGGCCGATCCGAACGAGGCATCACCAGCCGCATCATGCGGAAGAACGTCGCAGCGGAGATCGAGGTCTTGCCATCGAACGAGACAGCACTCCGCCGCTGGCGAATGATCTGGCCAGCCAAAAACTGGTGAGGGGCCAGGGGTAAGGGGTGAGGAGTTTCCTGAACGTGGGAGTCCTGTAATGAAACGATCAATTGCTGAGGCTGAACTTTCCACGAAGCCTCCGCCACCTCATCAATAATGTCCCAGCGCACGCCATGCTCGCCACTCAACCGATTGGCCTTCCCATGCCAGGGTCCAACTGCAAGTTCCTTTACCATTGCTGGATCCAGGAACAACGGAATTTCATTTTTTGCACCCCTTACCCCTAACTCCTTACCCTTCACTTCTTCATTACCCCTCACGTCTTCAACAGGCCACATCACAGCCAGGCAGTCCGGATGTTCTGGTTCGACGCCTTGAAAGTCGCCCGCGCGATCGGTACCCAATAGCATCGAAGTAATATCTTGCGATAGGCCATCGAGTAGCACCATTTTCCAGCCCAGCGTCGCCGCCGCAATCCGCGCCGTGCCGATCGCATGGCCGATATCATGGTTGCAGTAGCGAAACGCCCGCTCCCCATATTTCCAGGCTTCCCGCCAGTGAACCGAGGTCAGGCCGAAGAGAAGCGCCCCTGGAGGAAACGGAGCCAGCAACCGAGCAACTTGATCGGCAGGAAACTTCCCTCTCAACTCCAACCCATGCTCCTTCGGCGCGTAATGATAGAGCCCGGGTTTGAGATCGAGTCCGTCGATTTGCGGTACAACCAGATAGCCCTCCGTCGGATGCAAATTGCCGGATGACGGATTACTCCGCAACGGCCACTCCGACTCCCCTGCCTTCTTCCATGCCGACAGAGCCAGAGCGAATTCAAAAAATCTGGAAAGCGTCCGCACGTTGACAGGCTGGCAGGCGACTGCCGCAGGTTGGTAGATGGCGTCATAGGCAGGCGATACCGGATCTTCATCCGGTGGCAACAGCGGCAGCGAAACGAGCGGTGCGCCTTCAAACCGCCGAAACGGATCCGGCTGATTTGCCCAATCCAGATACCCAAGCGCACGAGCATAGCGGTTGAAATGATGCTTGGTCTGGATGTGATAGCGGATCACACGATCGATGGGATCGGTCGAGGTTGAATCTGTCTGAGTAGATGAAGATGACTGTTCTGTACTCATCGTGAGTAAAGGGAGTCTACAGAGCCGAGTTGATGAAAGTAAACGTAGATAAGTCCGATTGATTACTTTGGCCAAGCGCCGCTACACTGATTAAATTCTGCTCTAGAACAGCAGCGGGGATATAGAATGAAAGAAATAACTGCGCCCTCCTGGGAAGATTTTGAGAAGATCATTGGACAGATAATAAGCCAGCGACGGAAATTTCAAGAACAGTCATTTGGAAGTGTCGTCTCGAATTTACGCTACCGGGGGCAACCGAATTCTTGCTGGCACCTAGAAACCTCTCTCGATCGATCCATCAACCAACAGATCGGCTTGATCGAATATTTCAAGCTCACACAGCTGGCGAAACCCCGTTTAGAAAGCTTTACCGAACGATCTTGGGTGATTCCGACCTCGGAAGACTATGCTGGATGGTTGGAATCGAACCGCAGGCCTATTATCCCCCGTGACGGCATCGAATATTTCATCTATCTAAGACATCATGGTTTCCCATCGCCACTACTCGACTGGACTGCTTCGCCATATGTAGCCGCCTTCTTCGCAACCGCAATCTACGAAATAGACCCGGATGTAAGGGCCCACCGACGTCATTTTCTTCAACAGAGTTCATACACAATCTGCGCAGTGGTGGCAGGGGAAAGCAGTGTATACGCGAAACATGAGGATGCATTTGGAAATAGTGTCATCGCCCAAGACCTACTGTGGAAGATCAGCATTCCAATCTCGGCTCGGTCGGAATTTCTCGCCAAACTTCACAATATGAACATTAACTCATTTTCTTTGTTCGCCACCGAGGACAGTCTCCTAGCCACACTTGCTACCGATATATTCCTCCTTAATCCAAAGTCTAAGAGCTGAACCCATGCAATTCGACGCTGCACTTGCCGCACAATAGCCGTCAGTTTGGCATTTGAATCCGTCCACCACTGAGGTATACTTTCTCCATGCCGTTCAACCTTCCCCTCAAAGACATGAGTCTCCACGAGAAGCTCTCTGCGATGGAATCGTTGTGGGAAGATCTTGCCCGCACTCCGGGCGCCATTGAGTCCCCTGCCTGGCACAAAGACATCCTCGATGAGCGCCGCCAGCTTCTCGCCGACGGAACGTCTCGATTTATCGATTGGGAGACCGCGAAAGCGGACATCCGCAACAAGCTCTCGTGAACATCGAAATCCTGGACGAGGCTCAGGAGGATTTGATTCAGGGTTTCCGCTTCTACGAAAGCCAGGAACCAGGACTGGGCGCCTATTTCTTGGATTGCTTGTTCTCGGACATCGATTCACTTCTTGTGTATGCAGGGGTTCACGCAGTGACCTATGCCTATCACCGCTGCCTGTCCAGGCGTTTCCCATTTGCGATTTACTACAGTTTGGAAGGAACGCTGGTTCGCGTGCATGCTGTGTTAGATTGTCGCAGGAATCCATCTTGGGTCAGGAAGCGTTTGAGGAAGAGCTGATGGCCTAACCATGCAATTCGACGCTGCGCTTGCCGCACAAGAGACATTCCGGCGAGCTGAGTCTGAGCTTGGCTCCGACTGGGATACGGCCGTAGAACTTGAAGGCACGTTTTCCTCTAATGCTGGATCGACGGCACGCGAGGCCTATGAAAGCTTGCTCGCTCTCGCCATCCGCTATCCCAACGCGCATTCCTTTCAGGCCTTCTGTATCTTCATCACTTGGCAACAGGCGACGGAAGAGACCATTGCCCATCATTTTCAGACAGGTCTGAGACTCTGTGAAGCGTATCTTGTCTCTCGTGAAGCGAAAGACCAGCGCGATATCGACTACGTCACAGAGCTCTACGGATCATTTCGAGATGGATTGTGGCTCGATGAAGAGGATGAGACTCTAGTCGAGTTTCGAAAAGACACACCTAAGGGGGGAGACTAATTCATCCGTGAGGAGTCAGGGGTCAGGGGTGAGGTGATCGAAACAGACAGGACCACCAGATTTCCTTATCTATCCCTCACCTTTTACCCCTTACGCCTCACCCTTTACCCCTTACGGCATTGAAGATGGCCGACGCCGACAAACATCGCGCACGCATTTTTCTCCATCGCGGCCAGCTGACGCAGGCCAGAGTGGCCTATGAACAGGCAGTCGAGGATGATCGCCTGGCCGAGGATGCCCGTGCCCTCTCCGATTCACTGGGCAATCTGGGCAACGTCTGCGCACTCTCGGGCGACCTAGATCGCGCAGAAGCCTGCTATAGGGAAGTCCTCGCAATCCAACGTACGGAACGCAATCAGCACGCCATCGCGCACACGCTGGTGAACCTCGGCAATCTCCACATCGGCGCCGATCATCCTGAGAAAGCCCGCCCCTACTATCTCGAAGCATTGGATCTACTGCGCGACCTAAAAGACGATCGCGCGCTCGGTATTCTCCATAACAATCTGGCGTTGCAAGAGGCTCGTGAGGGACAGTGGGAGCAGGCGGTCACGTCGTTTAAACAGGCCCTCGACCATCACCGGATCGTCGGGAATGAAGAAGGACTCGCAGTGACCTATAGTCAACTCGGCAAATGCTTTCTTGAACAAGGCGACATGACCAGAGCCGAACGCTGTCTCAACAACGCCTCAGAACATTACATCAAGCTCGGCAACGAACCAGCCGAAGCAGCAGTGCTCCGGCTCCTCACCACGGTGTATGATACCCGCCATGATCGCGTGTCAGCACGACGGTGTCTTGAACGAGTGGTCTCTCTCGACCAGCGATACCAATTGCCGGAACTACAAGCCGACTCAACCTATCTTGCGAAACTGACGCAATCCAATTAGCCTCTCTTTGCTCCGTGCCCACCGAACAGCCTCCCGCAACTGTCCAGCATTCTTTCACTTTCCGCTAAGCTACAACCTGTGTATTTCTGGACAGAGCCCAATCCTCTGCTATCTTTGAAGCGTCACCCTGTTGTTTCAAGTTTCCCCGTGACATAACCGACAGGATACTGACGTGGATGTTGCATGCCAATTCTTGCTCGGATCCTTACAACATTGGCTCTCGG
This sequence comes from Nitrospirota bacterium, assembly GCA_016200355.1. Taxonomy (GTDB): domain Bacteria; phylum Nitrospirota; class Nitrospiria; order Nitrospirales; family Nitrospiraceae; genus Palsa-1315. The sequence continues at coordinate 15,133 of JACQEY010000043.1, forward strand.
GTCGCTCATGACTACGACCGCTTTGCATGCCGCAGAAGTCTCGCCCAAGATCTCCGTCGGCACTCAAGAAGTCGGACTCAATGCAGGTTACCTGCTCCCTCATCGACTCACGACAGGCCACACGACCAAGCAACAAGGCCCGGCCTTCATGCCCTACTGGATGATGACGCTGACCGATCCCATCGGCGACAGTTGGTATCGGGGCCAGATCTCTCTCGGCGCCGAAATGGTCTATATCCAATTTCAGGAACCAATTCTCACGCACGGTGTCGGCTTCGCCCCGAAAATCAAATACACCTTCGTCTCAATTGACCGGATTCGACCCTATGCGGAATTCGCCGGAGGCCCCTTTTGGACCGATCTCGCCGGAAAAATCCCGGAAGAGTCCAGCCAGTTCAACTTCGTCTTGATGGCCGGATTCGGGGTCTCCTATTTCCTGACCGACCAAGCCGCACTCAACATCGGCTATCGCTTTAACCATATTTCCAACGCCGGTACGCAATACCCAAACATCGGACTCAATGCCAGCCTGCCCTATGGCGGGTTTTCGTTCTATTTTTAAGGAGAAGGGCAGCATGACACGGCATCTCTTTCACTGGACAATCCTGGGACTCGTTGTGTTGACGACCACCACGACGGTCGGGTGCACCACGCGATGGATCGACGTCGTCCCCTCACCGACCAGCCGGCACAATCCAGTCACACAGTCCGTCCTCAACGATGAGCGGGTTCCGCTCGTGATGGATGGGTTCCACATGACGCAGAATGGTACGCCCCAGAATCCTTCGACCGAGGTCGAACATCGCATCTTGAACACCGTGCATGAAACACGTTTATTTTCGACGCTCGTCCCGCTCGGAGGAAATGTTGCTCCGCTCGGCGATAAAGTGGTGACCGCCCGGATCACCTTTGATGAAACGATCGACTCTCATGCGGGAGAAACAGCCTGGAAGGGGTTTCTCATCGGAGCGTCCATGTTTCTCCTCTCGCCGGTAATCGATCTTGGCTATGACTATGCCGCGGAGGCTAGTCTCGAACTTGGACGCTGGGACGGCCAAGTGAAGCGTTATAAGGCACGTTCGGCAGGCACGGCTCACTATACGGTGTTCGCCGCCTCGCCGACGATGATCGGCGAACTCAAGGGACAGGTCACTGAAGCCTGCCTGACCGATCTTATCGATCAGCTCATTCGAGACACCAACTTCTATATGGCAAGCAGCGCCTCCCTACCGGACTCGCCCGTCATCTCAGTGACTGTGAAGTCACGGAAGCCCTTGCCCGCCCCTGCTTCTCTTTCCGCTGTCCCCGTCTCAACCACGCCAGTACCGTAAACAAGAAATCTCCCCTGCCTCAGCTACCTCTGGCCGACCCGGTTCCCTCAATGCTATAGTGAGCCCACTGCGAGGGAGCGCTGCATATGGACATTGATGCATTTCGGCAAATGGTCGCCAAAAACCCAAAGGGCTTTCTTGGTCGTTACGGGCTCGGGAATAAACTCATCCAGGAAGGCGGCCATCTTGAAGAAGCGGTCGAGCATCTGACCGTCGCCACGCAGCTGGATCCGACCCACGTCGCATCGCACCTGGGCCTCGGACGCGCCTTAGTCTCTTTAGGACGGAAGGACGAAGCCAAGCCGATCTTGCAAGCCGGCATCGACGCTGCACGCTCTGGTCGTTCCAGCGGAGGGGGCGACTTGGTCCCTGAGATGGAAGCATTACTACACACATTGAGATAACGAATTGGATCGCGATGGAGAGAGGAGCCTCTCATGAAGATCGAGGAAGCCAGACAGCGAATCGAATCGGCGATGACGCAGTACGGAGCCCATGCCGGGGTGGCAATCGATCTGGTAATCAGCGAAGTGAAGTCAGATCTCGGCACTGCCACGGCAAATGAATTAATCGATGAGTTCGACCTCGAATTACAATACAACATCGCCCCGATAGAGCCGGGATTCTCCAGCAGCTAGTCGGAAACTATTTGCCTTGCCCAGCATTTGGTGTGCCATCTCCGGACATGGCTACGGTCACGCGGCGCAAGTGGTGCCCGTGCTCAATGCACTGGGCGCTCTCGTGCCCGGAATGACCACCATCCTCCGCACCTCAGTCCCAGCCTCATTTTTCCAAGACCGCCTGACAATCCCGTGGACACTCAGTCCAGTCCAACAAGACGTCGGCTGTATCCAAGACGGACCCCTCAGGATCGATATCGACGCGACCTGGGCGGCGCACCGGCAC
>JACQEY010000044.1 GCA_016200355.1 Nitrospirota bacterium
CAACACCGTCTTACCCTCGTACTGCACGTTAAAGCGCTTGGTTCGCACTTCACTGCCGCGTGCTTCGCGAAAGACTAGTAATTCTACATTCGAGACATGTCCGCGCGCGTCAACCCCGACCATATAGGTCATCGGTTTGTGTTTGCCGATGGTATTCTGCACGAGGGCGTAGCCATCGACCTGGGTGCCGGTCTCACCAATGTAGACCTAAAAGACATCTTCGGGGAATTTCCAGCCGATACGCTCTTCTATCACTATCTTTTTATCCGCGGAAACTCTCAGAAGCTCCTTTTTGATGTGCTCGGACTTTGGAAACATCAGTTTGAGCGCTTCTTCCTCAGTGAGATAGACTTCGGCCATCGACATTTCTTGTTCCGTCAGATAGCGCTTGAGCTCACTGTCCCACACCCGTTCAGCCCGGACCATGGCCGGAGTCATGACGAAGGAGAGCGCCAGTAAGAGAACGAACCATCGAGATATCATGCGGGAGCACACCCCTTTACTTTCAGCTTAGCGTTGAGCCGATCAACGACCTCATTCGTCGCATCTTCCGATGGTTCTATGGGCCACCATTTAAGGGCTTGCGAAGTGACCCCCCCGCGTGAATGCCACCGTTGCCTGGTTTCTAATATGCTCACAGCGGCGACGTCATTCATTCGCTTGACGGACACCGTCATGCGTGCGCGCTCGTTGTTGCCAAAGCCTTCCCGCCCAAAGATGCCGAAGGACCGTTCTGAGGTTGGAAGGACGTCCAGCCAGTTTGTCTCGATCAGCCCCTTCTCTTTGTCGTAGGACGAAACGGATTGTCCCTTCATGGTCTCGAGCGCGGCGTCCCAGACGCTGTCATAGGAGCATACAAAGTATTGCTCACGGCTCCCGCTCAGAGCGGCGCACCCGACAGAGATGAGCGCGAGGACTACCAAGGCTATTCGAGGTGTAGGCATTATGCACACTGCTTTCTCTTACCCGCGGCGGTTCCTCCCTTCAGAGAGAGGGATCGCCGTATTCGTTTAGAAGTATGTCGCAGCTGAAAGCACCAGCGCGCTGTCATGGATTCGCTGACTTGTGTTGGGATTAAACGCCATAGGCTGATATTGATAGCTCATCTTGAAGACCATATCTTCAAGGGGCCGATAGTTGAGAGCAACGGAAATTTGCTCCAGATTACCGAAGCCACCCGTCCCATTGCTGTTATCCAGGTTAGTGTTCACCTTGTCGTACCGGATCACAGCCGTGAACGTCGATCCTTCGCCAAACCGCTTCGGGGAAAGCTTGGTCAAGAACGCCGGCATGAAATGGTAGTTGCCCTGGATATAGAAGCCATTCATGCGCTGTGGTGGAATCCCGATGCCGCTATTCCCGCCGATTCCCGTTAATAGGGATCCAGGGGAAAATGCGATTGTGTTTGTGTGAATGGCGCGCGAGTTTCCTCTTGCATAGGCCCAGGCAGCTTCGCCAATGACCTCGAAGGGACCCCGTTGGAGCGTCCAGTCTATGGCCGTAATGCTGAGAGGGTTGTAGTTACCGTTGATGGAGGAATTGCCGTAGTAGCTTGACCCGGCGACCTCGACTCCGAGCATGGGACTGAAGGCCACGCGTCCTACGACGGCCTTGCCGTTGTTGATATCCAACCCATCGTCTGAGGGGCACTTCCGTTGACGGGATCCTCGTGTACCGTCTTGCTCGTTCACCCTGGGAGTCCCATTGGTATCATACCCGCAAGGCCCTGTCGTGACGTACAACTCATAGTCCATTTTGCTTGTTCTTCCGGGATAAAAGGTTCCGTAAAATCCCGCTCCGGTTTCAGATACTGTACTGGGGATAACGAGTCGGCTGACCAATGGTCGATCGGTCAAGTCATTGAGTGGGGAGTCATGGAGCAGGTTAAACTTGCCGATCGGAAGCAGCAAAATTCCGGCGCGAAGATTAAATGGTTCGTTGACCAGATAATCGATAAAACCGAATTCCAGCCCAATCTCCGTGCCTTGCGTCGAATCCTCACGAATGCCATGTTCGATCTCAATTTCCGAAGCGAACTTTACATGCTCCGTGATGTCCGCATAGATAAACGGGACGAACCGTTGCTGATCGAACCCATTCGTGCCGCCTCCATAGCCATTTTCGATGCTACCTTTCCTCTGGGAACGGTATTGAATGTCCATGTAGCCGCCGACGATGGCTTTGGGCGCAGACACGAACGGCTTGGCGTACACTAGCCGGCCTGAACCAGATGAACCGAAGGACAAAGCCGGCTGACTCTCGGTCCGCCGCTCTTTCCCAACTTCAGGCAGGGGGCCGATACCGGGTTCGCTTTGGGGGACGACAGTACCTTCTCGTTTTTCCATGGCGCCCTCACGTCGTTCATGTTCCTGCAGCCGCTTAGTGACGGCTTCATCCACTAACTTCTTAATGTCCTCCGGGGTCATGTTCTCAGCCCAAACCGAAGTAAACGGTAAAGCTGCAATCACAAGAGCCCCGAGGATTGACCTGATCTTCATCGGTGTCCTCCACGGTGAGTGAGATGGTTGAGGTCTGACTCGGGACTCAATGGTCTCTGGCCTTCTTGAGAAAATGAATAGTTCGCACAAAGAAACTGCCTGTCGATGTTTCGAGTGCCTCCTTTCGTATAACGAATCATGATGCAACGGAGCCCCATCCTTCGATCGAAGAAAACGGGATGACTACAATGCGTTTGCAGCGCTTGCACTTGAGCTCTAACCCTTGTCCGCGCACCTTGGCGATCAGTTGACCGCACTTGCAGCGGGTTTCGCCGCAGTCGGCGGAGTGATTGCTAGAAGGTGTCGCGCTGACCATTGCGAGAGGTTCCTCTGCTCAAATGAAATTGAGAACGATTATTAATATCTCAATCGATGCTCGAAAGTCAAGATTTATCATGGTGCCCAACTCATCGAGGAAGGGATGTATTACGCACAGCCCTGTCCTATAATTCGTTGCCTCTTTGGTGTAGGGGAAATGGGTAGAGGAGAACGCGTGCATTCCAACCTGTTCAATCAGTTATTCCGCATCCAGACATGCTTCCTGGCGCTGTTGTGTAGCGCCTTCGCTGGTTGTGTGGGGGTATCCCCTGGCCAGGAATCGGCTGTCGTTACCAGGGCTCAGATGCAAATGGGTACGGTAGTCAAGATTACGGCAGTAGCTCGGAATGAGTCTATCGCGCAAGCTGCGGCGACCGCTGGGTTTGCGGAGATCCATCGTTTGGAAGAGCTTATGAGCACCTGGATTCCAACGAGCGAACTTTCTCGCGTGAATATTTCGGCGGGCGTGATGCCGGTCCATGTGAGTCCTGAAACGATGACGGTTGTCCAAAGTGCGATTCAGGTTGCAGAAATGACGGAGGGTGGACTCAATATTGCCATTGGCCCGGCGGTGGATGCCTGGAATGTGATTGAAGGTCAACGAATCCCGACAGAGTCTGAGCTGGAGGCTCTCCGTCCTTTGGTGGACTTGCAGGCTGTCCATGTCGACGCACGGAAACGGACGATCTTTCTTGAGAAAGCAGGGATGCGGATCGATGTAGGGGGAATCGGCAAAGGCTACGCTGCGGATCAAGCGGTGATGGCAATGAAGAGAGCCGGCGCGTTGGCTGGAGTCGTGGCGCTCTCCGGGGATATTAAAACGTTCGGCCAGTTGCCAGGGGGGAAGAAATTTCCCGTCGGCATTCAACATCCGCGCAAAGAGGGAGAGGTTCTTGCCTTTATCGACTTGGAAGATGAGGCGATTTCAACGGCCGGCGACTATGAACGATTTTTCGAACGTGACGGTGTCCGGTATCATCATATTCTTGATCCAAAGACGCTTCAACCGGCTCGCCGCTGCCAGAGTGTCACGGTGATTGCCCGCGAAGGTATCTGGGCAGATGGGTTGGACACGGGGATATTTGTTATGGGCGCTGAAGTGGGAATGCAGCTTGTCGAAACCTTGCCGGACGTGGAGGCCATCATCGTAGATCATGAAGGTTCGGTCCACGTATCCTCGGGGTTACGGAATCGGATCCGAAAACCGTGAAGCGGAGGGTTACCGGTCCAATCGATAACTCATGGGAATCTTGATCGTCATGCGTGGTTGTCCTAACGGGTGCGGTAGATGGAACGGGGCTGCTTGCCGCATGGTTTCAACAGCAGCCTTGTCGAGTGCAGGGTATCCTGAACTCTGAACAACTTCCACCTCGCCTAGACTCCCGTCCTCATTGATCACGGCTTTTACCAGAGCTTTCCCTTCGGCCCGATCTACACGAGCTGAAACGGGGTAACGTTTCAATTCTTCCACACGGTGTAAAATCGTTTCGGAGAGCCAGCCATAGTCACGCTTCGCCTGCGCGTTTGGTGGTGTCGGGGAGATGGCTGACATTTGCGTTGACGGGGAGGCCTGATCAGGTTGTGGGGTGTGTCCGATGATTGAGGACAGCGTGCTCGATGGTACCGTCTGGGCATCAAATTCTGAAGTGACTGCTGTTGGTGCGTCAGCCGGTTTTACAATGGATGTGAGCTCGGCGGCCATCGGTGCCACAGTCTCATGTTTGATTGGCTCAGCCGGCTGTGTTGAGGTCGGTGAGGGAGGCTCAGTCATCATCGGGGTGGTGGCTCGCTCTGAAATCGGTGGAGTAGTCTGTTGCGCGAGCGGCTGGGGCGACGAGAACGTCTGCGTCGGCATAGTCTGCTGCACGGGGGGAGAGGGAGCCGAGGTTTGCGGTGGACTGGATCGAGACAGGGCTTGGTCCTGGGATGATGCCGTTGGCTGAACCGCTTGTGTTGACGATACCATGGCAACATCCCATTTGAACGCTTCGTTCTGCGGTACGAGCTGGACTTGC
>JACQEY010000046.1 GCA_016200355.1 Nitrospirota bacterium
AACGCCGTATTTCAGGATGCTCAAAAAGGCCGTCCAACGCGGCCGCAAGAAGCGACGCCCAGAGGCGTACTGAAGAAGTACGTTGAGGGGTCGAGCAACCGAGAACAAAGTTGGGGACCTTTTTCAGCATCCTGCTAGTTGTGGGCCGGGTATGAGCCCAGAATTTTCATAAACAGGCACCGACCTTTGATCTCTTCCAGCGCCTTCTTCACCGGTTCCTCTTCGACATGTCCCTCGACATCCACAAAGAAGATGTATTCCCAGGCCTTGCGGCGGGACGGCCGGGATTCAATTTTAGTCATGTTGAGGCCGTGCGAGGCAAAGGGCCTCAGCAGATCGTAGAGCGCGCCGACCTTGTCCTTGACCGAGATCATGACCGAGGTCTTGTCTTTGCCGGTCCGCTCCGGCGCCTTCTTCGAGAGGATCAAAAAGCGGGTGAAGTTGTGGGCATTGTCCTCGATCCGAGCCTTGATGACCTTCAAGCCGTAGAGTTGCGCCGCCAACTCCGAGGCAATGGCCGCCGCCGTGGGATCGGTGGCGCAGATTTCGGCCGCCCGGGCCGTGCTGGTCACTTCCGAGACCGGCACCTGCGGCAGGTTGGTCTCCAGCCAGTGACGGCACTGGGCGATCGGCTGCGGGTGCGAATAGATTTTCGTGATGTCCTCGAGCCGCCCGGTTTTCGAAAGCAAGTTGTGGGACACTTCCAGTAGCACCTCGCCATAGATCAGCAGAGTGGAATCGACGAACATGTCGAGGGTGTAGTTGACGACGCCCTCGGTCGAGTTTTCGATCGGCACCACCCCGAAGTTGGCCCGCCCCCGCTCCACCTCGTCGAACACATCCTTGATGCTGTTGACCGGGACATACTGGGCCGAGGCCCCGAACTTCTTGATGCAGGCCAGGTGCGTAAAGGTGGCGGCCGGCCCGAAGTAGGCGACTTTCTGAGGCCCTTCCAGCGACAGGGAGGCGGACATGATTTCCCGGTAGACCGGGCGGATCGCTTCGTTGGGGAACGGGCCCTGATTTTGGACCATGAGGCGGTTCACAATTTCCGCTTCCCGACCGGGCGTATGCAGGTTCGCGTTGCTGTCCGATTCCTTTTTCAGTTTGCCGATTTCGATGACGGACTTGGACCGCTCGTTGAGCAGGCACAGGATCTCGTCGTCGATCCGATCGATCTCCTTCCGGAACTGCTGGATGTCCTGCCGGTTCGCCATAGATTGTTCAGCTGGCCGCAGCCTATTCCTGCCTGCGGCCAGACAGGAAATGGTACAGGAAGCAAACTGGCTTTGCAAGATTTATCAATAGGATTTGAAGGATTGGAAGAGCTGTGGGCTCTCAGCGTTCAGCGTTCAGCTCGGAGCCGCTTCGCAGAGGATTTTGACTGTGCAAGCTGATGACTGATGGCGTTTTGGCTACGTCAGTAAATCTTTCGTCTTTCCAAAGTGTTCGAACGTAAGCCTGGTGGCCTGGCGGCCGCGTGCGGTCCGCTCCAAGTAGCCGGACTGGATCAGAAAGGGC
>JACQEY010000045.1 GCA_016200355.1 Nitrospirota bacterium
ACCCGACGCTGGAAACCAAGCTGGTTGAGGGGCTCTATCACGCCGGGCAAATCAACGGCACGTCAGGCTATGAGGAAGCCGCTGCCCAGGGGCTCATGGCCGGCATCAATGCCGTCTTGAAGATCCGCGGCGAATCGCCGTTCATCTTGGATCGCTCGCAGGCCTACATCGGCGTGCTAATCGATGACCTCATTACCAAGGATGCCCTCGAACCCTACCGGATGTTCACCTCTCGGGCCGAGTACCGTCTTCTCCTGCGTCACGATAATGCGGATATTAGGTTGATGGAGATCGGCCACCGACTCGGCCTTATCCATGACGCTACTTATGCACTGTTTCAGGCCAAGCGGGCCTCTATTGACCAAGAAGTCACCCGCTTAAAGAAAACCAGGCCTAAGTGGTCGGAGGAGTTCCGTAAGAAGCTGGTGGAAAAATCGCTGGACAACGTTTCACCGGACTTCACTCTAGCGCAATTGTTAAGACGTCAGGAATTGTCCTATCAAGACCTACTGGATATAACTGGCGAAAGTGGACCATCTGACGATAAAGTATTTGAAGCCGTTGAAATTACTGTCAAATACGAAGGATATATCAAGCGTCAACTCCAGCAAGTTGCCAATTTCAAAAAACTTGAAAGCCGCCGTATCCCGACCGGATTTCATTACGATGGGATCACCGGATTTTCACGGGAAGTACTTGAAAAACTCAACCGAGTCAAACCTGCCTCTGTTGGCCAAGCGTCCCGCATTTCCGGTGTAACGCCGGCCGCCATCTCCCTTTTGCTGGTAGCCCTGGAACGTGACAGACGAAAGGACTATCCTTCCACCGCTGCCTCCTGAACTTTATCGCTCCCATCGTCATTTTTTTCTTGATACACTGTTCGGCAAATAGCGCTTGACGCGTAATCTGATTTATCGTATCTGTTCCACGTGGAACAGAGGGACGATCTAGGCAAACTCCTGCTTGACGGTGCGCGCGAAGTCGGCGTTTCATTAACGGATCAAAATATATTGGAACTACTCATTTATCTTAGAAAATTGATATCGTGGAATAAAAAAACTAATCTCACGGCAATTCGAGAAGACCGAGAAATTATCGTGAAGCACTTCGTTGATTCTATTGCCTGTGGTCAGGCCCTGGGGCAGTCCAAGTCATCTTCCTTGCTGGATGTCGGAGCAGGCGCTGGGTTCCCTGGTCTCCCATTGAAAATCACCCATCCAGAGTTGAATCTTACGCTTCTTGAGCCGAGCAATAAAAAGACCGCCTTCCTACGACATATCATTGGAACGCTGAACCTGAGCCAAGCAGTCGTCGTCCCGAAGAGGATTGAAGATTGTTCGAGAGAACCACAGTATCAAGGTCACTTTACTGATATCATTACACGAGCTCTCGATGTCGATCAGGTTATTCCATTCATTCGGCCACTGCTCGCTCATTCCGGACGGCTAATCCTCTGTCGAGCAAAGCCACTTGATGCTGGCTTAAATTTATTTGGCTTCCAAGTCAAAAATGAAATTGCCTACGAGCTACCTTATGGGTATGGGAAGAGAGTATTGTCGATCCTGGAGCTAGCTCTTTCTATCTAAAAGAATAGTCCTGTTCCACGTGGAACAATCGTTGCCAGCTAACACAGAGAAGCAATAGCAGCACCAAAGATAAGGATTACTCAATGGCAAGAATTATTGCAGTGGCAAACCAGAAGGGTGGTGTAGGAAAAACAACGACTTCTGTCAATTTATCAGCCGCATTGGCAGTTCATGAGCAATCCGTCCTCTTAATTGATATGGATCCACAGGCCAATGCAACAAGTGGATTAGGGATCGACCAAACAACTGAAACCTCTACTGTCTATGACTGCCTCATGAGAGGAAAACCAGCAACTGAAGTTATCCAAGTCACTAATATAACAAGACTTTCTGTTATGCCATCCAATGCTGACTTAGTCGGAGCTGAAGTTGAGTTGGTTTCAACGCCAAATCGAGAAACCGTCTTGAAATCAACCTTGGAAAATATAAAAAACAATTATGATTTCATAATCTTAGATTGTCCTCCAGCACTTGGTCTTTTGACTATCAATGCTTTAACAGCCGCATCTTCTGTGTTGATCCCGGTCCAATGTGAATATTACGCAATGGAAGGGCTAGGTCGACTCATCACAAATGTCAAACGGATCCAAGACTCTTTGAACCCCGACCTTGAGCTGGAAGGCATTCTGTTGACAATGTACGACTCGCGAAACAGTTTGGCTCGTCAAGTCGCCGAGGAAATCCGAGCGCACTTTAAAGAGAAAGTCTATGAGAGCGTTATTCCAAGGAACGTGACCTTGGCCGAAGCCCCTAGCTACGGACGGCCGGTGTTGCTCTACAACGCCGCATCGGCCGGGGCCCAGGCTTACGTCGAACTAGCAAAGGAGTTTCTCAACCATGGAGAAAAGAGCGCTCGGTAAGGGCCTGGACGCGTTGCTGCCATCAAGCGGACCGAAGCCCACTCCTGGCCAAGGCACCGGTGACGTGCAGCACCTCGAAGTCCAACATATCACCCCAAACCGTTATCAACCTCGGAAAGAATTTGCAGAGCCTGCCCTTGCTGAATTGGCTGAATCTATAAAACAAAACGGGCTCTTACAGCCTATTCTCGTTCGCCGAAAAGGTGACGGGATATTTGAACTCATCGCCGGTGAACGTCGCCTCCGAGCAGCAAAAATAGCCGGCCTCCAAACTATCCCGGCCATTGTTCGAAACTCAAGCGATGAGCAGGCCATGGAGTTTGCGCTCGTGGAAAACCTGCAACGCAAAGATTTGAATCCGATGGAAGCCGCTCGCGCCTATCATCGCCTCTTGAATGAGTTCGGCTTTACGCAGGACACTGTGGCGCAGCGAATCGGAAAAGATCGTTCCTCCGTTGCCAACATTGTGAGACTCATGAATTTACCAAACGAAGTCCAACAATTAGTAGAGTCTGGCCATTTGACAACCGGCCATGCAAAGGTGCTCCTTGGTCTGACGAAGGTGGAGGCGCAGATTAAATTCGCTCGGCAGATCGCAGAAGCTCAACTTTCCGTTCGCCAAGCCGAAAAGATTGTTGTGGGTCATTCGCGTTCCGTAAAAAATCCACGCGGAGCGCGTCACCCCAAACCCTATCCGGACCTGGAGGAAAAGCTGCAGCGGCGCCTTGGAACAAGGGTCAGCATCGTCAAAAATCGGAGCGGTGGCAAGATCGTTCTCGACTACTTTACGCCCACCGAGCTGGACCGCTTGGTCGAGCTGTTGCTGGAATAAGAGAATTTCTTGCCTTACTCCAGAACATCAATTATGCTTTTCCTTACGCGCTCAAACCCGGACTAACTGTCATCAACCATTTTACTGCCCGAACAAAGAGGAGGTTCTGTCATGGCGTGGATCAAGGACAAATCGGACGTGAAGAGCACCGGCGCCGCTGGCGAGGACGGCATGGAAGAGAACGGCCAGGAGTCTCCGAATGCCGGAGTTGAAAATGCGGACAACGTCATTGCCTTTGTGGGGCGAGGGGTCGAGTTCAAGGGCGTCATCAGCTACAACGGGACGGTTCGCATCGACGGCCAACTGGACGGCGAGATCCACACGGAAGGCATTCTCCTGGTCGGGGAAGATGCGGTGATCACCGCCAAGGTGAGCGCGGGGACGATCGTTAGCAAGGGAAAGATCACTGGCGACATCGTGGCAAAGGAAAAGATCCGGCTGCTGTCTCCGGCGGTCCTGAACGGTTCCGTGAAGACCCCGATGCTCTCCATGGAAGAAGGGGTGCTGTTCAATGGCAACATCGAGATGGCTCGTGCGGACGTCCGCGAGCTCCCGCGTGCCATCAACTCGCCGATCAGCAACATTAAGCGCGTCTCGGGCTAACTAGAGGGACCTGCTCAGAAGCCCACCCGCTATCCGGAGCCTGTCGCTAAGACGGCTCAGGCAGCGGGGGATGGCACCGTGGTCCGCAGGCAAGGCCGTACAGCCGATCGTTCGTCGCCTTGCGGACCCAACGCCGGAGGAGGAACCTATGTGGGGGCTCAACGGAAAAAAGAAAAACGGCCTGGCCGATGAAGAAAACTTCACCTTCCTCGGGAAGGGCGTCGACTTCAAAGGCGTGGTCAATTTCGATGGGACTGTCAGGATCGATGGTCGCCTGGAAGGGGAAATCCATACCAAAGGCATTTTGATCGTCGGAGAGCACGCGGTCATCAAGGGCCTCGTCACCACGGGAACCCTGATCACGAGCGGCAAGATACAGGGCAATATCACCGCCCTTGAAAAAGTGCAGATTCTCAAGCCTGGCATCTTGATCGGCGATATCCATTCACCGTCCTTTTCCATGGAAGAAGGGGCCCATTTCCACGGCATGTGCGACATGGGCGCCAGCAAAGGGGTGGACCAAGAACGCCAGGATCGCGAGAACGTACACGACCTGGCAGCCCATAGGGGAAAAGTTCGCGTCCAAGACCTTCAGCCATGAGCGTTGTCTCCCATCCCTGCCCATGACCAAGCCGACGGTTGTCCTTGGGATGAGCGGCGGCGTCGATAGCTCCGTCGCCGCTGCCATCCTGGTAGAACAGGGTTTCGACGTCCACGGCGTCACCCTCCAAGTCTGGGAACCGGAGGATGAGTCGGCCGCCGTGTCCAAGCGCTGGCAGGAACGGGGCTGTTGCAAGGTCGGCCTCGCCAGATATGTCGCCAAACAGCTGGGCATCCCGCACGAAGTCATCGACACCAGAGCGCCCTTCCAAACAGGAGTCATCGACGATTTCCTCACCGGGTACCTGGCTGGTACGACCCCAAATCCCTGTGTCCGCTGCAACGAACGCGTCAAGCTCCGCTCTCTCTATCATCTTGCCGAAGAGCGGGGCGCGGACTTCGTGGCGACCGGCCACTATGCCAGGATCATGGACCGGAATGGACGCCCCAGTCTGCACCGAGCCTGCGACCCCCGTAAGGACCAAAGCTATTTCCTCTACCGCCTGAGCCCCGACTGGCTCCCCAAACTGCTGTTCCCCGTTGGAGCGATGCAAAAGGCTGAGGTCTGGGCCAGGGCTGAAGCGCTGGACTTGCCGGCCGAGGAACTAAAGGAAAGCCAGGAGATTTGTTTCGTCTCGCAGGGAGACTATCGGACCTTTCTCGAAACCGAAGCGCCGGAGTCGAAGCGGCCGGGGAATTTTGTGGATCACGATGGCAATGTGCTCGGCCGGCACGAGGGTATTGCCTACTACACGCCGGGACAACGCCGCGGCCTGGGCATTGCGATGGGTCAACGCCTGTACGTCCAACGCGTGGTCCCGGAAACCCAGACGGTCGTCCTGGGGTCCGAGGAAAACCTCTTCGCGTCGGACTGCACGGTGACAGACCTCAACCTCTTCGATGCGTCGCTCCTGGCCGCGCCCGTACAGGCCGACGTCAAGGTCCGCTATGCCACGCCGGCCACGCCGGCCACGCTGCAGCCTCAGCCGGACGAAACCCTGCAGATCCGCTTTCTCACCCCTCAACGAGCCCTCAGCCCCGGCCAATCCGCCGTCTTTTACGATGGCGATCGGGTGCTAGGAGGCGGGATCATCCAGCCTCAATAGCAAAAAAGTCCTCAATCCTGAAAGTTGGCACGTCATCACGCTCCCAACGCCGGCCGTTCGACTTTCAGACTTTCTCGACTTTCAGACTCTGAGTTCTTGACAGGCCCCTCCGTCGAATGCTAGGTTGGCGCGTTTTTCTCGTGCCCACCGCACGAAAGTTTTCCCTGTTCATCGCGGACTTCGCCGGTATTGACTGTGATCAAGAGTTCTGTTGCCCGCCGCTACGCCAAGGCTCTGCTTGAGCTGCTCGATGCCGACCGCATTGCACTAACGCGGACCGGCTTGATCGGCCTGGGACAGGCTTTGTCGGATTCGGCTCAGCTCAAGCATGTCCTCGCGTCGCCGGCCTTCGGCGTGGAGGAAAAACAGGCCGTCCTTTCGGCCATCGGCCGGAAGCTCGGCTGTCCGCCCGTCGTCGATGCCTTCCTGGGCCAACTGATCAAGAAGAACCGCGCCGGATATCTTCCGGACATCGCCGACGCCTTCGCCGCGCTGGCGGATCAGGCCAAAGGGACACAAGCGGTGTCGGTCACGTCGGCCAAAGACTTAGGGACAGCCGAGCAGAATCGGCTGCGCCAGCGCCTGAGCGAACTCCTCCGGCACGACGTCGTCCTCACCTTCCACACCGAACCGCGCCTTCTCTCCGGCTTGCAGATTCACATCGGCAGCACGGCCTTCGACAGCAGCATCCGGGGCCGGCTCACGGCGATGGAAAGCCTTCTGACCAAAGAGTAGCTCAATGAGGAGTACCCATGCAGATCAAGGCTGACGAGATCAGTTCGATCATCAAGGAAAAGATCAAGGGCTTCGACAAACAGGTCGATGTCAACGAAATGGGCTCCGTCATCCAGGTCGGCGACGGCATCGCCAAGATCTACGGACTGAACGGGGCGATGGCCGGCGAGATGCTCGAGTTTCCAGGCAACCTCTTCGGCATCGCGCTGAACCTCGAAGAAGACAACGTCGGCGCCGTGCTGATGGGCAGCGATGTCGGCATCAAGGAAGGCGATCCGGTCAAGCGCACCGGCCGCATCGCGGAAATTCCCGTGGGCGAAGCCCTGGTGGGCCGCGTGGTCAACGCCATCGGCCAGCCGATCGATGGGAAGGGGCCAATCAAGTCTACGCAAACGTCCCGCATCGAAGTCGTCGCCCCGGGCGTGATCACCCGGCAATCCGTCCGTGAACCGCTGCAGACGGGCATCAAGGCCATCGACGCGATGATTCCGATCGGCCGCGGCCAGCGCGAGTTGATCATCGGCGACCGGCAGACGGGCAAGACCGCTATCGCCGTGGACACGATCATCAACCAAAAAGGCCTCGGCGTCTTCTGTATCTACGTCGCCATCGGCCAGAAGCGCTCCACCGTGGCGCGCGTCGTCAAGACACTCGAGGAAAGCCATGCGATGGAGTACAGCATGGTCGTGTCGGCCACGGCCAGCGATGCCGCGCCGATGCAGTTCCTGGCGCCCTTCGCCGGCGCCGCCATCGGCGAATACTTCCGGGACAACGGGAAACATGCCCTCATCGTCTATGACGACCTGTCCAAGCACGCCGTGGCCTACCGCGAGCTGTCCTTGCTGCTCCGTCGGCCGCCGGGCCGTGAAGCCTATCCCGGCGACGTGTTCTACCTGCACTCGCGCCTCCTGGAGCGGGCCGCGAAGCTCAGCGAAAAACTCGGCGGCGGCAGCCTCACCGCGCTCCCGATCATCGAAACGCAAGCCGGGGACGTCTCGGCCTATATTCCGACCAACGTCATTTCGATCACCGACGGGCAGATCTATCTCGGCAGCGATCTCTTCTATTCCGGGATTCGCCCCGCGATCAACGTCGGCCTCTCGGTCTCCCGCGTCGGCGGCTCCGCGCAAATCAAGACCATGAAGCAGGTGGCCGGCACGTTGCGGTTGGACCTGGCCCAATACCGCGAGATGGCGGCCTTCTCGCAATTCGGCAGCGAGCTCGACAAGGCCACGCAGATGCAGCTGGCGCGCGGCGTCCGCATGGTGGAGTTGCTCAAGCAGGGACAATACAAGCCCATGCCGGTGGCGGATCAAGTGTTGTCGATTTATGCCGGCGTCAACGGATTCCTCGACGATGTGCCGGTCGAGAAAGTGCGGCAGTTCGAAGAAGACCTGCTCCACTACGCCACGCAGCACCACCCGGAGCTCAGGAAAGAAATCGCCAGCATCGGCAAGATCGACGACAGGGTCGGCGGCCGCCTGAAAGAGATCATTACGGCGTTTAAGAAGTCGATGGGATACGGCGCCAAGTAGACAAGAGCTGATGGCCGATAGCCGATAGCAAGAAGCTAAGATATGCCGAGTTTGCAAAGTCTGCGCCGCAAAATCGCGGCGTTTAAAAACACGCAGAAGATCACCAAGGCCATGAAAATGGTGGCGGCGGCGAAGCTCAAGCGCTCGCAGGACCGCATCCTGGCGGCGCGCCCGTACGCCCTCAAGATGCGAGACGTGCTCGGCAACCTCAGCCAGCGCGTGAATCGAGCCTCGCACCCCTTGCTGCAGAAGCGCCAGGGGAAGAAAATCGAAGTGCTCGTCATCACGAGCGATCGCGGGCTCTGCGGTGGGTTCAACGGCAATATCGTGCGAAAGAGCGCGGAGTTTCTGCGGCAATGCGAGGCGCGCGGGGTCCAGGTCACCCTCAGCATCGTCGGACGCAAAGGCCGGGATTACTTCCGCCGCCGCCCCTGGCCCATCCGGCAGGAATGGACCGGCGTTTTCGACAAGCTCAGTTTCGAGCACGCCATCGACATCGGCGGCGACCTGACCGACCACTTCGCCAAGGGGACCTTCGACGAGCTCTACGTCGTCTACAACGAATTCAAGTCGGCCATCCAACAGCGCGTGATCGTGGAGAAGCTGTTCCCGGTGGACGTCGCCGCAGAGTTTGGATCGGCGCAAGCCGAAGGCACGACGGGCGGCAGTTATCTCTATGAGCCGGATGAAACCGAACTCTTGAATGAGCTGGTGCCGAAGCATTTCCAGATCCAGGCGTTTCGCATCCTCCTGGAATCGGGCGCGGCGGAGCACGGCGCGCGCATGGCCGCCATGGACGGCGCGACGAGGAACGCGGGGCAGCTGATCAAGAAAGTGACCCTCTACTACAACAAGACCAGACAGGCCGCGATTACCAAGGAACTGATGGATATCGTCGGCGGCGCGGAAGCGCTGAAATAATGCGGAAGTGTGAATGATGAACGCTGAAGTATCCGCTCCCCCACAATTCATCGTTCAGCATTCATCGTTCATCGTTCGCGACCAAAGGAGCGAAAAGTGAGCACAGGAAAAGTCATCCAAGTCATCGGACCCGTGGTGGACGCGGAGTTTCCTCCCGGCCAACTGCCGAACATCTACAACGCGCTGAAGGTCACACAGGAAGAAAACAAGGCCGCCGGCAGGCCGGCCGTCAGGATCACGCTCGAAGTGGCGCAACACCTCGGGGAAAACCGCGTCCGCGGCATCGCCATGTCCACGACCGACGGTCTGACCCGCGGGATGGATGTCCATGATACCGGAGCCCCGATCTCCATCCCGGTGGGCCGTGAGACCCTGGGCCGCCTGATGAACGTGCTCGGCGAACCGGTGGATGAAAAAGGCCCGATCAAGACCAAGAAGACCTATCCCATTCACCGGCCGGCTCCGAGACTCGAGGATCAAGACACCAAAACCGAAGTCCTCGAAACCGGCATCAAGGTGGTGGACCTGTTGGAGCCCTACTCCAAAGGCGGCAAGGTCGGCCTCTTCGGCGGCGCTGGCGTGGGCAAGACCGTCATTATCATGGAGCTGATCAACAACATCGCGCTCCACCACGGCGGCTTCTCCGTGTTCGCCGGCGTGGGCGAGCGGACGCGCGAGGGGAACGACCTCTGGCACGAGATGCAGGAGTCGAAGGTCATCGATCCCGAGGACTTCACGAAATCCAAGGCTGCGCTCGTCTACGGCCAGATGAACGAGCCCCCCGGTGCGCGCCTCCGCGTGGGCTTGACCGGCCTCACGGTGGCCGAATACTTCCGCGATGAAGAGAACCAGGACGTGCTCCTCTTCGTGGACAATATCTTCCGCTTTACACAAGCCGGCTCGGAAGTGTCCGCGTTGCTCGGTCGCATGCCCTCCGCCGTGGGCTATCAGCCGAACCTGGCCACGGAGATGGGCGCGCTGCAAGAGCGCATCACCTCCACGAAGAAGGGGTCCATCACGTCGGTGCAGGCGATCTACGTGCCTGCCGACGACTTGACCGACCCGGCTCCGGCCACAGCCTTCGCCCACTTGGACGCAACGACCGTGCTGTCCCGCCAACTGGCCGAATTGGGCATTTATCCGGCGGTGGACCCGCTCGACTCCACCTCTCGCATTCTGGACCCGCAGATCATCGGCGAGGAACACTATAAGGTGGCACGCGGCGTCCAGTCGGTGCTGCAGCGGTATAAGGATCTGCAGGACATCATCGCGATTCTCGGCATGGACGAATTGTCCGAGGACGACAAGATGGCCGTCAACCGTGCCCGGAAGATTCAGCGGTTTCTCTCGCAGCCGTTCCACGTGGCCGAAGCCTTCACCGGTTCACCCGGCAAATACGTGAAGCTGAAGGATACGGTCCGGAGCTTCAAGGAAATCCTCGACGGCAAGTACGACCATCTGCCCGAACAGGCGTTCTACATGGTCGGCCCGATCGAGGAAGTGATTGCGAAAGCAGAAAAAATGGGAGTGAAGGTTTAGCGGCTGCGAAGCGAGCGCCCTCCGTGCTCGCGCAACGCGCGGCCTCAGAAGGCCCTCGTTGGACGCACGCAATAGAGGGCGCACCGCTCCTCCGCTTTCGGAGAGGAAAGAGTAGAGGAAGATGGCAGAGAAATTGTTACTCGAGGTAGTGACACCGGACAAGCTGTTGCTCAGCAAAGAGGTGGACGAGGTCATTGCGCCGGGGGCCGAAGGAGAGTTCGGCGTCCTGCCGGGCCACTCGCATTTCCTTTCGACGCTGAAGATCGGCACGCCGAAGAAGGTGACGATCTTGGCCGAAATCGCCGAGAAGGCCGAGGACATTGACGTCGAACGCGCCACCGCGAAGGTCGCCGAGATGGAGAAGCGCCTGGAAGTCGGTGGTCTGCCGTCCGAACTCAAAGAAGCCCAGATCAGCTTGGAAAAAGCCCGCCTCCGCAAGAAGATCGCCGAACGCGCCCACCGGAAGTAACCTCCCGTTCCCAGCGTTCCTCCTGATACAGCCCGGCATCGGTTGTATCGCCCGCTGAATTATCCGAATCTTGACTCCCTGCTCCTCCTCTAGTATCGTACTCCAGGGTTTCATTTTGGAACCATTTTGGTACTTTCAAGGAGAAGCTATGGCCACGCTCACCGTCAAGAATATTTCTGATCGGGTTGTCAAACGCCTGAAGGCTCGCGCGGTCCAGCACCATCGAAGCCTGAATTACGAAGTGATCGCCTGCCTGGAAGCGGTGGCTCAGGCGACGCCCGTCGATCCCGACTCATTCCTGGCCCACGTCCGGTCGCTCCGGCAAAGACCGGCGAACTTCAGGCTGACCGATAAGACCCTGGCCCAACTCAAAACTGCAGGCCGGCCATGATCGTGGCCGACACCAACCTGTTAGTGTACCTCTACGTCGAGGGACAGCGAACCAAACAGGCGGAGGCTGCCTTGGCCAAGGACCCTCTCTGGGTGGCGCCGCTCTTGTGGCGATCCGAATTTCGGAATACCGTCGTAGGTCTGGTTCGAAGAAAGGCGCTGGCGCTGGAAGATGCGCTGCGGATTGTGGATGACGCGGAGCGGGCCATGGCCGGACGCGAGTACAGCGTCCTGTCCCACCACATCCTTCAGCTTGCCGTCCGGTCCGGTTGCTCGGCCTATGATTGCGAATTCGTATCCCTCGCCCAGGATTTGAGGGTTGCCTTCGTCACATCCGACCGGCAGGTGCTCGCCGCATTTCCCGCTCTCGCAGTATCTCTTGACGTCTTCACCGCCTAGCACGATCTATTCATCTTTCGCGTTTCTCCGAGCCAACGAGATCGAGAAGCCCCCCGAACGCGCCCGCCAGAAGAAGTAAGAGATTGGGCTGGCGACGGGCGGACACTCCGGGAGCCGCCTCAATGCGGCCTACATCCTACTGCTGGTCTCAATCTTTACCAGCTCCGCAGCGCCTTGTCAGATCAACGGAACGGCGCCGCTCTAACCTAATTGCCTCTGATCGCCAGATTCCCCGCAGAGACGGCTTCCCTCCGTGCCCATCCCGTCCAGCCAAGCCAATGCAAAAGAAAAGATTAGGACGGCGACAGGTCGCTAGCAAACCTGTCACCGTCTAGCGTGGCTAGCTTACGGGTCCCATTGCCAGGAAACTGAGGGGGGCTTATACTGCGGATAGACCCCACTCCGAATCTTATACGGAACCAGATAATCCATAGTTAGGCAGATACCAATGCGGAGATGAACAGGAGTAGCCATTACGAGTACACTCTCACGCTTCATCCGCACCACATGGCTGCTCTCAGCCACAAGGCAATTGGAACTTCCAGCGAATAGCGTCTGGGTACGGCGAATCTCGGCCAGCGAGAGCAGCGCGTTGGTAGAGCAAACACGCAAGCGTAGCGTGTTCGCGCGTCACTCGTGGGAGAACTCCTTCTATCTCAAGCGGGTTGGGCAGCTTCAGGACTTGACGGTCGTCGAGGTGTTTCGGTCCGGGTCCCTTGACCAGATCTTGCCCGTTGCTCGAAGCCTAGCGGAGTTGGTCGAGAAGGTCGCCGTCATCTCCTCAGCTTTGGGTCTGAGACGTCAGCGAACGCACCAGTTGGTCGCTCTAAGTCGTCACCGGCGCTACGGATTCGATTTGGCGATCTCGCCAGGGTTCAGGTATCTCCACTCGTCGCAGCGGCAGGAAGC
>JACQEY010000039.1 GCA_016200355.1 Nitrospirota bacterium
CCAAACAAACCAAATAACGGCCTGTTAGACATCAATGGCGACGCCTGGCCTTAAAAAGATAAACTGAAACGAAAGGGACGGCAATCCTAACGCACTCGCGACAGCTCGCGAATACATCTCTGCCTGGGATCGGTAGCGATCCGCTCTGGTCTGTACATCCTCAGCCGCCACATCATCCGTCTTATAGTCGGCAATCCAGATTCGGTCGTCAAGCCGGTAA
The DNA here is from genome assembly GCA_016200355.1 of Nitrospirota bacterium. Lineage (GTDB taxonomy): Bacteria > Nitrospirota > Nitrospiria > Nitrospirales > Nitrospiraceae > Palsa-1315. Next base: position 221 of record JACQEY010000039.1, read on the forward strand.
ATGAGGTCAATCACCCCTTCCATTATCTGGCCCTCCCCCAAAGGCATGACGAACGGGACTTCTCGCCCGAGCACCGTTGCACGTTGCAGTATTTTGTAGGGCTCGGAGGAAAGGAAGCTTTCAAAGAGCACCGTGAGATCCTCCGTAACGTCAGCCATCAAATGATCCTGTGCCACATAGCGACAAATGGTCTGCTCGATAACCCTGCAGATCTCAGCGTGAGGTCTGGTGAAATCCCATTGTTCGAGTACCGCATGGGCACAGACTCCGATAATCCGAGCCAGATCGGCATCACGCCCTGACACCGTACGCGGGAGAACGGCTTCGGGCCTGCTTCCTGTGAGGCTCGAAGGAGTTAGTCGTCGCGGCGTCCTTCGACGCTCCTCCCACTTAACCTGCCGCGCCTGGCGTCGAATGAGAATGGGACCGAGGCCCGGTCGAGGGGCCATCGTGGACAATGGCTTCTGTCTGTGCCGTCTTGCTGCCACCGTGGCCGGCGTAATGACACGGGTGAGCCGACTTGATCCGATGCAGATCTGATCAGCCGTCGAAAGGCCCCCCTCGTCTGCAATCGCTTCTCCGAGCAGAGAGAGAACGGTGTCATGTCCAGGTTTAGTGGTCTGCCCGCCGGATAGGATTAGTAAATCGCGCGCCCTGGTCATGCCGACATACAGGAGTCGCCGCTGTTCCGCCTCTTCCCGCGCCGCCATCTTCATGTCCACGAGCACAGCTCCGAGATTCGAACGGCCTCCCATCTGCAGGCTATAATACCGGCTCGACCAATCATGATGGATGGAAGGCCCCTTGCGAGGATTCTTCGACCCTTGGTGCAGGCCTGGAAGAATGACCACAGGAAATTCCAATCCTTTGGCTTTGTGGATGGTCAGCACACGGATGGCATCCAGCGATTCCTCAGCCAAGGCGCTTTCCGCTTCATCCGGCTGTTCCGACACCCTGCTCATCATCAAGCCAACGAACCCGGACAAGGTGTGATGGGGGCGATCGGCCAGTGCTTCGGCCATATCCCTGATCTTCCGCAGATTGGCCACGGATTGCTCGCCATGGAGCGATGCCGCTGCCAACTCCAGTATAGGTAATCGTTCGAAAATCAGATCGATGGCGCCAGGCACAGGTCGCAAGGGAGCGAGCTGATGCAGTTCGGCCAAGCGCTCATAGAGCCGCCTCACCATTTCTGCCTGTGGATGGTTCCAGGCTGACAGCCAATCCACTCGCTGATAGTCCAATCCTTCCCTCTGTTGGAGGGCCAGTAGATCCCGGTCCGCCATGCCGCCCAAGGGTGAGCGCAAAATTCCGACCAGCGCAATCGTATCGTGCGGGTTGTCGATAACCCGGAGTAGATTGACCATATCGATAATTTCTTGCCGCCGGTAAAAATGCTTTTCCCCGTCGGTGATATAGGCAATGTCGTAGCGGCGGAGGGCATCGAGATAGACCTGTGCCTGGGTCAACTTTCTAAAGATCAAGGCAATGTGGCCCGGTTGGAGCGGACCATCACGACGATCGCGATCCGTGATCGTCGTGCCGGCGAGAAGCTCCTCCTTCAGCCAGCGCGCCAGGGCTTCCGCCTCTGCCCGAGTCGCCGCCTGCACATCGAACTCCTCGTCGTCCTCTCCCGGCGTGACGAGACGAAGCTGCGCCCCGGAGACTGAGACCTCTGGCTTTCGTTGAGGTCTGGCTGCCAGCCGTTCATTAGCCGGCTGAACATATTCTGCCGGTTGGAAGAGTCGGTCGAAGACATTGTTGACGACGTCCAACACAGCGCCGTCGCTGCGAAAGTTCGTCACCAGGGAATAGCGATCTCCCCCACCTGCCAGAATCTTCTCCACCACTCGCTCGAAGGCTTCAATGTCGGCTCGGCGAAAGGCATAGATCGATTGCTTGGGATCTCCCACGATAAATAACTTGCCCGGCTCCAAGTCCACGTCCTGCCACGAAGTCCGATGACTGCCCGCCCGTTCACCGAGGTAGAGGATAATTTCGTACTGCACCGGATCGGTGTCCTGAAACTCATCGACCAGGATCGCCCGATAGGTCTGTTTGATCCGAGCACGGACGGTCGGATGGTCGCGCAAGAGGGTCTTGGCCCGTGCCAACAACCCATCGAACGCAATCCACCCCGAGGCATGAAACCTATGACGTACATGATGGAGAAAGGGTTGTACGAGGGTCACCACCTCTTGAAAGTATGACTGATCGACTGTGAGGAGTTGTTTGGCGAGTCCGATGATGGCAGCTGCCTCCTGGAATGTAGCCGCACCCCATCCGGCAGGCGCCTTTCCCAGTTCCTTCTCCAGAACGGCCCGTTCATCCTGAGGCAAGTGCGTGAGTCCCGGTGGCCCTTTCTCCAACAAGAGTGTCAGCAACTGCACCGCAGCGGCGAGCATCTGTTCCGCCTTACGCCGTTTCGGTCGATCCTGTGCGGCAAGGAGCATGGCGGCACGACCCTGCGTGGCCGCAACCCAGTCACGCAAGGCGCCCTCCAGGGAGAGGGATCGGCACTGGCGTTCCAGCTCATTGAGGTCCACAAAATCCCCGGCGAGGGCAGCGGTGATCTGCCGGAGATCGTCAATATTGGTGCCAGCCAAGACTCGTCGCCAGCGATCATGCTGTAGTCCGCCTGACCCCAGCTCATCGTCCAACCAACGATCCCACTGAGAGTGAAACAGTTCCTTGAATCGTAATCCATCATCCTCTTGAAATAATGGATCAAGTTCAGACTCTATCGGATGGAGACGCAAGAGGTGTGCGGCAAAACTATGCAAGGTCCCGATCTGGGCTTTTTCCATCTGCTCAAGCGCCGTCCTGGCCCGTTCGCCTATTTGCTCAGCTGAGAGATGGTACCGGGTCTGGAAGGTGGCGATCATGTCGTGGGCCTGCTCAGACAAACGAAGGAGTTGCGCGCGGAGCCGTTGCTTCATTTCAGTGGCAGCTTTGTTGGTGAAGGTAAGAGCCACGATCTCTGTGATGGCCAGGGGATTCGGCTCTCTCAGGAGGAGGTTGAGGATGCGATTGACGAGAATCGTGGTCTTGCCGGTCCCGGCTCCCGCCACCACCACGACGTTACGGTTCCAAGTGGTTTCCGCCAAAATCCGATCCTGAGAGTCTGCAAGTGTCAGCAATTCACTCATCGCTTACTTTCTGCTTTCTCAACTTGCGTAAGACTCTGGCTTGGGGAGACCGATACGAGCGCCACCAGGCCATGGCGTCGTGGCGGCGGCAGGCGCCAGAAAATTCGCAGTAGTCGCAATAGCCATCGGGAAGAATGAAAAACTCTCTGCGTTCGATGCCTTGAACTAGAGTGGAGAGCGTCTGTCGAATCATGTCACCGGTGCGTCCGGTCCAGAGTCCAGCGTCAAACGTTGAACGAGAGACAGGTTGCTTCCACTGCGGAGCCAGGAAAAGCAATTGGACCTCGGTGACTACAGGCAACAACGGCAGGGTCATGCGGGCATAGAGCGGTGGTTGCAGCCGAAATCCGCGCACGGCCGACAATGCAAGGTTGCGATCCGAGGCGGTTATCTCACTCCCCTGCTTAAACTTATAATCCACGATACGGAGCGCCGGGGACTCAGCCCGATAATCGACACGGTCTAAGGTGCCATGAGTCTTCAGGGAAACCGACGACGCATCGGACCCCAGCGGGACGATTCCCTGGGCGGCAGCTTCGAACGCAACAGGGCGAAATCCGGTTGCCTGATACTCCGTCTGGTCTGAAGAGACAACAGCCGCGACCAACTCTGTCACCTGCTCGCGAGCCAACGTCCAGAGCAGGGCGTGCCCCGTCCCCTGGCTTGCAGCATGCGCGGCAAACGTATCGGTCACTGCCGCATGCACCGTGGAGTGCACCGTGGCTTCGGTCAGCGGGCCATCCGGCCATTGGAGCAGCAGCAACCGTTCGTAACTCAACCGAAGCGATTCATGAACAAGGGTTCCGATTATTAAGGGAGACACGTGGTCTTGTTGAAGCCGTCGCACTGGCTCCAACCGAAGAACCTTTTCCGCGAAGTACTGGAAGGGACAGGTCGCATATCGCTCCAATGCTGTCGGCGAGAAGCTCCGTTCCGTGGCAGCCGGTGAGGCAGGCGCTTGTGCTCCAACCATGCCGTCGAACGGGCCAAGCTCAGGGGATTCTCGCTCGATTGTTGTCAGGGTGGCGCGGCCCTGTTCAAAGAGGGGCCGGTCATGTCCCATTGCATCCAGTACGGGTAACGCATCATGGCCCTGCAACAGGCAACCCAAAGCCAAATCCTCGACCGATAACAGGGCTTGAATCGACGGCTGTTCGCTGATCCGCAGGGTCAGCCGTCGAGGGATCGCCGTTTCCGGCTTCCCGACGAATCGTGGATCGCGCATCGCCATGGCGATGAAGCCGGACGGCGCCATGATTCGTCCTGTTTCGTCGGCGCGCTGGTAGGAGAGATACAGCCGATTGGTTGCCGAGCGGCTGAGAAGTTCAAACAATAATAATTCCTCTTCATGTCCGGCTAATTTCTCATCGATCTTGTAGCCCAGGGTCGATTCCAGTACGACACGTTGACGGTCACGAAGAAAGGGGTCTTCACGCACGTATCGTGGAAATACTTTTTCGTTCATGCCCAGAATAAAGAGCGCCCGAACTGTCCGTCCGCGGGCCGTCATGGCATCCAGCACCTGAACACCCTGATGCCTATCCTCTTCGATAGGAATACTGGTTTCGTCCAAGATCTGGCGGAACAATTCGGCCCATTCTTCCCAAGAGAGATCTCCACATAGCGGGTCCAGTTGCTGCAGGCGGGCCAGAGCGGATCGGATCAGTGAGCCGACCTTGGTGAGACTGGTCGGTTCGAGTGATTCGCTCGATGGGATGTCGAACAAATCAGGCACATGAACATGAGATTTCACCAGCACGAGGAATGCGTCGACCATGGCCCCCATCGATCCTTGTGCAGGGAGAGCCTGGCAATCGTGAATCAATTGCGACACGATCTCCCACAAGTATGTCAACTGAGAGGTATCGGACGTCCCAGCCATTGTCCGATCATCTTCGTCAGACTCCGCCTCTGCATCGCGAAGAATTGATGAACTGGCCGGCTCTGCCAGACGCCCCCATTCCGCTACACCTTTCGTAATACCTAAGGTGTAGACGAGTGAACGCCAGATATCAGGCCGGAGATCGGCTCTGGTGGAGCCGGTGCCCTGGGTGAGATAGAAGGGCGACGTGACCACATCCAGCATGGCAGCACGATCGAAATCATCTAGTGGGAGCGAGGCGAGGCCCAAGAGGGTTTTGACCAGGGGTTCGCGCGACAGCGGCCGGCCAGCCGTTGACGTGAACGGCACCAGATGGTGATCGAACACCGATTGAAGCCGAGACTGGTAGGGTTCCAGCGTGCGAGCCACTACGCCGATCTCGTCGAAACGATAGCCATTCACCTCAACCAACGTCAGGATTTCACGGCAGACCGTCGCCAATTCCTCTTCGACCCCGATCACGTTTGTAACGGAGAGTTCGACCAGTTCCGTGGTTGCGATTCGGTCCCCTTCTCCACTCCGATCCTCATGGGTGTCTGCCAGCGGGAGAAGGTGACGCTCAAAAAAATGGCGGGCAAAGAGAAAGGTCGGGCGGTCTTGTAACGGAAAGTATAATGTGGTCGGGACCCGCTGAGGAATGAAGAACTTGAGAGATCTCGGCAAAGTGAGGCGGCCAGGTCATCGGGAGAACCAACCCCGAGCGATCGGCTGGCTTCCATCATGGCCGCATGCAGGGTGAATAGGGAATGGAGCCAGGTTCGGTCCTCCTCCTCGAACACCCCTTCCGTGAGGGCCTTCAGTGCCGTCGTTGGTGCGACCACCGCGTCTTTCAAATCGCGCACCGTCGCCCACAGGCCTTTCCAGGTTCCTGGTGAGGCAGGCAAGTGCGCAAGGGGTTCTAGCCCTGGAAGCTTGCGCCGAATGACCTGCCGCACCAATTGTTCGAAGAAAAAATCGTCGACCAGTTGCAGTGGTGGTTCCGGACTGGCCTCAGAGACCGCCACAAAATCGTCACGCAGACGGAGGGCCAGCTGGTGGAACGTCAGAAAATGGATATTGAGGAGGGCGCAAGGCTCGTGATGGGTGAGTAACTGTTTCAGCTGCTCGACCAGGGAGGCCGAAGGGACAATGATGGCGAGCGGGACAAAGGGTTCGCCGGTCTTACAGGACCGAATGTCCTCGGCCAAGGCACGATCAAGAGCTGGATGAAAAGGCCCGGTGACAATCCGAAGCATCTAGTATTGAATGGTTAATGGTAGATGATGAATGGTGCATGGTAAATGTCGGATCAACGCTCATTCATCATTCACCATTGACCATTCACCATTCCTTGTACTACCCGGTTTCCGGCCCCAACAGCTCACCGTTGCAGTCCACACAGCACCAGTCGCCATCAATGAATGCCATCGGGTCGCCGCACATGGGGCACTCAGGCGGAGGCCCCTTGTCGATGACAGGAAGCTCAGGTAGTTCAAAGTCGTCGTCGATCATGGAGCAAGCCTTCTCCCCTACTCGCGCGGCTTCATTTTGAGTAACAGGGCCTTCTCGGCACTCTCCCTGCTTGGCACACCGACGAACGTCAGTCGTCCATCGATAATGGTGGCCGGCACTGCCCTAACCGAATGCCGATCGGCTAGGCTCCGTCCATCCTCCGTGGTGATGTCCACCTCGCGATAGCTGAAGCTGTATTTCACCCGCAACTGTTTCCACAGACTCTTCGCCGACGGACAGGCCCCACAGCTCGGCGAAACTAATAGCAAAATGTTTGGCACAGATTCCCTCCAATAATTGTGCGATCTTAACACCCAGTCGAATGGGGCGGCAAGCGAAGGAAGTGGCGCCGGCTGAGCAGCGCTGGTCTTGCAAACTGACCGTCACCATGCTAGCGTGCCAAGGCTGTCATAGTCAGGAGATCAGTTTCTCCTCGCATAATCTCGTGCGTGGAGGATCAGTATCAAATTCATATCGACGTCACGGACGTCGCTCGACTTGAGAATAAGGGGGCCAGCCCCCCTCGCCTGCGCGAGTAGGTGCTCTGCAAGTCTTGAGGGGAGGTGAAGGCATGGGAGTGGTTTCGATCAAGGAATTGTTAGAAGCGGGTGTCCATTTCGGGCATCAGACAAATCGGTGGAACCCAAAGATGAAGAAGTTTCTCTTTGGAGAACGCAACGGCATCTACATCATCGACCTTCAGCAAACACTGGCTCGGATGGAACAGGCCTATGCCTTCGTCCGCGACACCGTCGCCGCAGGCCAATCGGTCCTCTTTGTCGGCACCAAGCGGCAGGCCGCTGAAATCCTTCAAGAAGAAGCCTTGCGCGCCAATATGTACTTCGTCAACCAACGCTGGCTCGGCGGGATGCTGACGAACTTTCAGACCATCCGGAAGAGCATCGATAAAATGAAAAAGTTGGGAGCCAAGCTGGCAGATCCCACCCAATACGGGTTGAAGAAAAAAGAAATCATGAAGATGCAGAAGGAAATCGTGAAGCTCGAGAAGTATCTGAGCGGCATCAAGGATATGCGCGGCGTTCCAGGAGCTGTCTTCGTACTCGACACACGCATCGAACACATTGCCGTGCAGGAAGCGAATCGGTTGGAGATCCCCGTGATCGCGATCCTGGACTCGAATTGCGAGCCGGACCACATCACCTACCCGATCCCTGGAAACGACGACGCCATTCGCTCCATCAAGCTCATCACATCCCGCATCGCCGACGCCTGCATTGAAGGCGCTCATTTGCGGACACAGCGCGAAGAAGCGGATTTCAAGCCAGTTCCGGCTGGGGGAGACAAGGCTGCGGCTGTCAGCTTGGCAAGCGCACCGGTTTCGTAACGCCCGGCATCGCATGCATCAACAACTACATTTACTGTAAGCAAGAAGGACCGTCACGTATGGCTGGATCAAGTCAGCTTGTCAAAGAACTAAGAGAGAAAACCGGCGCCGGCATCCTCGATTGCCAAAAAGCGCTCACCGAGAATGGCAACGATATTGAGAAAGCCATCGATTACCTGCGCCAAAAAGGCTTGGCAGCCGCACTCAAAAAATCTGGCCGCGAGACCAACCAAGGCCTTGTCCACGCCTATATCCACATGGGCGGGAAAATCGGTGTGCTCATCGAGGTCAACTGTGAAACCGACTTCGTGGCCAGAAACGAAGAGTTTAAAACCTTCGTCAACGACCTGGCCCTTCAGGTCGCTGCCGGTAAACCCTCCTACGTCAAACGGGAGGAGATTCCCGCCTCGCTCATCGAGAAAGAACGATCGATTTATGAGGGCCAGGCCAAAGAAATGGGTAAACCCCCTGCCGCATGGCCGAAAATCATCGAAGGCAAGTTAGAAAAATTCTTCCAGGAGAGCTGTCTGATCGAGCAGTCCTTCGTCAAGGATCCTGCCGTCACTATTAAAGATCTCCTCGCACTGAAGATTGCCAAAATCGGCGAGAACATGAACATCCGCCGCTTCACCCGGTACCAATTAGGCGAAGCATGAGTTCTGCCAACTATCGGCGCATCCTCCTCAAAGTGAGCGGAGAGATGTTGGCCGGTGAGCAGGGCTACGGCATCCAACCCTCTATCCTTGAGGGCCTCGCCTCGGAAATCGCCTCCGTCGTGGCTCTCGACATCGAAGTCGCCGTGGTCATCGGCGGGGGCAATATCTTTCGCGGAATTGCCGCCAGCGCGTCCGGTATGGAACGCGCCTCGGCTGACTATATGGGGATGCTCGCGACCGTCCTCAATGCCTTGGCCTTGCAAAACGCGCTTGAGCGTACCGGCGTTATGACGAGGGTCCAGTCCGCGATTGAAATGCGCCAATTGGCGGAGGGGTATATCCGCCGCCGAGCCATTCGCCATCTTGAGAAAAAACGCGTGGTCATCTTTGCCGGCGGCACAGGGAACCCCTACTTCTCGACCGATACTGCAGCAGCGCTGAGGGCGATGGAGATCGGGGCCCAGGTCATCATGAAAGGGACCAAGGTCGACGGTATCTATGACTCCGATCCTGTCAAGAACCCCTCTGCCAAGAAGTATCAGACGATCTCCTTTCTCTCGATTTTGAATCAGGATTTGAAAGTGATGGACGCCACGGCCATCAGCCTCTGCATGGATAACAACCTTCCCCTCATCGTGTTCAATCTAAAGGAACAAGGCAACTTCAAACGCGTCGCCACGGGCGAAGCGATCGGAACTGTTGTCACCCCCGATCGCCGCTAACTTTCAGGGGAGTCTCTCATGTCCAATCCTGCCGCCATACACCAAAGAGTCACGGGAAAGATGGAAGCTGCGCTGGAACATCTCAAGCGCGATTTGGCCGGCCTACGGACAGGGCGAGCGTCGGTCGCCCTCTTCGACGGCGTTCGGGTCGACTACTATGGCACGATGACCCCGTTGAAGCAGGTGGCCAATATTTCGACGCCGGAAGCGCGCCTCATCACAATCCAGCCATGGGAGCCGGCTCTGATTAAGGAAATCGAAAAGGCTCTGGCTGGATCGGGCCTCGGCATCACACCGTCGAACGACGGAAAGATCATTCGCGTTCCCCTTCCACCACTCACCGAAGAACGGCGCAAAGAACTCAGCAAGATCTGCAAAAAACATGGCGAAGATACAAAAGTCGTCATACGCGGGTTTCGTCGAGATGCCAACGAAGAGTTGAAGAAACTGCAAAAGGATGCCAAATTAACCGAAGACGAACTGCGAAAGTCTGAGGCAGACACCCAGAAACTGACCGACCTATACATGCATAAAATCGACGACGTGGTGAAGAAAAAAGAACAAGAAATTATGGAAGTGTAACCGCCATTTCGACCTTGTTACCCACCTACGCCACCATAAATCTCGCGGCACTTGCCCATAATCTCTCTCGCATCAAGCGATACCTGTCTCCTGGCTGCGAAGTCATGGCAATCGTCAAAGCCAATGCCTATGGACATGGGGCGGTGGAGACGGCTCAGGCGCTTGCCCGACAGGGCATCAGGCGATTTGCCGTGGCCTCCCTCGACGAAGGTATCGCACTCCGGCAGGCCGGTCTCTCAGCGTCTATCGTTGTTCTTGGTGCGATCTTTGAGGAGCAGGTCTCCGACCTAATTGCTCACCGGCTGACCCCGGTCGTCAGCGATGAGCGCATCCTTCCCGCGTTAGCCAAGGCTGCTCACTCACATCCGACTCCCTACCCAGTTCACATCAAGGTCGAAACAGGGATGGGGCGGTTAGGATTTTCTCCGGAAGAGCTGCTGACACTTCTCGACAATCCTCTCTTGCATAGTCCCCTCCAGGTCGAAGGCATGATGACCCATCTAGCCGACGCAGATGGAAAAGACAGCACCGTCACGGAACGACAGCTTGGCGAATTTCGTGCCGCGCTGGAACAGATCACACAACGTGGTCGAACTCTCCCATTGGTGCATGCGGCTAATAGTGCCGCCATCGTCAGATTTCCCGACGCGCATTTTTCACTCGTGCGTCCCGGCATTATGCTCTATGGGTACCACACCTTGCCCGCCACAGTCCCCGCTCCCGATCTCAAACCTGTCCTCTCTCTGCGAACCACGATTGCCCAGCTGAGGACCATTCCACAAGGGGGAACCGTCAGCTACAACGGCACATTTGTCGCCACACGACCGACGCGCATCGCGGTATTGCCGATCGGCTATGCCGACGGCTACAGCCGGCAGCTCTCCCATCGCGGATCGGTCTTGATTCAAGGGCACCGCACCCCAATCGTCGGGCTGGTCTGCATGGACATGACCATGGTGGATGTTACGGACATCGCACAACTGCAAGTCGGTGAGACCGTCACACTGATCGGTCAGCAAGGACAGGAATCGATCTGGGCTGATGAAGTGGCCGGCTGGATCGGCACGATCCCCTATGAAGTCCTCTGCGGGATAGGCTCCCGCGTTCCACGCCTGTACGAACCAGCCTGATGGCGCGTGACATGCGAGACTCGCGGGAAAGACGCGACGCGGGTCTGAGATAGCGGGATCTCTACTTTGTCCCGCTCGTCCGGCCTGTCGCGCTTTTCCCGCCAGTCTCGCATATCCGGCTAGTAGATCACCCGAATCGACGCACTACCGTTATACAGTGTGGTCCTGTAGGTTCCATCGACGGTCGGGTTGCGATTGCCCAGCACCGTACGATCCTCGTAAAGCCCCGCTTGAAGAGAAAGATCGAGTCCGATTGCTTTGGGTTTCAGTGAACCCATACCGAGGTCTCCGCATCGCATCAGGCCCAGAAACGATCCCTGCTCCTTGCACAATAATCCAAGCCCTCCCCCCACGACGTGGAGGTCCGAAGAAGGAATCCCGGAATCAAAAGTTACATCAGGCATTTGATTTTGTTGGTTGGTATAGCCGCTACGCAGCGCCACCTCCCAGTTCGGGAGCGATTCAAGCGCCAGCCACTTGTATTCGGTTCCAAGCATCACCGCATAGGTGCTACGCCAATTCTGCGGCTGCGCGATCGTCATACCATTTCCCAGCGTGACGTCGAGATTCCGAACAGACTTCCACCCCACATAGTCGATGTCCATCTCCAACTTCCATTCCCGTTCGTTCGTCCGAACAGGCCAGATCGCAATCGCGCCGGTAATGATTTGCGGTAACACCAGTGTGGCGTTGGCATCGGACACTTTGGCTCCATTCGCCAATAATGCACCGTTCAGGTGTAAAGTCGCTTGACTCCGATAGACAATCCCGATGTTCGCCAGCGGCTTCCCATCCGCATTGCGCACCGCTGTGTACAGGAGGCTGGTGTTGAAACCAGTCGCAGTGCCTTTCCCATTAAGTTCGGTTGTCACCCCAGCTGCAGGAATCGCACGTCTTTCGACCTGACCTTCGCCGACAAGATTGCTGAATGTATAGATATCCGCACCCAATCCAAGTGAGAGATTCTCCGTTACCTTGTAGGCAAGGGTAGGTTTGATATCCAGAAGCGGCAGCGTGCTGAGCGTCGTGACCGTCCTGAAGGGCCCATCGTTCGGCCAGCGAGTCAGCGAGCCGAACGGCACAGTCAAGCCCATTCCGACAGAAAGGTCGCCCAGAGCCGTCACCCCGAGACTCTTCAAGTTCGCTGTAATGTAGGTATGCCCAGGAGGGGGCCATGCCGCACTCCCGTTTCGGTCGCCACGAACCGTTACGCCAGTCAGGCTGGTGAAGTTCGTCGATCCACCGGACGCAAGTGCTCCTGCCATAAGTTGAATCCCCTGCAATTGTGTCATCCCTGCCGGATTGTAGTGCAGAGCCGAGGGGTCGTCGGCTTGGGCGGCAAAGGCATTACTCATTGCGGATGCAGCGGCTCCCTGCCCTTGAATACGAGGCACCTGCGCAGAGGCCACCCCAGGTAAACTCGCCAAGCACAGCCCAAGCACGCACGTCCTTGGCATCCACATTCGAAGAACCGATCCAGTCCTGCACCAACACCAATTCCAAACTCTCGTGGGCATACTCCTCCTCATCTCATTCACCCTCCCGCAGATTCTGATGACGGACGCTCCAAAGGCCGGAACCAATAGTCTGCGACCTGTTGCAGTTCATCGATATTGAACGGCTTCAACATATACGCCTGTGCTCCCATACCGATCGCATGAACCGCCAACTCTTTGGAGCCTAACGCCGTGACCATCACAATCGGGATCTGCTGATCCAATATTCTGACTTTCCGAAGCACCTCCATCCCATCCAACACGGGGCTGCCGATGTCTAAAATCATGCCATCGAACGTCTCAGCCTGCACCGCATCCAACGCTCGAACTCCATCAATTGCCAACTGGACGCGATACCCCAATGCCCGCAAACGATCCTGTAAGAGTTGACGAATATCCGGATCATCCTCAACAATCAGGATGCAGGGCGCCTCAGCCGATACGCTGACACGCGGCAGCGCTATCTTGGGAAGCAATGGAATCGTAAAATACAGCTCCGCTCCCCGCCCCAGTTCACTTCGCGCAGCGATCCTCCCACCTTGCAACTCCACCAACGTCCTCACAATCGACAGTCCCAATCCCAGTCCTTTTATTCCACTGCGAACCTGCTTGACTCGAAAGAATGGATCGAATATCTGATCAAGAAACTCTGGTGCGATGCCCGGCCCGGTATCACGCACGGAAACCTCGGCGAGCACCTGATTCTCCTGCCTCACCATCACCGTAATGCTGCCATCTTCCGGGGTAAACTTCACCGCATTCTGGACCAAATTCATGACGACCTGGATTAAGCGATCGTGATCCGCCCAGACTATCAGTGGGGCAGGAGGAACGACCGTCTCCAATGTCTGCCGTTTGGCCTGGGCCAACAGGCGCAATTGCTCGACCGCTTCCGCCACACAATGCCCCAGGTCGATCTCGCCGGGAACAAGATCCAGCCTCCCGGATTGAATCCTCGTTCGATCCAACAAATCCTCGATCATGCGGATCAACCGGTTTGAATTGTCCAACATCCGTGACACATAGCGCTGCTGTTTCTCATTGAGCGGCCCTGTCAATCCATCAAGCAAGTTCTGCAAGAACCCCTTGATCGAGGTCACCGGCGTCTTCAGCTCGTGCGAGACATGCGAGAGGAATTGAGATCGCAAGCGATCCGCTTGCTCCAGCTCAGCGGTGCGTTCACGCACTTTGGCTTCAAGTCCCACGTTAAGACTTTCAATCTGTTCATACGCGGAGGCGTTATCCAGTGCGATTGCGACTTGATGGGCGACCGTCATCATCAACTCAAGATCGTCTTGCGTCAGGCTGTGCGCCTGTATCCGATCAACCATCAAGCTTCCAAAAATCCTGTCTTTGATCTTCAACGGGACAGCGATCCAAGACTTGGCCTGGGTCAGCAGAGCAAGCTGCTGGTTCAAAGGATGGATGCGATCCCACACCGCCTCCACATCCCCAACCAACAACGGCTGGCCTTGCAGCAGCACGATCCCTTCCGGACTCAGGGGATCGGTGACGGGAATTTCATGGGCACGCGCAAACGCCTGGATTTCAGGCGAAACGCCGAAGGCCCGCGCATCACTGACGACTTGGCGAGCCGGATCGTAGAAGGAAATCATCGCACGATCGTAGTGCAAATCGCGGGTCAATGCCTCCAACACTTTCTGCATCAAAGCCTCTCGATCCAGCGTCGAGCTGAACAACAACCCGGCTCGGTGGAGACCCGTCAACTGGGCCACTTTTCGGCGCAGTTCTATGCGCGTCTGCTCCTGCTCCAAATACGCTTCTCGCAATTCCTCATGCCGTGACTCCACAAACGTAATCTGCTCCTGAATCAACGCCTCGCGGTGCTGGCTCTCTAGACGAAGATGGCGATTGATCAGCATCCCTGCGCCGAGCATGGGTACCAATCCGAGAAGCATCGCTTCGCCCAAGCTTGCCGAGGGATTCATCACACGGAGCCCCACGGCCAGAACCAGACCGGCTAGCCCCCCATAGAATGACCACGTTACATGCCGCTGCGACGGTGTGCTGCCTGCCGCTCTATGGATTGGCGCCACCTCTACCTCTTGAACGCCAGCACTTCCTTGGAACGAAGTATCCTTAGCCTGTTGGTGCGAATGGGACACTTGCATTCCATCCTTCGACGATCGGTCCTCTCCCGATCCTGCCACCATTTGCCTGACCCTGTAGCGCCATGTGTCCTGTTCCTGTACTTGCCATCGGATGGTCCATTGGCACCACTCGTCGTCGTTTGCAATACAGGAACGCTCTGTGAGGGTGGCCGGTGGCAGGCAATGGACGCGAACCGGTACTGCCGCCATAATGCCTTGCGCGGCCTGACACATGAGTTGCGCGCACCGTCTTCGGTACGGGCCAAATTGACGAAGCGTACGATCGGAAAACTTCATCGCCAGGGTTGCGGAAGCCGGCATGACCTCGACTACGCGAAACTCAACAGAGCCGGACGCGAACTTGTTCCCGAAGTAAGGAAACATCCCGTAAATCTGCGCCAGCGAAAATGGCCGGGCAAGCACCTGCATGATCGGAGACGCCTTTTCCATCCCACCCCGAAACACAAATTGAGGATCGCCGGACATGCGCTCGCAGAACTCATACAGATAGGCCGTGAACTCATACGTGTAGCTGTTCCACGCATTCTTCAGAAACTCTGGCGTTACATGATAGACCGGATCTTTGATGCGCTGATTCAACAGATGACACAGATCCTCTACCGCCTGCCTCCCTGCCAAGGCTCCCCGCTCACGCGCCAGCGACTTCTCGAGATAGACGACGACAGCTCTGATACTCATCCCGCTCAGATCTCTGATCGTATGTCCCTGCTCATCCAATCCAAACGGACGGAATTCCATCACCTCACGCTCAAGAATCGTACGATCCTTCGACAGGAACCCAAGATCGGATTGCATCTTACGTTCGACCCCGTCCGTCACACTGTTGTTCATCGATCACTCTTTCTTTGATCATCACTCTGCGGATAGCAATCTATTCTGGAGTTCAGGCGGGGGCAAAATGTAGAGTGAACCCTGGGCCATTAAATTTCTGTCCAGCTGTCTCGCTGTCATTACCAACGATTCTGTCGACTTTGCTAAATGCCATTGCATGCCCCCTCGCTGAAGACAGACACCATTCTGTGGGGGCGTAGTATATATAGGCAACCTATTACTTTCAAATACGAACAAAGTATTTCTAGCGATTCGTGAAATGCTGGCATTTCGACTCCTTACCCTAAACAGACAAGCCTGTCGTCTTTCCTTCGCCGAATACCCCACCGCAAGCTGCGGGGAGCTTCACTCGGACTCGTAGTCGTAGGATATGAACGCTCTATTAGAGCGTGTGAGCGGGCTTAGCGGAAATGTTGCGCGATAGTGGAAAGAACGAACGAGAACTACCTGAGAGATGAGCCTTGCCTTAAAACTTCAGGAGAGTCCAGGACAGCACATCCCTCCCGAGATTGAAGAAATTCACGATTCGGTGAGTGGAATGATGGCGCCTCTGGCCTGTGCGGTGCTCTAGCAGGATGCTGAAAAAGTCCGCCAACGTAAGAAGACCGTTATTTGGTTTGTTTAGTTTATTTCGTTTGTTTGGTTGAATGAAACCAACCAGAGAAACCAGAAGAACCAAATCAACCAGACAAACAAAACAAACCAGTTTCAGCACCTTGCTAGTGCTTGATCTATCGCTTGAGCGTCTTCTCGACGCTCGCAACTTTGCTCTGTAAACGCCCCGTGTGCCCTTTCCGATAATCGACTTTGATCGTGCAAGAAATGCGACCACAATCTTTCTTCATTCGCTCATAGCACTTTTTGACGACAGCAAACACCTCATCCCACTCCCCTTCGAGCACCGTCCCCATTGGGTTCAGTCGGTAGTCCACTCCGCTCTTATCGATAATATCGAGCGAGCGCGCCACATACTTCCCCACGCTCTCTCCCTTGCCCAACGGCGACATACTGAATTCCAGCAACACCATAGCGCTCCTCTTTTGCCTTTCATTTCACGCTTCACGTCTCACGTTTTACGTCTTCAGCCCCTTACGCCTTACCCCTCACGTCTTGGCAGCCCGCTCATCCAGCCAGACTTTCGGATACTGGACTTTCCCCAATAAGCGAAATCCGTCCAGAGCCTCACGCAGCAAAGCTCGACGTTTTTCGAAGTCCGGTTCCGTCTCCTTGGTGTGTTCACGAAGCTGGCCGAGCCAATCCACAAAAGCGGCACATTCCTCGCCAAAGATCTTCTCCATATCTTCCTTCATGAAGCCTGACAAGGCTGGTGCGACCCCGCTCGTGCTAATGGCCACACGCAAATGTCCGCAGGCTACGACCGCCGGCATCGTGACCGTGGAGAATTCAGGCTGGTCGACCGACCATAATAAGCACTTCTTCTCACGTGCCTTTGCGAACAGCGCTCGTGAAAAATCCCGGTCCCCCCGAACCATATTCAGCACCAGAATCGCATTCTCCAAATCGGCATCGCGGAAATGCCGCCCACGGTGCAGGACTTTCGCCGACGCGGCCATATCTTTGAGTAGCTCGTGTAACGTCGGCGCCACGACAGTCACTTTCGCTCCAGCGTCCAACAACCGCTGGGTCTTTTCTGCGGCTTCCTCGTCTCCTCCGAGTACGAGCACCGGATACCCTTTCACATCAAGAGACAATGGAAAGCCAGAATTTGCAGCCATATCGTTCCTCCCAATTCAATCGTGGGAAGTATCATACAATACCGCATGGCGTAATGTTGAATGTTCAATGATGAATGTTTAATGAAGGAGAAGGAAGGGTTGGTCAGGAAGGAATGGTGAATGTTTAGTCGAGGAGGAGTGCGTGCCAAGAACTCGACCGAGAATTTAACATTCACCATTAAACATTCAAAATTCGTAGTTACGTATCAGCGGGGTCGGCATCCAATTCCATGTTCCAATAGAAGTAGTCACGCCAGCTGTCTGGTGTGTTCCGAATCCCGATGGTAATGGTGACAATTGGATTCCATCGCGGCTTCACCGGCTTCTTCACGAGCTTCATGCCGGCTTCTTCAGGTGTGCGACCGCTCTTTTTGTTGTTACAGCGCCAGCACGCCGTCACAATATTTTCCCAGGTCTTTCTCCCACCCTTGGCGATAGGGACGACGTGATCGAACGTCAGCTCTTCGGTCCGGAACTTGTGGCGACAATACTGGCAGGCATAGCCATCTCGCGTAAAGATATTGATGCGGGAGAATTTGACGGCCCGGTGAGCATCCTTGAGCCGAACCAGCTTGAGAAGCCGCATGACGGAGGGAAGCTTAAGGGGTTCGTACGTCGCATTGAGAAGAAGGGTCATTTCCATGCCGCACCCTCATCCCAACCGAGGCTCCTTGTATGAGAGGGCCTGGGTGTAGTAGTGGAACGCGTACCTAATTCTATGCCATAAGCCTTGTTCGAAATCAAGTTACTGACGGGTCTACGGACCGTATCTGTTCCGTCGGCCAATCGGCTAAGAAGAAGGATCAGCGGCATGCCTGAATTTGTCACCGTCGCATCGGTAGAGGAAATTCCTCCGGGAACTGGGCGGACCGTCGAGGTCCAAGGGGTCTGGATTGCACTGTTTAATGTCGCTGGACGCTTCTACGCTGTCGACAACACCTGTCCTCATGCAGGAGGACCTCTTGGAGAAGGCCATCTGGAAGGTCACGTCGTCGAATGCCCGTGGCACGGATGGCGATTCAACATAGAGACCGGCAAACGACCAGAAAATCCAAGCATCACCGTCGCCTGCTGTCCCGTACGGGTCGAAGGAAGTGAGGTGCAGGTAGCGCTACCGGAGAACTTCGCTTAGCCAGGTCTGTCTGGTCTATCTGGTTTGTTTGGTTTATCTGGTTGATTTGGTTCTTCTGATTTCTCTGGTTGGTTTCATTCAACCAAACAAACGAGACAAGCTAAACAAACCAAATAACGGTCTGCCTACGTTGGAGGGCTTTTTCAGCATCCCGTTATTCAGGCTCTTTGGGTGTCACCCCATCCGCTGGGAGCGACGCGGCATTGACCTTCTTCAACGCGAGATCGGCATGCCAAATGAATTCCCGCTCAAACCATTGGCCTGTCGTCCCTTGATCCCGAACCTGAACCCGTATCTCGTACTGATCTCCCTCCACCTGCTTCACCCGCCACTCGCCCAACCGGGCGACTCGATTGCGCTCGCTCATCGAACGCACATGCTCGGTCATTGCCTGAAGTATGGTGGGATAACCCTGAGCCCGATGGGTTTGCACCAACGCGAGGGCCTCGGCAGCCCGACTATCGGCTATGGGATTCAGCGACGGAGGCTTCATCCAGAGATAGTAGAGCACGCCCAGCACGAGCACTGCCACGACCGCATAGTTAATAATCTTCACGATGCGAACAAGGATTGCTCAGAACTGAAGGACGAAGGATTCTGTATCATGGATTTCCTATGAACAGGGTTCGATGGGACGAGGCGGCCGCACACATCATCGCCATGCATCTTAGGAAGAGGGCCGACGCAATGTCAAACAAACCGCATAGATCCTGATAACCTGAGCGCCACGCAGCTTGTGAGTGTGAAAGTGGATATGCTACAAATGTTGATCCGTCTAGCCCTTGAGGTAGTGAATCACCGATGAAGTTCTTTCTCTACGGGGACCATCTCAACCCGACACAGCTGAAACGTCGCGCTCCGGAACATCAATTCCTGATGCTGGCCACCCTTCCCGAACACACAATCAAATTCTGCCGATGGTCCTCGCAATGGCGATGCGGGCTCGCCAGCGTAACTCCGTCACCGGGTGAACATGTCTGGGGTGTGGTCTTCGAAGTGACCGACGAAGACCTCAAGCGGATGGACCTCTTCGAAGAGGATGTACCCCCAAGCGCGTTTCGCCAAGTCCAAGTCACCGTTCTGACAGAAGCTGGAGAGAAACTACTCGTCACCACGTATGCCGCCACCCCAATCGGCAAGTTTAAACCCAAAGCGCACTACCTCGATTGGGTCATGAAGGGCCTCAAGCATTGGAAGTTACCCGAAGAAGCCATCGATACATGGAAGTCGTTCGCGCCGCAGTAAAACCGCCATCAGCTGACAGATTCATCGACCATCAAAGGAGAACTCATGCCGAAGCCCAAGTATCACATCGTCGTGTGCACCAACGCCCGTCCGCCAGGCCATCCGAAACCCTCCTGCGGCAGCGCCGGGTCAGCCTCTCTCCTCATGGCCTTTAACATAGGCCTCATGCAGAAGGGTGTGACGCCCGGCGAAGTCCTCGTCAGCGGTTCCTCCTGCCTCGGCCCCTGTGAGCAGGGACCGACTGTTGTCGTCTATCCAGACGCCACCTGGTACACCAAAGTGACCGAAGCGGATGTGTCAACGATCTTGGATGAGCACATCAAGAGCGGCAAGCCGGCAGCCAAGCTAAATCCCGACTCAGTATGGAAGTAGCTCTTTAAAAAAACTCAATGAGAGGATGATCAAAAAGGTCGTCCAGCAAGACCGCAGCGAGCGAAGAGGCGAGGAGGTACGTACCGCACTTCGTGTGGGCCGTTCGCCCGTAGAATAGATCTTGGCGAACGGAAAACCCCCTCCAGCGTTTCCGATATCCGAGAGACTTTTATCGGTACGTTGAGGGTCTGAGCGATGCGAGAACGCTGCCTGGGGAAAGGCGCGTCTCGGCGCGCCAGGGTTGGGCGGGTGAGAAAAGCACCTTTTTCAGCATCCTGTAAAAAGTATGGGAAGCCACACCGCTGACGAACACAAATCCCACGTGCCCAAGTCAATTGGGTGCATGGTGATTACCTGTAGCGACACGCGGACCCCCGACACCGATACGAGCGGCCAACTCATCCATACGCTCCTCAAGAAGCACGGACACACAGTCGCTGCTTACCATGTGGTGAAGGATGAGCCGACTCAGATCAAAGACCGGATTGCAGAAGGTCTGGTAAATGAAGCAGTTCACGCCATTATCATCAATGGCGGCACCGGCATTTCAAAACGGGATTCAACCTTTGAAGCGGTGGATGCGATGCTGGAGAAACGACTGGTGGGGTTCGGCGAGATCTTCCGCTATTTGACCTACCAGGACATCGGCTCACCGGCCATCATGAGCCGCGCCACCGCCGGCATCATCAAAGGCCGCGTCCTCTTCTCCACCCCAGGCTCCGAAAACGCCGTGCGCCTTGCAATGGAGAAGCTGATCCTGCCCGAACTGGGGCATCTGGTGAAAGAACTCACCAAATAGATCAGTGCTGAGTGCTGAGACGTGCGTGCTGAGGGACTATCCTACTCAGCACGCACGTACCTCCGTCAGTCTTGGAAGATTTTTGGTTCAGAGTACGGCGCCTCCGCCGGAATCTTCGATTGGGCATACCGCTTATAAAACAACAATAGGTCGCGCACCGAGATCACCCCGACAATCTCACCTGCTTGCGTAACGCCAAGATGACGCACGCCTAAGTCAGCCATCATGTCCTGCGCGTCATCGACCGTCTGACTGCCTTCAATTGTGCAAATGGGGGTCGTCATGATCTTCTCAACGGTCATCTTGCCAAGAGGTTTGTTCGTCGAGACGGCACGTCGAACAATGTCCGTATCGGTGACGATCCCCACCAGCTTCTTCCCCTTCTTCACAAACAGCGACCCCACCCGCGCAGTCTTCATTTTCTTGGCCGCGCTCACAATCGATACGGCAGGCCCCACGGTCTTGGGCTGCTTGCTCATGATCTTCGCCACTGTGGACATCATTTACCTCCCCTTCGTATTGCTGCTGCACATGATAGAAAAAAGCCGGCCACGTTTACTCGACTGTGAGGACGATCTTACCGAAAAACTTGCGGCTCAACATCTGTTCTTGCGCCGCGCGCGCGTCCTTGAGGGGATAGGTCCGATCGATCACCGAAATCAGTCGACCCTGCCCCATCAATTCCGCCGTCTTCACCAATTCTGCACGCGTCCCCATATAGGACCCCTTGATCGTCAGCTGGTGCGAAAAGACATAACGAAGATTCAGGGTCACGTCACCCCCGGTCGTTGCGCCACAGGTAATCAGGCGCCCTCCTTTCCCCAATGAATGGAGACAGGTGTCCCAGACCTCTGGACCGATATGCTCGATGACAACATCGACCCCGTGCCCTTTGGTGAGCAACTTCACACGCTCCGCAACCTTCTCCCTCGTGTGGTTGATGACGGCATCGGCCCCCAGGATCACGGCTTTGGGAATCTTGTCGTCGGACCCGACAGTTGTCATCACGCGGGCTCCGGCGAGCTTCGCCATTTGGACCGCCATCATCCCAACGCCGCTCCCCGCCCCCATGATGAGCACCGTCTCTCCATGTTGAAGTCCGGCCAAGGCAAACAGCATGTGCGAGGCGGTTACCGACACAAGCGGAAACGCCGCCGCCTGCTCAAACGAGAGGTTTTCTGGAATCGGCAGCACATTGCGGAATGGCACTTTCACATACTCCGCATAGCCGCCGTGCGTCATGGCGCCGACCAGTCCATATGAGCGGCACATATTGTCTCGCCCCGCCAGACATTGCTCACATTTCCAGCAGCTGATTCCAGGCGATACGAAGACACGCTGCCCGACCCTGACGCTATCTACCTGTGCGCCGACTTGTTCGACAATCCCAGCCGCATCCGATCCTGATACATGTGGAAGCGGCATGGGATAGGCCGGATTGCCCTGTCGTATCCAAATGTCGAGGTGATTGAGCGAACAAGCCTTGACCTTGATCAGGACATCGTCAGGCCCGATCGTCGGCACAGGAAGATCTTCATACAAAAGTTTGTCCGGTCCGCCATGCGCGCGAAAGAGAACAGCTTTCATCGATCTCCTCAGTGCTGAGTGCTGCGAGTTACGTGCTGAGTATGTATTCAGGGTGTCAGTAATTTCGCTCTGGACTCAGCACTTCTTCTAAAAACTAAGTGTCCCCTCCACCACCATCACGCACTGCCCTCCCACCTTGACCGTTTTGATGATATCGTCATCCGACTCGACTCGCACGAGAATTTGCGACGGACGCTCGATCTCATAGCCCTGTTCGACGACGATGTCTGTCGTGGGAGCAACCTCCACCACGCCATTCTGCACCAGGTAGGCTCCCAATGCGCCGCTCGCGCTGCCTGTTGCAGGATCTTCAAGAATCCCGATCGAGGGAGCGAACATGCGCGCATGGACCGTCGCGGAAGGTTCGACGGTTACCGTTGTAAAGGCCATGATCCCGTTCGCGCCAAACCGACTGCAGATGTCCACGATGGCGGAGGCGTTGGGCCGGATCGAGCGGACAGCCGTAAGCGCGCGTACCGGCACGATCAATACTGGTAGTCCGGTGGACACCACCTCGATCGGCCACTTCATGTCGGTGATCGCATACTTTGGCAAGCCCAATGCGCCAGCGATCTTATACACATCCTCCATCGCGTCTACGGGCCCCAGAAATTCAGGCTTAGGCTGCGTCATTACCACACAGGTAAGCTCTCCCTCTTGTGCATGGAGTTCGACGGGAAAGAGACCGATGTTGCATTCCTGCATCACGCGAGTGACACCATCAGTGGCGGCAATCAATCCAAGCTGGGCCAACACATAAAATGTCCCCAGCACCGGATGGCCGGCAAACGGGATCTCCTGTGTTGGGGTAAAAATCCTGAGGCGAACGACTGCCGCTTCGTCTGTCGGAGGCAGGACGAACACGGTCTCGGAGAGGTTCATCTCCCGGGCAATCTGCTGCAATTGATGGTCGGCGAGACCATGCGCGTCAGGAAACACAGCGACCGGGTTGCCTCCGAATGCATCCCCGGTGAACACGTCGGCTTGATAAAATTTCAGGGACCGTCGGTCAGACATTCAAGCCTCTCGATGCGTGGCGGGATTTCTGAACGATCCAAGAACGAAGCTGGCAGGATTTTTCAGCATGCTGTGCGCTGATTGACAGGCGTCCATCCGCTTTGCCAGACTCGCCCCATGACCGATGTGAGCCAAGAAGACGTGAATCACGCACTGGAAGTATTAGGACTGACTCTTCCCGTCACTCCCGAAAGCCTCGACAAGACCAGACGAGTACTGCTCTACACCTGGAACCCCGCCCGTTACTCGAATCTGGCCAACAACCCCAAGAAATACATGCAGGCCTACAAGAAGGCCGAAGAGATGACCAAACTCATTGAAGCCGCCTACACTCTGCTCACTGCCGTCCTAGTCCCCGAAGAACCTCCCCCCGGATGATGAAAACGCCATCTAACTGCGTTCTCAGTCGCATGTCTCCCTGCGACGTACCCCACAGGGTACGCCTCAGTCGCCATACTCCCTGCGGCCTTGTTACATGACGTTTTGATCATCCGGTTCGGCCGTGGGAGACAACTCGGCTCATGCCCTCCGTCCCATCTTCGCTCCCGTTCTTCGCGACCGGCCAGGTGATCAATCCTGACACACCCGCCGGCGATCCGACAGCCTGCGTCTGCTGCGCGTAGATCTGAGGCAACTGGTTCGTCCCGAATTTCGAGATATAGAGGAAGACATGTTCGCGCGAGTTCACACGCACGGCCCAGGGATGAAAATCGTTCTTGTAGAATTCTTCGCAGAGCTGCATCGCGTCCAGGCACGAGAGAGTGCTCGGGTCATTGAGCGTGTAGTAATAGTCCAGGGGGAGATCGTACGCCTCTTGTTTGTGAATCGTAATGCCGAACTTCTCCGGAGTGCGCACCATCGGCGTATGGCGATAGGCCACAAAGT
>JACQEY010000055.1 GCA_016200355.1 Nitrospirota bacterium
ACCAGATCAACCGCCGCGCGCCGCCGGCTATTTGAAAATCTTGTTCATTTTTTCCTGTAACACTTCGGCAGTAAACGGCTTTACAATGTAATTGCTCACGCCCGCTTGAATCGCTTCGACAAGATTTTCCTTCTGTGCCTCCGCCGTCACCATCAAAAGAGGGATGGATTTCAACTTTTCGTCGGCGCGAACAGCCCGCAACAGCTCGATGCCGGTCATGACGGGCATATTCCAATCTGAGATGATGAATCCAAATGACTCAGCCCTGAGTTTCGTGAGCGCCTCTTGGCCATTTTCGGCCTCTTCAACATTCGCAAACCCAAGCTGCTTCATGATGTTCTTGACGATCCTTCGCATGGTAGACATGTCGTCCACGACGAGAATTTTCATGTTCGGGTCGGCCGGCATGGTCTGAACCTCCTTATTATTCTGGATCGTGACACGTAACGCGTCTCTCGTTATTCGCGCGAGACTTACGAGAAAAGCGAGACGGGTGAGGCAGGCTGAAGGCTGACATCTTCGGATCTTCGAACTCAGCACTCACAACCCAGAACTCAGCGCTTCGTTTCCCGCCTGTCTCGCGCGTCATGCTCGTCTCGCTCACAATCCACGACGGCGCACGTCGTCGCTCTTTCCAAACAGGCGACCACCTCACAGAGAGATTGGATCGTCAGCCCTGATGGGAACGACTATGCATCCATTCATGGATGTCGCGACGGAGGAAGCGCCAATGCTTCCCGATCTTCGACGCCGGCAATTCTCCGACCCGAGCGAGCTTATACACGGTAGACTTGGGCACCCGAAGAAACCGGGCCACATCCAAGACCGTCAAAATCTCGCCGTCCGTTGGTGGCGCTCCGTTCGGTTGAATCATCGTTGATGCTGAGACTGCGTTGTTCATCGTGAATGGAATATCGGCGCTGTCGATAGGAAACTTAAGTCACGCATATGAGGGGGACGAGTGAGATGAGGGATACAGGCTGAAGGCTGAAGTGTTCGGATCTTCAAACCCAACCTTCAGCCTTCGCGCATACCTGTCTTATGGAGTACAGACGATCATTAACCGGCAGGAAGCTATCTCAACGGTGGCTATCAGAACTCTCATCGCCGACCTTCATCCTTCGGACTTCAGCCTAGCCCGCATTACTTCGGCTGCTGCACGACAGCCGCATACCATCCGAGGCCGTCATATTCCTGGTAACCAAGAGTCTTTGCAAACGCGATCATCTCATACTCAGGAGTGAAATAATGGCCTTTTCGTAGTCCGTTATGCTCAAGCATGAACGGCACGAGAGTTTCACTATCGTCGGATGCTGCAATAATGCGCATATTTTGATCCAGTAATAACACGCGACTGCGTTTCCATTCGTCTTCAGACAGTGCAGGCTCTGTCCGAACAATAGTGTTGGATTGACTTTCCCAATCAAAAATTACGCCCAGGACACCGACTACCTTTCCATTGGCTTTCCCTCCTTGACGAACGGCGGCGGCGTACACCGCCACCAATTTATTGTCATGGAGCGGATCGTGGAAAATGTCATCAACCACGAACTGATCGCCGCTCGTCGTCGCCATTGCCTTCTTGAACCAAGGTAACCTGGAAACATTTTCGCCGATTACCCTACGGAAGTTAGCCGCCTGTGAGCAGGCAATGATTTTTCCGTCAACCCCAACTAATACAAGATTCAGATACACAGAATAAAAACGATTGATCAGGGCAAGCCGTTCTACAGCATAATCGACGGAGGCTCGATCCGGAGATTCCAAACAGCGAAATAGCGCATCATCCGTCGCCCACCAACGAACATCAGCGGTGCGTTCATACAAATTGCGTACGATGAGCTGCACCAGGGTCTGTGACATTTCTGAAAGACGGTCACACTCTTTTTCAGTGAACTGCCCCTGCAAGGCGCTCGTTTCAGACCGTATTGCACCTAACTCTTTAGAAGCGTTGGCGGCTTGCGCGGCAAGGTTTTTTACCTCGGAAGCCACCACGGCAAATCCCCTGCCGGCGACGCCAGCTCGCGCTGCTTCGATGGTTGCATTTAGGGCAAGAAGATTGACTTGACTGGTTATTCTTTCATTCACGAACATATGGTCTTCGATCCGCTTTTCTATGCTACCGATGATGTCTTTGATGTTTAGACTGCTCATACTTGGTCCTTCCTTTAGAAAGTTTCGAGTTTCAAGTTGTTCGTTTCGGATTACTGAAGTTCCGATGCCGAACTTAAAAATCGAAACTTCACGGCTGTCGGGGACTAGCCGGCTTGCTTGCGACGACCGCGCAATCGTTCTGCCTGTGCCTGAATAATATGTCGGATTAGGTGCTCCTGATCGTCGGGATTGAGTTGGATAAATTCCGTCGCAATGTCGTAATTGATGCCGTCTTTGGCTTGGATCGATCGAATCACTCGCGCCGTCGCGTGAATCGGTATAAAGGGCGGCAAAATTATTTTTAGCCTCAGCGTGTCGTCAACGGCAAAATGACGCGGCGAGAGAAAACCGATGCCGCCCCCGCTCAACGTCACATCGGCGACTTGTGCGATCGTCATTCCTTCCGGCTGCATTTTCGCAAGCTGCTTCACGAGGATTTCCAATAGCCAGTCTACTTTCATAATCCAGGGAAGGAGAGGCGATTCTGCCAGCTGTTCACCGCTGCGGAGCAATAAGTCGGACGTCGGCTTGGCGATGACAGCGGAGATTGCCTCGTCGCTTACTGGTGGAATGCCTGGCGTGGGCCCCTCCGACTGGTCGGTCAGCAGCCGGTACTCGAGGAGCACTCGATCGTCGATTCGAATCCACTCACGTCGCTCGTCCGACAAGCTATTGGTCGGTTTGGTTGATGCTGGCAGCATGGTTGTACTCATTGCCTAAGAAGGCCGTTGTTTGGTTTGTCTGGTGAACGAAACTAACCAAACAAACCAAATAAACTTGGCTCCATTTACGCCGCAAGCGTCAATACGGCTGATTCGGCTGACACCACCTGATCCAACACATGGACCACCACACGGTTTCTTCCGAGGGCTTTGGCGTCGTACAGCGCCGAGTCGGCTGCCGCAATCCAGTCGAACACAGAGCAAATGGCCACATCAGGAATATGGGCAATGCCGATACTAGCGGTCATCCGCACGCCCCCTTCGCCTGCTTCAAACGCCTGACATTCAATCTGCCGACGCAGCCGCTCTGCCAATACCAGCGCGCGATCGAGATCGGTATGGGGAAGGACGATCCAGAACTCTTCCCCGCCATATCGCCCGACCGCATCGATATCGCGAACCGCCTTTCGCATTAAGGCTGCCATACTCGTGAGCACCTGATCCCCCGCGAGATGCCCAAGCTGATCATTGACCACCTTGAAGTAGTCCAAGTCCACTAGAAGAAAGCAGGCAGGTGCGCTATAGCGGGAACCTGCTTTGAACTCACGCGCAAGGACCTCCTCAAGCGCCCGGCGGTTCAGCAATCCGGTTAAGCTATCTCGCGAGGCCAGTTCCTGGATCTGCCGATGGGTATCGGCATTTCGGAACGCCAATGCGAGAGATGTCCCCACGGTCGACAAGACATGGAATTCAGCCTCAGTAAACGTGCCCTGTCGGCGCTCGAGATGAAGCAATCCCTGTTTATCCTGGGTGATGGGTAATGGAATCGTCATGGTATGCCGGTCGTCGCCTAGTGTGGGAAATGATGACAGCGACGCGCAGTCTTCCCCCGACGCAACCCCAGCCTGGGCTAGGCGCAGAGACTGTTGGACATGCGCCCCGGACTTGGCGCCTGCCGGGAAATGACGGAGCAACCGCGCTCGAACCTGCATTTCTTCGCATGTAAAAACTGACGAGCGAGACCAGGTCATGACCAGATGCGGCTCAGTGCGGGCGAGTCCAATAATATCCAAAGGGATGAATGTGGCGAGCCCGGTGAATAGAGACTGGACAATGGTCTCGCTGTCCAATGAACCGGTCAATACTTGTGTCAGATGATTGAGAGCCAAAAGATTCCGGCTCCATTGCTTGAGCTCATCGCGCTCGCTGGCGAGCAGATCGTTCGATTGTGCGAGTTCCTGTGAAAGGTTGCGCACGGCGCGGAGTTCGGCCTCGAATTCGGACGTCTTGTCCGTCATAGTATTAGACGCTCCTTGTCTATCAGCTAGTTATGATTATAATATGATCTATTAAATGAGCGCTTTCTCTCGCTATTAGGGAAATTCAAATCTGAATCTCTCCCAGATGCCCGACTTGTTCAGCGTGGCGAAGCCGTTACCCTCCTTCGCCAAGGCTTCGGAGGTTTCTCCTCGCCTTGCGGCGAAGGAAAATCATGCCAGTTGGTCCATGCGAGGGTGCACTGTCTCACTCAGCCCTTGCCAGGACCGTACTCCTTGCAAGTTTTGGCGAATCTTCGCTGTCTCGACCAGCTGTGATTGGACGGCTAAACGAGCATTTGCAATTCGGGCTGCAACCTCCCGATCGAATATGGTCAGATCCTTGGCGAGCGCCGGAAACATTGAATGGTCAAGGAGATGCTCCCCGCGCAGTCGGTAACATTCCTCAACCTGATCCCACCGTCCAAGCTCTGCAGCCTGACCGGCTTGCACCGTCAAGGTTCGCAAGTTCTGCTCCCAAGCTGCTGCGTTCGCTAGACTCATTCTATCCTCGCGGCAGGGACATCGGCTGGTTCTGCTGCTGAGCTACAATGTGCCAGGCCCCGCGCATTTCCTTCAGACATCGTAGCGGGCCCTCGAGATGGCGAGCATCGTTGCGCAGGTTGGCCTGCGTCAACTCCGAGAGCATGTATTCATAGAGACGGTATAAGGATTTCGCGATCTCACCACCTCGTTCGAAGTCGAGGACGCTGGACAATTCACTGACAATCCCAACGGCTCGTCCAAGAAACCGAGCCTTGTCGGGCTGGTGCCGTCGGGTGATCCCGTCACTTGCGAGTTCGATCGCCTGAATGGCGGAATCATACAGCAGAACGACGAGTTGGACCCCAGATGCGGTCAATACCTGCGTTTGCCGGTAGTGCGTGGCGGCGGTTGTGGGTGAAAAGGTGTTCATTGTTTCCCCACTGTAGTTAGGAAGTTGCTCTGCCCTTGCAACTGGCGAAGTAAGCTGTCGAGTTTTGCGTATTGGATCTTGAGTCGTTCTTCATACGCTGATAAGGCCGTTTCTTTCCTACTGATCTGATCTGTCAGGCTACTGATTTGCCTCGTCAGTGAATTCTTGCGGCCCGTGAGCGAGCCTGAGACGACGTCATCGATCGCATCAATGGCCTGGTTGACCCGCTGGGCGACACCGGCCACGGTTGTCTGATTGATGAAGAGCGATTTGACGGCGTTGTAGTTGGTACTCAGTGCGCTATCGAGCTTGGCGTCCTCCAAGGTAATCGTGCCGTCGCGATTGGTTTTAAACCCGATCTCACCCGCCGACCCGTAGGTGGTCAGCCCACCGACGGGAGCGGAGAGCGCCTGTCGGATTTGGGATACGAATCCTTTCACGGTGGACTCGTTGTACAGAAGCGCCCCTGTTTTCGTCGTCACATCGTAGGCCGTGTCCTTGTTCACGAGGGTCACGATGTCGTTGTAGGCCGTCACAAATTTCTTGATGTTGTCCTTCACCGCGCCGTTGTCGCGCGTCACATTGACGGAGACTGCGCTGGTTCCTGTTGTTTTGGTAAGCGACAGTGTGACGCCTGGAATCGCATCCGTGATCACATTGCTGCTGCGTTGCAGGGTCACAGGGTTCTGCGTCGGATCGCCCAAGACGGCGATGGCATCCTGCGCAGCCTGCAACGTATCGACGCCTCCTGTGCCGCTGCCGTTGGCAAAATCCAATGTGGTACCGTCGGCCACGATTGTCACGCCATTGCTGGCCCCTGACGCGGTGGCCGTGAGAATCAAGCGGTATGCGGGAGTTGTATCGCTCCCGGTGTTGACGAGCGACGCCGTCACCCCGGCACCTAAGTCGTTAATCCCCGTTCTCAGGTCTTCAATGGTGGCCGAGTCACCTAATGTGACAGTCTGGTTGGTTCCTGTTCCTACGCGGAAAGTAAACGTGGCCGACGCGCCGCTGACGATATCCGTGGTGGGGCTGGCAACGGCTGTGGCCGCCTTGTTGGTGATCTGATGCGACTGGGCCAATTGCGTTACCCGGATGAGATAGGACCCGGGCGACGCGGTCGATGATGCCGATGCGCTCAAGGCGGTCTGGTCTGATACGGTTGTGCTCGTTCGATCGAAGGCGGTCGGCAACCGCAAGGAGTCTCCTGCCGCTTGCAAGGCCAGAAGTTTGTCCGCCAGCGATCCGTACTCCGTCAGTTTGGACTGCAGCGTATTTTTGTCCGTATTGAGTTTGTCGATGGGAAAACGTCCGACTTTCACCAGTTGATCGACAACCTGGCCAAAGTCCAGTCCGTTCCCCAATCCCCCGAACGAAATCGATGCCATAGCTTCAACGTTCCTGTGTTACGCGCGTTCTCGAACCAAGAGACCTTTCGGCTCTTCGAGATTCTTGGCCAGGTCTAGAAGCTCCTGCGCGGGAATCTGGCGAATGATCTCTCCGGATTCCCCGTTGAGAATCTTGACCACCACCTTGTGCAAATCAGGATCGATTTCGATCTCCAGGCGGGACGTGGTTCCACGAAGCAGATCCTTGACACGATCTGCAGCCTGCTCCACCTGCTCTTTTGTCGGCGTCGGTGCTGGAGTAGGAGTCCTGATGTTGGATTCCACCCTGCTGTCCGCGCCGCGGACCAACTTCGCGACGCTCTCGGACGGGTGCTGGACGACATAGGGACCTTGAGGTGGTCGAATGTTTTGGACCATAGATACCTCCCTGGAGGCGGTGCTCCCTCATCGTCCGCCGGAGGCCCAGCCGCCGATGCGGCGACTGGGTGATGACTCCGGCGGCACGAAGTGCAGGTCTACCGCAGCAACGCGAGTGCCTGTTGCGGAAGCGCGTTGGCTTGTGCCAATACTGCGATGCCCGATTGCACGAGAACCTGATTCTTCGTGAATTGCGACGTCTCGTAGGCGACGTCTGCGTCGCGGATCCGAGATTCAGCCGCTGTGAAGTTCTCACTCGTGACTTGAAGATTCGAGATGGCGGCCTCGAAGCGGTTTTGAATAGCGCCGTAATCCGCTCGGGCGGTGGCAACCGCACTGATCGCGCTGTCGATGTTGCTCAACGCGCTCTGGGCATTTGCCGACGTCGAGATGTTCACGGATGCCAAGCCGATACTCGTCAAGTCCAAATCCTTCAGATTGAGTGTGAGCGAGTTGCCCGCTCCGCTCTTGAACCCGACGAAGACTTCGAATGAATTGCTGGCCCCGCTCAACAGCGCCTGGCCATTGAACTCCGATACGGAGGCAATCCGGTCGATTTCGGACCGGAGTGCGCCGAACTCCTGATCCAGATATGACCGTTCCGTGCTGCCGACCGTGCCGCTGCTTGACTGCGAAGACAGCTCGCGGAGACGGGAGAGCAAGTTCCCGATTGTGGACGCGGCGCCGTCGGCGACCTGCGTCAAGCTGATGCCATCGTTGGCATTCCTCGTCGCTTGATTGATGCTGCGGATGTGTGCGCGCAAGGTTTCGGACACGCCGAGTCCGGCGGCATCGTCAGCGGCGCGAGTGATCCGAAGGCCTGAAGACAACCGTTCAACCGACCGTTGCAACGAGTTCGTGTTGGCAGTTAAATTGCGCTGAGCCGCGATCGAAGCCGGGTTGTTGTTGATAATTAAAGACATGGACCTATTCCTCCTTGAAAACCGAACGAATCAACCACTCGCACTTCCCGGCATCCGTGCCAGGAATATTTTGACCTAAGACCCCGCCGATAGCATGCATACCGGCAAGATTCCCTGGTCGTGCATCCCTTATCGGCCCCATCGTGTCTACACTTGAGCGGGCCTGAGGGTCAGGACTCTGAGAGGCCAGAGTGGTAGACAACCGGCAGTATTCGACAAGGAGGTTCATCTAGAAGCCAAACACGGGAGAACTTCGAATTCTAAGATATCCGCCATACGAACTGGATCTTGAATCGACCGAGCGTCCAAGAGTTCCTGAATCCAGGAAGAAAGGGCTTGCAGATCACCTCTGGCGGGACTGTCCTGCCCAGCGGCCTGAAGAAGTTCCACATAATCGGCCAGCTGCCCGAACCATCGGTCCAAGGCTGAAGGAATGATACCGGTCATACGCAGCGGTGTGAGGAATCCCTGAGCCTCGGCTTTCAATGTCGAGGCAAACTTAGTGATGGCCGGCGCCGCGTTTGTCATGATCTCCGGAATATTTTGTGAGCACGCATCGATCGGTCCAACCTCTTTGATACGTTTACTTAACAGCATGGGCTGAAGATCGCGATCTGTAATCGGACACCCCCTAAGCTTCAGCGAAGTGACCAGCCGATGTCGCGCATAGGCGCGATCGCTGACCTGCGTCAGCACCTCGCTGACAGATTGATCGTCACTGACGTCCCACTGATCGTGATCGAGTGTAATACGCATGATTCAGCTCCTTGTGAAAATAAATGCGAGACGAGTAGTCCGAAGACTGAAGGCTGAAGGCCGGAGTGCAAAAATCCGAACACTTCAGCCTTTAGCATTCAGCCTGTCTATCCTGCTGCGGCATTCTGTACCATCGGCAACGGGCGCTGTCGTTTCTCAATCCGCACCGGTACGGCTGACAAGAATTTTCTGGTCCGAGCGATACGCTGCTGCCAACGTCGATAGGCCATCACGTGGCGATCGGCCAGCATTGTCAGACCGACAGCGTCATCGTTATGAATGTCTCTGATCATGGCAACAGTGGCCGGGCTTGTGGCCGAATGGGCCATCATCCGAGTCAGGAGTTCCTCTCGCTCCCGGCGAAGCAGCACCTGTTCCCGTTGCAGGATTGAGACCGGAAGTGGGTGCCGTCTGGTGAGCTCTGCGATATGCTGAGCGTGCTGTTCCAGCCGGCGCAGCGGCTGGACAGTTTCTTTTATCCAGGCCAGCGCATGGTCGTGGTCCGGCGCGGGCTCAGAGTTCGAAGTCAACTGACTCGGCTTGCCCGTGAAATCTTCGTACCAGAACCTCCTCCAAAAGGTGGCATACCACGCAACGCCGGCATCCACATGTCCCGCGCGCAAGATGAAGGAGCCAAGTCCATCGGCATCAGCGCCGGATTGATACACACGCACACCTGTGCTCCAGGAGGGAAACGGAGCAAGCCCTATAGCATGAAGACACAGCGTCGCAACCTCTTCGGGAATTAATCGGTCTTTGCAAGCATGGTGGGCACAGATCTGGTCGAACCCACAGGGCGAGCAGGCGAGATCCGGCAGAATCACCCAATGGCCTGGTCCGTAAGGCCCTGTTTCATAGTGATCGACATGGCCGACTGATAGATCGATGACCGGGGTGCCGACGCCAACCGCGAGATGCATCGGTCCTGTATCGTTCGTGAGGAGCAGTTGACAGCGAGAGAGCAGGCCGACGAGTTGATTAAGTGTCGTTTGACCGCTTGCATCGAGAATCGGCACAGCTCCTCCGTTTGCTCGATAGGTCGATTTGGCCAGCTCGATGGATTCCGCCTCAGCAGCCGTGCCGATCATGACAAATCCCACATCTGGGTGACGGCTCAACCGTGCCATCGTCCGGCCAAAGTACTCCGGTCTCCAGGCTTTCATGACATCGCTGGCTCCGGCCTGTACGGCGACCCATCGCCGGGCGGTCCGGTCCTGAGACTGAAGAAACACATCGGCCCAGGCTCGACCATCGGCTGGAACAGTGACCGACAGCGGCGAAAAGGCGCCGGGACCGCTGCCGCCCATGGCATAGAGGTCCACCAGATTGAACCGGTTGAACCGTCGATGCCGATGCAGATCCGTAAAGTAGGACAGCCAGGGATTCTGGACGATGGGACTGCCATCCGGCCCTGCTGTAATCCCCCGCAAGTCCGGTGCGCCGATGTATGAGGCAAGCAAGCCGGTCTGGTGATTAAAGGTGAGATTGACGATGCGATCGTACCCCGCTTCTCGCAGTGGCACAGCCCAAGCTGTCATCTCTTGCATGAGCGTCACAAGACTCTTGGATTGCGTGCGGCAGTCATCGAGTAATCGAGTGAAGTCGTAACTGATGACCTGTCGAAGTCCGGTCAGGAGTGCGGCAGTCGGCGCGAAACTGCAATCGACCACCAGATCGATCGCAACGTCGGGCCATTCCTCGCGCAACCGGGACAACAAGGGACCGGTCTGAATCAGATCCCCCATGCGAGTCACATTGATGATCAGCACTTGTTTCGTCACACCAAGTCTTTCGTCTCGGATCGGTACTCATCCAACATGAGCACCATCAGATCTTCACGGGACAGAGTGCCCATGGGGCCGCGTGAACGAATCTGTGCCGCAAGCTGCTTCAACTCCACCCGTTGGGTGGAGGGAAACGTGCGCAGGGTCGATGCTAGAGAAGGAAATGAATCGGTGGCTGTTGCGGCTAGAGCTTCTGCCTGACGGGCTCCCCGAAGAATCGCCCCGATGCGATCCGAACTGGCAACCCCGATCTGGGATAGTAGCTCGCGCATGCGGTGCGCATAGGTATGTTCGGCAAGCACCCGCTGACGGGCTTGCGCTGCCATGGCCACGCGCTGGGCTGGCTCGCGAAGCCAGCGGGCGATTTTGGCTGGAAGCTCATCTGAAGACGACACGGTGGCCACTTCCCTCTCGGTGAAGAGATCCGCCATCAGTGATCGACGGTCAGTAAGCTGAAAGGCCCCGCATGCGGCCAGTTCAAAGGTGCGGGGATTGACAAAATCTCCGTCAGGATCGAGCCCGGTCCCGGCCCAAGAATGCAGGTTGAGGTTCACGGCGCTCGCATTAAATACTTTCTGACAGGTATCGGTATCGATCCGTGCACCGTTGCGTTGAAGCACAGAGGTCAGTTCGGTCGCGCCGTCCCATTCGTTGCCCCACAGCTTGAATGTCCAATCGTGACCGAGGAGTCGAGGAAAGATCTCGCGGCGATTGGCATACCCCGCGCCGACAAACGAGACATCCGATCCGTATTCCTCTCGTTCAGTCTGGGTCAATTCCAAGGGGCGGTGAACAGAAAGATCGGCCGCCATTGGAAGGTAGCGCACTTCTTTCGCGCCTGCCTGTTTGAGCGCGGCGATGCAAGGCTCTTGCTGAATCACAAACCAAAAATCGTAGCCCGCCGCCAACTGTTGCCAATAGGTCAGGTGCCGATAGTTTTCGACAAACCAGATCGCCGTCAGAAATCTTTTCCGCCGAAGATGCTCCAGCGCCGGAAGGATTAATGGAGCCTGTGCCAGCGACAGCACAAGATCGGGTGGATCTTCTGCCAACTGGGCCATCGTGATCCGGCTCAGCATCTCCGCATACTTGCTCTGCAAGGCCAGCCGATGTTGAGAGTTCTTGAGTAACTCCAGCTGATGATAGCTCGTGGCATGGATACTGTGATCGAGCCAGCGGACGTCATGTCCGAGCGATTCAAGCGCGCTGACCGCATAACGAGTAATGGGCAGGGAGCCTCCGTAGATCGGCCCCACGACGGCAATGCGCAGTTGCCCGCTGGCCTGGGCTGAGACTCTCCGCTGCAAGGCCATTTCAATGGCACGATGGTCGTCCGCATGTAATGCAGCAGCCGGGGCATAGGTGACGAGTCGTAGTGGATGGCCGGCAGCGGCGATCTGTTCACTGATCGCCGCTGTGGTGCCCCACGCCCAGGACACGCGCTCGATCCAGTCACCCCAAGTGCGAGCCGCCGCCGCATCGGCTATAATGCTCAGATCGGACACGACGAGGACGACCGGCGCAGCCCGAGGCAGCCGTGCGCACAACGCCTCGACGTGGTAGAGCAAGCCCATGCCGAAAACTATGAGCGTCTCGCCATCCTGATAGCTTTGGCTCTCTGCCCAAGCCTGCGCTTCTTTTATGGGATCGTAGGCGCTGTGAATCCAACGCCCATTTGCGCGCGCCGACGGCATACCGGTGCGTGCCGGCAGGATCTCCAATGTGCCTCCCCCACTCTGGCGGATTGCCGCTGCCAGAGCAGAGTCACTCAGTGCCAGCCGGCTGACATTGGCCTCGAAGAAGTTCATTGCACACCTTGCAGAGACAGCCTCTGTTCCGATAACTGGCGCCACACAGCAGCCCGCTGATCTTCATGTAAATCTTTGTCGCCCACTGGCCGGAAGATGGCTCCCCATTCGTCATGGTGAGACTGCCACAAGGACCAGCCTGCGACTGGCTCTTGTTGTGGCGCTGTAGCGGACTCTCGAATCATCTTCACGCTGGCTTGGATTGGCCAGGCTTCCGGCTGGGCGCGATCCGCTTGCCACACCCAGTGGCCCTGTCCATAGGGTCCGGTTTCATGCACACGCGCGCGTGAGAAATAGAACCCCATCGCGCTAGCGCCGACAGCCGCGGCCAGATGCAGCGGACCAGTGTCGGCGCCGACGGCCCAGTGGCATCGCTTCAAGACGGTGGCAAGTTGCGGTAGGGTCGTGCGGCCTGTGGCATCCCATAGGCGCCCTGCGATCATCGGCGAAAGCCCATCCTGAATCGCAAGGGCGGTGGTCTGGTCTCGTTCGGCTCCGATCAGGACAACCGCACAGGGTGATTCGTGGGCGAGTACTGTTGAAATCCATTCTATCCAGACCGATACGGGAATCGATCGATCCGCGTCGCCGGCCCCCACCACAACGGCAATCCATTGCCCTGCCGAGATGCCGACCTCAGCCAGGTCACCAGGAAGATCGATTGAGGGAAGTCGCAAGACGGGCGGCACCGGTGGAGGGGTCACTCCGCACAGTCCACAGAAGGTATCGGAGAGATGAATGCGATTGGAGCCCCGCGTCTGTGCGACGTGGCGCAGATATGATGCCCAGGGTGACAGCTCTTCGTCCAACGGCCCGCGCAGGTTGGGGCCTTGAACCTCCGTGGCCAACAGCGTGGCGAGCAGAATCGCCCGTGGGTGATGATTCAGCACGTAGGCCATCGTATAGGGCTCGGTCGTCAACTCTGCGAGGTACTGCTCGACTTCGCGCAACCATGACGACTGGAATTCTCCGACGAAGGACTCGGCCCACGCATGCCATTGTGCCCCGTTCCACTTCAAAATATGCCCCACTTCCGGAAAGAGTCGAGCAAGGTCCGCCAGAGGCGCAGGGCAGAGCAGGTCGAGAGATCGGTGTGGATGGCGAACCGTGAGTGAGGCGAAGGCCGGCAGGCTCTGGACAAGATCGCCTAGTCTGGCGAGTTGGATCATGAGAGCGCGTGTTGTCATGTGTGGTCAAAACCGTGGAGCAATTTCCGCCAACGTACCGTGCGTTGACAGCGCCCGCGCCAATTCCTCAAGGCCCTCGTAGGAAGGAGCCAGGGTGCACAGTGTCTGATATTCCTGTTGAGCCGTATCGGTCTGCCCGTTTCGTAGGAGCACCCCTGCCAATGCGTATCGAACGGACAAATCAGCCGGGTTTCTCGATACAAAGCCTTGGAGTCGCTCGCTCAATTCTGCCCATGAGCCGCGTACGGTGCCCGCTCGTAGAAGCCAATGGATCGCATCGGCATCGTCCGGGTATTCGGTCAGTACAGAACAAAAATCGTCCCATGCCTGGTCAGACTCGTTGAGGCCCACTCGCGCCATCCCCAAACCCATCATGGACTTTCGCCTGTCTCCCTGATGGGTCAGGGCAGTCAGGAACGCCTGTTCCGCTTCGGCATATTGTGCCCGCTGCATGTCGAGGATGCCGCGCAAGACCCAGCCCTCGCCATCTTGTGGAAACCGCTTCAGCAATTCACCCAGAAGAACATCTGCCTCCGACAGATTCCCTTCTTCCAACGCCATGCGTGCCAGCGCCCTTCTAGCTGTCGGGTCGTCATGATACGGCAACAGCTTCTGGTAGAAGTGTCGGCTCACTGGCGATTGGCTGGTCTTGGTAGATAGCCAGGCACCCCAACTTAGGACATCTGCAACGGAAGGCCATACATCCCATCTGGCCAGAAGAGCCTCCACCAGAGAGATGTCTTGACGAAGGGCCGCGCGTTCCGTATCGGCTACCAGTCTCCATGAAGTCTTCTCTCCATCGTGCCGAAGCGGGTGGAGTTCCAAGTGCTCCTTGCCCTGATCCTTTGTGTGGATGCACATGTAACCATCAGCATGATAGTACAGGTCTTCGTCTGCCAACCACCATCGCTGACCCCATCGGCTGATGAATCGGAGCGCGTTAGCTTGATCTTGAGTTTTCCGTCCTGGCGTTTGACTTTCGAGGTGATACAGCACGCTCAGAGGTTGGTAGACGATCTGCCACCCATTATCCTTGACCTTCAAACATAGGTCGACATCTTCAAACCCGTTTTGAAATCCTTCATCGAATCCACCAGCCGCCTCAAATATCTCTCGTCTGATCAGCATGCACGCTGCCGTAACGGATTGGAATGTTCGACGCTGGTTGACTGCTGGATGGTCCCGATGGACGTGGCGGTACAGATGGTATGGCATGAGCCCTTCCCGTGAGAAGACGACCCCTGCATGCTGAATCGTGTCATCCTCGTAGAGTAGTTTGCTTCCCACGATTCCGACATTCGGATGAGATGTGACCTCAGCAACCAGTGCAGTCAGCCAATTATCCAGCGGAATCGTATCGTTGTTCAAAAAGATGAGGAATCGTCCCCGTGCCGCCCGAGCGCCCTGGTTGCAGGCCTTGGCAAATCCAAGGTTCTCGCTGTTTCGGATGATCTGAACATCGCCGCTCAACTGATCGAGGAAATTCAGGGTATCGTCTGTTGAATGATTGTCCACGACAATGACTTCGTAGGAGATGCCGGACGTGACCCTGGCCAGTTCTGACAAACACTGCTCGGTCAGCTCCCGTTTATTCCATACCGGAATGACGATGGAACAGTCGAAGCGTGCAGTCGCAGAGACCGCTCTCGGTGCTGTCCCATGACCATAGCGCGCCCGCAGACGTGCTTCTTCGGGGTTGGCAATTTCCGGCTTATTGGACAGACCTTCTGAAGAGTGCCAGTAGAGTCCGGTGACTTCAGAAATATGGAGCAGCTGACGGCTGGCGCCCAGGCGGAGCCAAAAGTCCTGGTCTCCCAGGGCCACAAAACTCTCGTCGAAGAAACCGACATCGTCGTGGACGGAGCGGCGCCACATAGGATGAGGGCCTACGAGACACCGTCGACGCAGATCACCATAGTTATACTCAGGCCATTTCCAGACCCCCTCGCGTTGATGATGTTCAAAGGTCTGATGTGGGTGTCTGGTCACGTAGGTATCGCCATAGACCAGCGCGACGTCAGGGTGTTCATCGAGCGTTCGTGCCAGGATCTCGTACGCATCGTGACGGAGCCGGTCGTTTGTACTGAACGGAGTCACATAGGTGCCGGCCGCGAGCTTCAACGCCATATTCCATGCGGCATACACGCCGATCCTGGTCGGGGTCCTGAGAAACGTGATGTTCTTGTATCGCGCCTGAAAGGCGGACACGATGGCTCGTTCGTTCTCGGGCGACGCGGCATCCACCACAATAATCTCCATGTGCCGGCTCATTGTCTGGCGTTCCAGATCTTCGAGACATTCCTGCATAAACGCCTCGGCGCGATAGGTTGAGACAATTACCGAGATCAGCGGAGTCTCCTCGGCAGCCTTGAGCCCGGCTGAAGCGACTCGTGACTCGTTCAGCCGGCGATTCGTAAACAACGCATTACCATGCGTCGGCGATTGCGGTGACAAGGGTGCAAATGAGACGAGTTGATGGTCATCAGCGAGTACCGCCACGAGATCGTCGAGGCAGCGGGCCCCTTGATAGACCTCCTCAAGACTTGCTTCGACATAGAGAACTTGGATGTGGCTCTTGAGCCCGGGAGACAACGAAGACAGGATTTGGTGCTCAGCTCCTTGCACGTCGAGGAGCAACATGTCGGGCTTCAACAAGCCGGCCTCCCGAATGACATGGTCGAGCGTCCGACATTCGACTCGAGTTGCACGTACTTCCCTGACGTGTGGAAAAATCTCCCGGTGCTTGCCCAGCCGCAGGAGGGAGCTGGACTCCCCGTCGTTATTGGTAATGAAAAAGTCTTGCGCTCCATTGTGGCCTGATAACGCAAACGGGAACACACGGACACGGGCGTCGGTCACCTCAAACTGCTTCAACTGTCGAGCCAATTCCGGGATGGGCTCGAACAAGTACACGTGATCGAGATTTGGGAAGAGCTGATCAAAGAGTTGCCGCTCTTGGTAACGGTGGGCCCTTGTATGCGGCCAGCAGGACTGACAACGATTTCGTTCGGTCGATGACTTGTTCGGAGCAGTAGACATCCCATTCGTTGTTCAGAGCCACTCGCTGATAAGCCCCTGTGCGCGATGTGAGCCTGGCTGCGAGGGAGCGCCGCGCCATAAACGATAACTGGAGAGGAACCTCCAGGGATGGTTCGAGACCCCAGCGCGCATCCGGTATGACCTGGGTGAGGTGGATATGGGCCCGTGTGAGAGCTTCGAGATACGGAATGAAACAATGGGCCAAGCCGGGAATCGTCAGGCGATAGTGAGGGTGAGACACCGGGATGACCAAATCAGGACTGGCCAGTTTGAGTGAATGAAAGTGATAGAAAACGAGCGCGGCGTTCTCGACCAAGGTGTGGCCATCAATGGAGGCCCGTATGTCATACTGATCGTGATTCCATGGTCCAACACCTCCGCCAGGGTGTTGCAGAACAGTCACTCCCTCGAACCGTGTCGGCCAGTCTTCCAGATAGAGTTGATCGCCCATCTTTCCCTGCTCGTAGCGCGCAAAACACCATTCGAGACAGCGCTCTCTCCACCAACGCAAGGCTTGTAATCCTTGCGTGTCCCGTCGAAAGCTCAGGAGGCCCACATTGAATCGGCCATTGTGCGGGGCCAGATGAGCCTGGCTTGGCGAGAACCGATGTTCATGGATGAGAATGGAATGCCGTCCAAGTTCCTCGAAGAGAGGTTGAGGCGATGAGAAGAAAAACAGATCCGCATCGAGGTATGTCAGGACATCAATGTTCGGATGTTGTTCGAGAATGCGAAGGATCACTGTGGGAGTGAGAGTCCAATAATATTCGACCAACGATCGCGTCTGTTTGGTGGCGAGCAAGGCACTGTCGCCCCGTTCGAGCTGATGCAGCGGGACGGTGATCACCTGGGGAATAGCCAACTTCGTGAGTAGGAGCCTGGTGAGTTCATCCGCACACACCACGAACAACTTGAAGCCCTCGCCTGAATGTCGCTGGAGCGAATCAATGAGGGCAAGCCCCTTGATCAAATAATGGCGATCGAAGTAGGTGCAATAGTGGCGAGTCATCCAGTCACCTTTTCCGCCGTGCGGCTAGTACCGTTTCTCTGTTTGGCCCAGCTTTGGCTGCTCCATCGTAGGAGCGTCTCCGAGATGTGTGCGACATCTTCATCCCGCAGCTCTGGATAACAGGGCAATGTCATCAGGTGTTCATAGAGCGCTTCGGTAATAGGGAGCGCCCGACTGCCACGAATTCTTCCGGCATAGGCCGGCTGCTGGTGCACGGCGAGCGGGTAATGGCGACCGGTCGTAATCCCGGCGCCATTGAGGAATCGCTCAAATGCTGGACGGTCGGTACATTCAACGACATAGAGATGCATCGCATGCTCTGTTCCTTCGATCGTGGCAGGAGCCACAAGGGTGGAATTTCGCAGGGCCTCCGTGTAGGCAGCGGCGACGAGGCGACGACGACTATTATTGCAGTCGAGGTACGGGAGTTTTACCCGTAGGATGGCGGCTTGGAGTTCATCG
The DNA here is from genome assembly GCA_016200355.1 of Nitrospirota bacterium. Lineage (GTDB taxonomy): Bacteria > Nitrospirota > Nitrospiria > Nitrospirales > Nitrospiraceae > Palsa-1315. Next base: position 17,783 of record JACQEY010000055.1, read on the forward strand.
AGTCGTGAATTTCTGCCGGGCGTGAGGCTGACGTAGCGCTCGCGCCATCCATACTCCCGCAGCATCCTGACCGAGTCTGCCAGAACCGGATCGCTCGTGACGACCGCTCCAGCATCTCCGAGCGCGCCAAGATTCTTCGTGGGATAAAAGCTGAATGCGGCGGCATCGCCAAATGTGCCTACATATTGTCCGCCCACTGTCGCCCCATGGGCCTGCGCACAATCTTCAACAACCTTGAGACCGTGCTTCTTCGCCACTGCCATGATGGTCCCCATCGGAGCCGGCTGGCCATAGATGTGCACAGGGACGATGGCCCGGGTGTTCTTCGAGATGAGTCCGGGCAAATGGGCGGGATTCATGCAGCGAGAGCGCGGGTCGATATCGGCAAAGACTGGGACGGCGCCGATCTGCTCAATAGCGGCAACGGTCGCCACGGCCGTGTGGGACACGGTGATCACTTCCTCTCCCGCTTTCACACCAACAGCCCACAGCGCCAACGCAAGGGCGTCGGTCCCATTCCCGACTCCGATGCAGTGCGGAGCGCCAAGAAAGGCAGCCCACTCCCGCTCAAAGGCCTTGACCTCATTGCCGAGGATGTACCGCCCGCTTGTCAGGACTCGATCAAGGGCCGATCGCACGGACGCCTCGCAGAGTCGCATCTGCGTCCCAGGATCAGCGAGAGGGATGGGTTCACGCTGCATGGGCATCCTGCCAGTAGTGCATGGAGTACCGTCCGTAAAAAGCGAGTGTGTGCTCCAGCCCTGCACAAAACGACGTTTTCGGCTGCCAACCAAGCCGCGATTGAATCTTGTGATAGTTCGCGTAGTAATTGCCGATGTCGATGACTTGGCGCTCGGATGGAAAATGAATCAGCTCGTAGGAGCCCTTACCGTATATCTTAATGAGTAGTTTGGCCGTCTCCTCCAGGCTGAGGGGATCGCCGTCTCCCAGATTGAACACCGCGCCATTGGCCTCGTCTGTCGAGGCGACCAGGAGCAGTGCGTCAACAACATCTTCAACATAGTTGAAGTCTCGAACTTGCTTCCCATCCCCATACACCAAGATGGGCTGGCCCTCGATGAGCCGGCGGATCCAGACACCAAGAAATGTTTGGCGAGCGTCTTTGACTCGCATCCGAGGCCCATAGGTGTTGGTCAGGCGAAGGACTGCGGTTCGAATCCCGTACACCCGGCAATAGAGAAGGTGGTACATCTCCCCTGCCATTTTGTTGATGCCGTTGACATCGACCGGCTGAATGGGGTGCAGTTCATCTACCGGCAAATACTGGGGGCGTCCGTAAATCTGCCTGGTGCTGGCAAACACGACTTTGATATGTGGGTTGTGGCGCCGGCAACCTTCGAGGATGGACAGCTGTGCACGGGCATTAATCTCGAGATCAGGTTGTGGGTTCTCCATGGAGTCCACATGACTCGTTTGTCCCGCAAGGTTGAACAGGTAATCGCAACCCTGAAGCAGATATTTCATCGAATGCTCGTCCCGCACGTCGGAGATGTTGACCCGTACTTGATGTCGAATCTCTCGAATGTTCCACAGGTTGCCACCATACTCCGGAATCATGCTGTCTACCAGCGTGACCTCCGCACCCATGGACACAAGCCGATGTGCCAGGTTGGAGCCGATAAACCCCATCCCGCCCGTAATCAAGACCTTGGCCGAGCGAAACCCTTCATTCATGACTGCCAGCCTTTCGAAAGACATAGGTTGCTTCAAATTCATCTCGCTCGGGGTGGCTGTCGTATTCCAATCGCTGGACCAGCTCCAGATTTTGATCGCGGCACAGGCTGAGGATCTCCGACTCATTCAATCGCAGTTCATGGGTTTCAATCCCATACGCAAATTTCTTGAAATGGCTTGTGGGATGCGCCCGACAGACGGGCGTTCGGTGCAGCACAACAATCTGAGAAGAAACACGCGCCGCTTCCTGAATATGCTGCGGATAGTCGACGACGTGCAGGAGCACACAAGAAGAGATGGCAATGAGGAAGCTGTGATCGGGGAATGTGAGCGCCGCTCCATTCCCCACATGGAAACTCGCTCGTGGGTAATACTGTTGTGCCAACGCCACCATCGCGGGCGAGAAATCAACTCCAACATACGATAACCTGGTATTGAGGAGATACTCCAGGGCTTCGTAGTAGTAGCCGCTCGCGCAACCGATTTCGAGCACACAACAGTCTGGAGCGATGAAGGGTCTCATGGCGTCGGCCAAGACCCGATAGACAATGGGTGGGCGCCCTTGATACAGCGCGGCGAGCTCTTGCTGCACCAGCGCGCGCTGCTTGAGAGGAATCGCCGGTGATTGCCAGGATGTGGCCAAGGCTGTCGTGACGTCATTCGGCTGAATCGCTTCCTTGCCATACGACACATGTACAAGGTCAGGATCGGGAAGGCGATGATGTCCTTGTCTCTCCTCCAGATGCCGGCTCAGAATCTCCGCTGTCTGGGCCATGCGTTTTGCATAGGTGTGGTCGCGGAATGTTCGGGCCTGTCCTCTCTCAGCAATCCGGCGCGCTTCCTCCGGATGAGCGAGGTAGTAGCGCACCAACTCCGCGCACTCCTCCAGCGAGCGGTACGCGATGACCTCTTCCCCGACAGTAAACAGATTGTCGAGATTGTCCTTGTGGTCTGTCACCAGCAACGCGCCACACCCAGTGGCTTCGAAGAGCCGCATGTTATTGGCATAGGTCTGCGCGACATCAATGTGATGATTGATGGTGATCCGGGACCGACGAAGAGTGGAGAACATATCGCGCCCCCAGACTTCGCCGTGCAGCCGCGTCTCTTTGACACCGGAGGCACGCAGAGAATCGACTCCGTATCCCCAACATTCAAGCGGAACGAGTTCGGCGAGCGAGGCCATAAATAGCCGTCGTTCCTTATGTGCGGGAGAGAGCCCGCCCACGAACGTGACGGCGTGTGAACGCTCCACTGGCGCGAGTGTCTGAGCAATACGTGGCTCAAAGGCCAGCGGCTGGTAGTAGGCCGTGATCCCCTGTTTTCGTAACTCTTCAACGAAATGAGGAAATGAAGAAAAGATAATGTCGAGCCCCTTCAGATCCGCATCGACGGGAACGGGGGATGCGATTTGCCCGACGATGACCGTCACATGTGGACGGATGCGCGCAAGAAACTCTTTCGTGGCGAGTCCCAAGTCCTGAAGGTAGAGGACCTCAGGACGTTGCCGCCGAACCTGTTCGATCGCGATATCCAGCAGCTGTCCTTGGCCACGGTAATCTTGTTCTCTCGCCCAGGCTTCCTGAAGAGGGGTGCAATTCACAATCACGTCTTCGGCCTGCCATCCTGCCAGCGTCATCCCAAACGAGTAAAAGTCGCTGTCGCCGAAGCAGGCTTGTTGGAGTGCGAGCCGTTGCGCCTCATACGACTGCGATGCTCGCCCAGACATCACACGGTAGTGGTGTGTCAGAAAGCCTGGATAATAGGTATTGAGAAAGAGGCAGCTTGGCCCGCCGTCACGCGATGCTGCCGAAATTACCTGGGCCTTCTCTGACACGCCACTCGGTGCGACGCGCTCGCATGTGAATGGGGTGTACGCAAGCAATGCCGGCGGCGGCAGTTCGCGTGTGTGGTGATTCTGTCCTTGCTCAGATGGTTCGAGCAGCTGGCGCAGAGTGCCAACCGCAGGTTCGTGGGCCAACAACTCGCGCGAATTGAGCCGTGCGGTCAGGAGTCCCTTCCCCAACCAGAGCACGCCGCAATCCTTCACGTAGCCGAGTCGGTCCCACCAATCCGCGATGGAGAGTTCACTGTCCCGCAAGGCGTCGTCCATGTAAATCCACGCATGATCGGACAGAAAATTCCTGACAAGTGGTATCGTTCCAAAACGACCTCCATGGTCCGCTGCTGGACCGTCGACGATCACGAGATCGGGTCTGCTTTGCCCGAAGAATCCGTGAAGATCCTGATCGTGTAATTGATAGCATTCTGTCCGCATATGTTGGATGACTTGGGATATCAACGGGGCCGTCATGAACCGTACGCTCTCGTGCAGGCCATGGAATCGGAGGCGGGATTCGATCTGCTGCACATAGTGCGGAGACTGATCCACACTGAAAATATGCGGGGTCTTCGAGCCGCCGTGTAGTCGCCGCATCATGCAAGCCAAGGCCAGCGTACTGGCGCCGCTGCCGAACTCGAGAATGGTGTGCGGACGCATGCGCTCAATCTTGTTCAGCAGAAATTCGATGGTGGCCAGGGTCATCGACCATTCGCCCAAAGGAAGGCCTTCCAGAACTGCTGCGATTTCTGGGCGAGAGGTTGACGGATATGTGTGGGGCATGACTGCAGGCAGTGCAAGAGGATCTGCGCCAGGAGTACAGGCCGCCGCTCGCCTCCACAGCGCCAGGCAGGTAGCCAGTGGCATCGGGATATCTTGAAAGGACGCTCGTGCCGAATTGAGCAGAGCGCCTACGTCAGTTGACACGTCGATAGCCTGTGGCACCGACCCTCCTTCTTAGCAGCTGAATGCCTGTCGCGCACTACACGACAGGGAATTCGTCTGCTGAGCGTTGCGCTCGCTCTCAAGCAATTGCTGCCGATGCGGGATGTCCGATTGGAAACCTAGCAAGGCCTGCGCCACTCCTAGCAGGATAGCCACACCAGACACGCGAGACTGGCGGGAAAGGCTAGACACGCGAAATCAGGGGCGCGTCGCACGCTTGAGAGGCCGACGGCGTTTTTCAGCATCCTGATAAACGCCTTGCAGCCTGTATGAGAGAGACTCAGCCAGGCAAGAACTGCCTAGCACCCGGTAAATCCGTCATGGTTCTGACGTCGGCGTCAAGAATCCCCAATCGCTTTGCCGCTGCATCACGGCATACTCAATGGCCTTCTGAACACTCCCGCCCCACCCGCGGTATTCGATGATTTCTTTTCCGTTAAAGCGGAACTCAACGCCAAGTGCGAGAGCCCCGTCACATTCGGCAATATTCTTGATCGTGCCGGCGAGATGCGTGACGTGCCCGATCCCGATCAGTTCGAATTCTAAATAGACCGTGGCGCCCATCACCACGTCGGCCCTCGAACTTTGTAGGATGATGCGGCATCCTGACAGGCTGAGGTCCTGCAAGAGACCGCCAATGGGAGTAGCCCCATTCGACAGGGCTAACGTCGCGCCTCCATGGGTATCCTGCATCAGGAGCAACGGTTCATTGCTAGCGACACGCGCATCCTTACGAAGATGGATTTCCTCGGTCTTCCGAGGAAATGCAAGATAGAGAAGAGGAAGCGGTGACATCTGTGCCATGCAGACTTCGCTTGGGTAGGCGACGAGCTTGCCTGCCACCATCGAGCGGACAAGACAAGGAGTTCCCGTTTCGCACGGAACCGCTTGCCCGAAATGAAACGGCCATTCGCAAATCAGCCAGACCCGCTCTTTCCAACCCAGTAATGTGGACCCGCAGTTGACTTTGTCTTGACCGGATCCGATGACCAGCTGGAGCGGCAATCCGACCTTGAGAATCGACGAATGTGCGGGGGCATGCTCTGGTTCCATCAGGCAGCTTCTTTGTCAAGATAGGTTCGAGGATTGATCCCCAAGACGGACGGATCGAGGATCGATACGATCGTCTGCTCTGGCTCGCAAAACTGCGTTGCGAGGTCAAAGTCGACAGGAGTGGATCGCCGGTGCCCGGTTTCATCCGTGACCAGCACGACCAGGGGCCGTATTGGAGCCTGGTGATTGAATTGCTTGACGATCGCCGTCTCCCCCGTACTGAGCGAGACACATGAACCGACTGGATAGACCCCCACGACCTGTACGAACTGCTGGACCAGCGTCCCGTCTACATGGCCTTGAGTTCCCAATTGATAGAGAAACTGAAGTGTATCGTGGGGTGTTTTACCTTTGTGATAACAACGGTCGCTCGTCACGGCATCATAGATATCCACAACGGCGGCAATGAGGCCGAACTGACTGAGGTCTATTTTCGATCGATGATGGGGATATCCCGTCCCGTCAACGCGCTCATGATGCTCTAATGTGGGCTTCAGAAACATATCGGTGAGACCGGTGGTGCTTGACAGTATCTCTGCGCCGCGCAAGACGTGTTGCTTCATGATCTCGAATTCATGGGCCTCATAGCGCCCAGGCTTGTTCAGAATCTCAATCGGGATCAGCGTTTTCCCGATATCGTGCAATAGCATCCCGGTTCCAAGCTGAAGCAACGGCACCCGCTCATAGCCGAGATGTTTTCCGACCGATAGAGCCAAGGCGGACGTATTAACGGAGTGGAAAAAGGTGTATTCGTCGAAGTTTTTGAGACGTGTCAGACTGGTAAGCGCATCAGGACTGCGCAGAATGCTGTCAGCCATGTTCTCGACCACTTCACTGACCGCCTCCATGTTCAACGCGCGGCCCATCCGGACGTCTTCCATGGCGCGTTGGACGACCAATTTTGCGGCTGTGTAGACTTGTTTTGCTGCCGGCAGCTCTTCGGCAAACGGAATGGCCACCGGTTCGAGCTCAGGGGTTGAAGATATCGGTTGAGAAGTTTCAGCCTCCGCTGGCATAGCCGGCGCGTACCCGTCGGAATTCTGGCAGGCGTCGTCAGCATCGACTTCGAGCTGTTGGACACCGCTCGCATGCAGTTGCGCGATTTGCACTGAAGACGTAATCGTGAATCGGTGCCGCAAAAACGGCGTAGCCAGCCAGGAACGATCGAGCTTCTCGACCTTCATGCCGATTTTCAGCTGATCAATGGAAATTCGCTTGCGCATCATCCTCCGAAAACCATGAGCCAGTGACGACCTCGATACTCATCGAACACCAATATGCCCTGATGGACTCTATCGGCCTCTAAGGGAGAATCTTGAGGGAAGATGTATGGCCGGCGTACCGAAAGCCGATACAACACATTGGGTCGGAGTTTCATTCGCTTGTGTCAAGTTCAGCTCGATTTTTCCCGATAGAAGAGGACAGGTGAGACTGGCGAAGAAGTGCTGAGCGCTGAGTAAGTTTCGGACAACTCAGAACTTCCTAGCTCAGAGCTCAGAACTCAGCACTTCCCAGCAACTCAGCACTCAGCACTTCGATGGCCTAGGCATTGTAGATGAGACTTGTGAAAACGATCACAATCGATCAACTCAAACCGGGGATGTTCATCGTTGGAATGGACCAAGCGTGGTTTCGAACTCCCTTTCTCCTTCATAAACGCCTCATCCGACATACAAAAGACATCGAACTCCTCCGACAGCATGGGATCAGAGAAGTGAAGATCGATCCCGGTCGTGGCCTCGATGTGGAGCCGGTTCCGTCAGGAGACCCGTCTCCGTCGTCGAACGCACAGGACACAGCCACCCCCCCCCAACCGAGTCATGTGGCGCAACCGGCCTCGGCAGAACAGATTCCCCTGCCTATCTCCAGTGTAGAAATGAACGCAGCACAACCGTTGCCACCTGTCAGGCAGGAAACTGCGCCGAGGTCGTCGAACGCTCAAGACACAGCCGCCCACTCCCAACCGAGCCATGTGGCACAACTGGCCTCGACTGAACAGATTTCGCTGCCTGTCTCCAGCGTAGAAATGAACGCAGTACAATCGTTGCCATCCATGAGTCAGGAAACTGCGCCGAGATCATCGAACACGCGGGAACAGGCCGCGGCCGCCCAAGAGACCTACAGAGAAGCGACCTCTTCGATGGAACGTATGTTTGAAGAGTTAGAAGCGGGAATCGTCCCTCGACAGGATACGTTGCAAATAGTCGTCGGGAATGTACTCTCGCGTGTGCTGGACGATGACGCCTCCATGCTCAGTCTTCTCTCTCTCCAAAAAATGAAACGGTTCGACCGCACATTGGCCTCGCATGCACTTGATGTCTGTACCCTCTCGCTCATTGTGGCGCAGAACTTTGGGGTTGCGGAGGGAGACCTGGAAGCGCTCGGCGCCGGGGCCTTGCTGCACGACATCGGCTATGTCCGGTTGCCGCGGAATCTGTACCGGAGAAACCACGATCTTACGGAGCAAGAGCGCACGCTGATGCAGCAGCATTCTGCGCTGGGATTGGCGATCTTACGGGAGGCACAAGAGGACCGGGACGCCGTCGTGCGGATTGTTGCGGAACATCATGAGTATCTCAATGGGAATGGGTTCCCGCACAAACTTGCGGGAGACTCCCTCTCGGTCTTGGCCCAGCTGGTCGGCCTGGTAGACGCCTATGACGGCATGGTGAGTCGCCATGGAGGCCGTCCTGCGATGCAGCCGCACGATGCCATTCGACAATTGTTCCGGCTTGGAGATATGGGACAGTTCGCAAAGGATTTGATCCGAGCCATGATCGGCAGTCTTGGCGTCTATCCGATCGGCAGCCTAGTCCTGTTGAACACGGCGTAGCAGGCGGTAGTCGTGGGGGTGAGTCACACACAGCGGCTCAAACCGGTCGTAAAAGTGATCACTGGGCCGCGTGGAGAATCCTATCCCACGCCGATTCGCATCGATCTTGGGGGCCAGGCAGCAGGGGATTCAGAGCGGATCATCAAGAAGGCGCTGGATCCCCTTCAAGAACGAGTGAACGTGGCCATGTTTCTTGACGGTATTCACGAAGAGGCGGCCTGATGAAACCTATCGCAAAGATTCGCGCGAAGACATCTCGCCCTTCAGGGTCACCCGTGCCCCATAGCCCCATGCACCCTGCTCTGTTGGATACGCTCCCAATCGGAGTCGTGCGGCTCGATAGTCGGCTGCGCATTTTGTCTGTCAACGTTGAAGCCGCTCGCCTTTTGGGACAGTCAGCAGACTTCTGCTCATCAAAGCTTCTACGTGAAATAATGCCACCGCGCCCTGGGGCATCCAGCCATAATATCTCGACGCGCATCCAGGAGTCCCTTCCCGGTCGTCTCCCCATACAAGCAGCCCACACAATGCTCGTCGGCTCCGCGCATGAATCGCGTCCGGTTGAATGGAGCTATGTTCCTCTAGATACCGGAGAAGATTCCGGCGGGGTGTTGACGCTACGCGACCTGACCAGCGAGCGAGAACTGCAGCAAGATTGCGACCGCCTGGCGCGCGTGGCAGAAGAAAGTCCGTCGCCCATTATCGAGTTGGACTCCGATGCGAATCTCGTCTATGCGAATCCCGCGATGACACAGCTGCTGCAGCGGTTCGGCTATGCGACCGGCGGATTTCCAGCCGTGTGTCCTGGTGAGCTATTGCGGCTCGTTCAACGCTGCCTCGAATCGGGACAGGAGATACGGGTAGAAGAAGTCTGTTTAGCTCAGGCCAGCTTCGCGTGGATTTTCTGCCCGGTCACTTCGCATCGATTGGTTCGCGGTTATGCGGTCGATATGACCGACATGAAGGCGGTCCAAGAGGAACTGCGCCAGTCTGTGGCGCAGCTTCAGAACAGCAATCGTCAATTGGATCAGGCACTTCAGGCAGCGCAGGATGCCGCTCTCGTGAAGACGTCGTTTCTCGCGACCGTGAGCCACGAATTGCGGACGCCGATGAACGGAATCATTGGGATGACGGACCTATTGATGGATACGGAACCGTCGGAGGAACAACAATCCTATATCAACCCCATTCGACAATGCGGCGAGGCCTTACTGAGCTTGATCAACGACATTCTTGAGTACGGCAAGATCGAAGCGGGCAAACTGGAGCTGGAGTGTATTGACTTCAACCTTCGCACGACGGTGGAAGATGTTTTGGGTCAATTCGCGGCACAAGCACAGAACAAAGGGTTGGAAATCACCGGCCTGGTGCATGCCGCTGTACCGACCGGCCTACGCGGCGATCCGGGGCAGCTCCGTCAGATCCTCACGAACTTCGTCGGCAACGCGATCAAGTTCACTGAACAGGGTGACGTGACGGTTCAAGCCTTCCTTGAGCAGGATCTGGTCGATGCGGTGGTCGTCCGATTCGAAGTTACCGATAGCGGAATCGGCATCCCCCCTGACGTACAAGCTCGACTATTCCAACCGTTTACTCAGGCTGACAGCTCCACTTCACGCAAATACGGAGGGACCGGTCTCGGGCTCGCGATTTCGAAACAGCTCGCCGAGCAAATGGGCGGCACCGTCGGCATCACCAGTCAACCGGGACGCGGCAGTACATTCTGGTGTACCACCCGCTTCCTCAAACAGACGACGTCGCCCTTGGCCATCATGCCGTCTGCCGAGTTGGCCGGACGCCGTGTCCTGATCGTAGACGATAATGAATCGAACAGGATCATTCTCCATCACCTTGTCACAGGATGGGGCATGGTCGACGATCAAGCCCAGGATGCCGCCTCAGCCATGGCACTGATCGAGCAGCAGGCGAGGAACGGCGTATCGTACGATGTGGCCATTGTCGATATGTTGATGCCGGGAAAGGATGGACTAGAATTCGCCAAGGACATGAAGGTTCATCCTGTTGGATCTCTCGTCCGTCTTGTCATCCTCACCTCGCTCATTCAGAGAGGACATGCCGAACTGGCACGCCAGGCCGGCTTCGTCGCCTATCTCACCAAACCTGCCCGCCACGATCAACTCTCAACTTGTTTGAGAACCGTGCTTGGAATGCCGGAGCTTGTGGGCGAAGCGACAGTGACAACCGTGACTGCGCCTGCCCCGCCGCTCATTACGCGGCACACCCTTGCAGAGACAGGGTCGACCGCGCGCATCCTGGTAGCTGAAGACAACCTGATCAATCAGAAACTGACCGTTCGCATGCTGGAAAAACTCGGCTATCAATCGGATGTCGTGGAAAACGGTCAAGAGGCACTGGCAGCATTGGCCAAAGTCTCCTATGCGATGATCCTGATGGACTGCCAGATGCCGCTCGTCGATGGATTAGAAGCCACCAGGCTCATCCGGGAAAATGAACAACATCAATCGTCAATGGTCAATGGTCAATCGATGCCTTCTTCCCATGTTCCAATCGTCGCGTTGACGGCCAATGCCATGAGCGGGGATCGAGACCGCTGTCTCGCTGCCGGCATGGACGATTATTTAACGAAGCCCGTCCGCAAGGACAACCTCCAGGGAGCCCTCGATCGCTGGATTCCTCTGTCCATGCATCCACAAGCCGCACATGCCGGTGATGCAGAAGACAGCACGGGTGGAACAGATGCTGAGACTCTTCCTGCTGTCTTTGATGTGACCGCGATGTTAAGAAACATCGGAGGCGATACTAGACTATTGGAGGAGCTAGTTAAACTGTTTCTTCAACGCTATCAAGCCATGTTGGAAGCAATCCGAGCCGCCCTAGCCAGCACAGATCAAGCAGCCGTCGAACAGGCTGCTCACACGATGAAAGGGACTGCCGGCAATCTCTGCGCATCGGAGGTGGTGTTGTACGCTGGACAATTAGAGGCGCTTGGAAGACTCGGCACGCTGGTTGAAGGCCCAATCATCTATGCTCAGCTCGAAAAAGCGGTACTCCGCCTCCTCCAACATCTGGAACAACGAAACCAGCGCCAACGCGAGGTCAGAAGACCTGCCGCATAAGAGGTCGAAGGCTGAAGGAGTGCGGGCTGAAGATTGGAGATCGAAGGCCGAAGATCCGAACACTTCAGCCCTCAGCCTTCAGCCTGTACTCCTTCAGCCTTCGGCCTTGAGCCCGCCGAGACCAGCGGGACCCAGTGCGCGAGCACCTCGGCTAAGACTTTGGATTGCACGGGTTTGCTCATGTAGTCATCCATGCCGGCTGCGAGGCATCGAGCACGATCTTCCGGCATGGCATTCGCCGTCATGGCTATGATTGGAATGCGCCTGGAAGGCGCGTCACTCGTGAAGCGTGAAGCGTGAAGCGTCGTTTGGATCTCGTCCGGCGTTTCACAGTTCACGTCTAACGCGTCACAGGTCTTCCGTATCTCATTCTGCACTTCACATGTCGTTCCCATCTCGTCTGACGCTTCACGCCGCCTGATTTCCGCCGTCGCGGCGAAACCATCCAGTTCCGGCATCTGGCAATCCATGAGGACCGCAGCATAGGCAATCCGCCCGAGCGCCTCGAGGGCCTCGTGGCCATTGGCCGCCACATCCACCCGATACCCCAGCTTTTCCAGCATCCGGACGGCGACCTTCTGGTTGATGACGTTATCCTCGGCAAGCAGAATCTTGGGAGTGACCTGGGTTTTGCGTTCGGCCAAACTGTGGCGCGTAATCAACGGAGCCGGTGTGGCCGGCACCGGCGGGGCCAGCACTGCGAGGAGGCATTCATACAGTTGCCTCTCATGCACCGGCTTGGTGAGATACGCGGCATAACCGGCCGTCTGCGCCAGCTTGGCATCGCCTCGCTGCCCCTGGGAGGTCAAGAGAATGAGCCGGGTGGGCGCCAACACCGCATCGGCCTTGATCACCCGGGCCAGTTCCAGGCCGTCCATCCCGGGCATCTGCATGTCAATGATGGCAAACTCGCATGCGACGCCCTCCGCGGCGGCAGTCCGCAAGCAGGCTAAAGCCTCCGGGCCGTCCACGGCTAGCCGACACTGAAGACCCCATTTCGTCGCGTACGCCTCCAGAATGCGGCGGTTGGTGGCATGGTCATCTACGATACACAGGCTGCGCCCTTGCAAACTCTGCGCGGGCCAGTTGTCCACCGATGCGGTGCCCGGCGCTTGTGTCGCGAGGGACACCGTGAACCAGAACGTACTGCCCGCCCCGGGCTGACTCTCCACCCCGATCTGGCCCCCCATGAGTTCCGTGAGCTGTTTGCAGATGGCGAGTCCCAACCCCGTGCCACCGTATTTGCGCGTGGTCGAACTGTCGGCCTGGCTGAAGGCCTGAAATAGGTGTCCTTGCGCCTCAGGGGAGAGGCCGATGCCGGTGTCTTGGATCTCGAACCGCACCGTAACCCGGTCATCGGTGCCCTGTCCCAGCAACACCGAGAGCACGACTTCGCCCTGCGCCGTAAACTTGAAGGCATTCGACAGGAGGTTCAGCAGAATCTGCCGCAGCCGACCGGGATCGCCCCGGAGAGCGGAGGGTACGTTCGCATGGATCAAGCAGGCCAGGTTCACCCCCTTGTCGGCGGCAGGCTTGGCTACCAGATCCAACGTTTCGTCGATGGTGGTGCGCAGATCAAAGTCGAGAATCTCCAACGACATCTTGCCGGCTTCAATTTTTGAAAAATCGAGGATGTCGTTGATGATCATGAGCAGGTGCTCCCCGCTACTGCGGACCGTCTCGGCATAGTCCCGCTGCTCGGGTGTGAGGTCGGTATCGAGCAAGAGGCCGGTCATGCCGATGACACCATTCATGGGGGTGCGAATCTCGTGGCTCATGGTCGCAAGAAAGGCCGCCTTGGTTTTGACCGCTGCCAACGCCACGTCACGAGCCTCGACCAGTTGAGATGTCCGCTGGCGCACTTTTTCATCCAGGGAGACATTCACCTGTAATAGCTCCATGGACTGGGTTTTGAGGAGCCCAACCGTCACATGGGCCGCGGCCACGGTTTCTTCGAATTCTCCTCGGTCGAAGCTGCGCTTCTTCACGGTCACCTTCTCAGGGCTCTCTTGAAACAGCACCACGTCACCGGAAAGACTGAAGATCGAGAAGGCTTCTTCCAGTTGCGCCAGAATCGAATTGAAGGCCGCTCCCACCCGCCTCATGACAAACCGAATGACAAAGAAGCCGATCAGGATCGCAGCCAGCGTAATAGCAATCGTGCGCCACATGGCCAGCCGGGCTTCATGCTGAATCCGAGCCATGGAATATTCAATACGAATCCACCCAGAAATTACCTGTCCGTCACGCAATGGCGCCATGAAGGCAAGGGCTGGTTCACCGGCTTGGTTGGTAAACGCACGGAGCTGTTCACTTCCCGTCTGCGTGGAGGTCTCCCACAGCAGATCGCGTAGAACGGTTCCGATCCGTTCAGGATGCTTGGCTGCCACAATCAGGTTGTCCGGGTCGATCACCTCCAGTTCCCTGATGTCAGGATTGTTCTGATAGATCATCAACGCCTCTTGAAAACGAAACAGGTTGTCGAAGATCGCTGCCGATCCGATCACGACAAACGCGTGGCCGATCTCGCGCACCTGCTCTTCGGCGGCATGGTGGAGGGCCTGCATCTGCTGGTTGATTGTCCAAGCCGAACCGCCACCGATGACCAGCAGAATGAAGAGACAGAGCCCGAGCGTCAGTCGGGTCCGCAGACTGCCCGTCCATGTGCGCATGAACCATGTCCAGATAGGGAACGTTGGCGTCGGCATAATTGGCTGTCTCGTGTTCCTATGGGTATTGGAACGTCACGGACAACTCGCCATGCGGCGGGACAGTCACGTGCTTTGTGAGCGCGCCCAGTGTTTCGAGCCAGAGGCTGATCTCTTGCTTGCCGGGTGGAACGCCGGCGATCGAGAACCACCCCGGGGCATCGGTGGTCGCGACGAAGTCGTGATCGATCACCATGACAAAGCCCTGCATGAAGGGATGCGCGTCGCACGCCAGCCTCATGAGTCCAGAACTCTTCACCCTCTTCTGGACTGGCTTGCCTCCAGCGACTAGGGCCACATTCAAGAATGTCCTCAGCGTGACAAGGATAGTGACAAGCAGCCAGACCGCAGATAGGCCAATCCATTTGCGGGCTACGCTGCAATCACGCATAAAATCGGGAATAGACCTAGCCACCTACCATTCTCTGAGTAGTCAGTACACTCTTATGAACCTATCGGTTCATTGCTGTTCATTCTTGATCCGGCAATTGTAGGAAGGGCTACGCGTGAGCTGAAGGCTGAAGAGGTACAGGCTGAAAGTCAGAGGTCAGAGGTCAGAAGTCGGAGGCCGAAGATCCGAACACTTCAGCCTTCAACCTTCGGACCTCGCCCGTCTCACTCGGCTATCTGCTAGGCCGGAATTGCCTCAGCAAGCGGAAGGATCTGGCTACCCTCAGCTTGTCTTGGAACGGTAAACACCGGATATCGAGTGGGATAGTCCTCGGTAAGCACGAGTTGCTTGCAGCGTCTCGTGCGAGGGTTCATGAGGAGAGGACCGCGAAGATTGGCGGTCATGGCAGACGGATCATCCGATGGAATGGTGAGGATAACCGCGAGGCTCAGTTCGTCAGTCTCATTCCCCTCCACCTCGAAACGCGCCTCCGGCGAAATCGTAACCTGGTAGTGCGGGTTGAACAACGCGGGATCGATGACCACAAACGCAAGGGACGCCTCTTCCGTACAGTGCAGCCATTTAAATGGAGCATCGGTATCATGATCGAGCATCACATAGCGGGTCCATTCTGGGAACCCGAGTACCCCTGACGGAAAGGTCAGCAACGCCTCAGCAGGAACATTCAAGATACCAAAGCGAGTTGACGCGACATTCATAATGACAGCTCCTTCTGTTCAAGCCGGTTTCGTTCGTATCAATCGTTGAAAGACATCGAGCGGGACGACTGGCGAACGCGCGGCAAGCTGGTTTTCATCTTGAATCCTGACGCAGACCTCATCACGGTGCACTTCAATCGTTCGTGGCGCTTCGATGCCCAAGCGAACCTGTCCATTCTTAATCCCCAGCACCACGATCCGAATGTCCGGACCGATGGCCACGCCCTCACCGCGTCGTCGTGTCAGGACCAGCATCCGGGAGTTCAATCCTTTCCGAGCTATCCTCTAATTTGTATCGGCGTTGGCGTTTGAAACTTGAGAACCGTTATTAGGCGGGGGGCAGAAACTTCAGAAGAGACGAATCAAACAATCGTGCGAACGTTTGGCTGGTCGCCTGGTACACTGTTTGCTGCTGCTGAAGTTCGGTCAGCGTCATGGCAAGGTCGGTGCCCGTTTGATCTGAAAGTAGTTTCTGGACGGCCTCGGAGACAGACTGTGAGGTCTGTTGCGCCGCGTCCAGACGATTGGCGATGGCCCCAATCTGCCCTTGCGCTAAACCGATCTGCGCTGTCGCCTGATCGAGAGCTCCGATCCCCACTTCGATTCCAGCCCCGTTGTTGCTTTCCAAGGCGGTCAGTAGATTACTCAGGTCACCGAAAATATTCGTGGTTCCCCCGGTGAAGACCTGATCACCTGGGAGGACAATTTGCGTCGTTTGGTTTGGGCCGACAGCAATGGATTGGCTCTCGCTATTACCCTGATAAGAAACCACGTCGCCAACGCCTAATACGAATGGCGGTGTATCGGTCTTGGTTCCGGCAAACACCGGTTGTCCGCCAACTTCTGTATTGGCGAGTTGGATCAATTGCCGATGCAGTTGGCGAACTTCCTGGGCGATCGTGACCCGCCCCTGCGCCGACGTCGTATCGCTCCTCGCTTGGACGGCCAGTTCCCGAACGCGACTGATCAGGTTTTGCGCCTGGCTTAATGTTTGGTCTGCCACAGCGACGCGCGCGCTTCCGAACTGAATATTCCTGAGCCATTGGTCGTTATCGGCAAGCACGGATTTTTCAAGGATGGCCTGTCCAAAAATGGCAGGGTCATCGGAAGGTTTGGCGATGCGTTGCTGAGTTGCGATCTGCTCTTGAGCGGTAGCGATACGTTCCTTAATGCGCTGTAAGTTTCCCGCTGTCGAGCCATAAAATTGTTGGTCTGAGATTCGCATCATCCGGTTTCCTTTTCTCGTTGCCCCCAGGCAGTTCGAACAGTCTTATCTCTTCATGGCTAGAATGTCTTGAAATAACTGGTCTGCCGTGGTGATCATACGAGAAGCCGCTTCAAAGCTCCGTTGATATTGAAGGAGATTGGCGAGCTCTTCGTCCATCGATACACCGGAGACAGACGCGCGTTGGGATGTCAATTGATCGTGGAGAACCTGTTGCGACTGGAGATTGCTTTGAACTCCTTGTACAGTCGAACCGAAACTCCCTGCGATCGTACTGTAATAGTCTTGGTAGGTGACATTGCCGAGTGGAGCAAAGGCCGTACTGCGTAGACCGGCCAAAGCTAAGGCATTCGCATTGTTGCCAGGAACTCCTACAGCAGTAGACGATACCGCAATCTGGCGGACGTTGGTCAACGAGACGGCAATCGTACTGGCTGTCGTTCCGGTCGGCGCGAAGAAATCCTGGTTGGTGGAGCCATCCAATCCGAAACCCAGTCGATGTTGTTGATTGACCTGGGTGACGAGTTCAGAGGCCAACGTGTCGAGAGAGGCCCGCAGGGAAGGGATGGTTTGATCGCGAGCGTCAAGGAGCCCTTTGAGCCGTCCGCTTTGAATGACAGGCCCCAGGCTCGTCGTCGCCCCTGCCCCTGCGTCGTATCGCACATCGAGCAGTCCATTATTGCTGAGATCAGGGACTCCGACCAGCTGGTAAGTCCTATCCTTATCGACAAGGACGTGTCCACGGCCAGCAAACACGGTCACTTGCCCCGTGGCATCTTCGATCGATGAAATCTTGATCCGCTCAGCTAAGTCGGCGAGCGCGACTCCGCGTTCATCCCGCAAGTCATTGGCTTGTTGTCCACTGGACTCAGCGTTGGCAATTTTTGTATTCAAGTCCGCAATATGGCTGGTCAGCTGGTTCACATCCGTGATGGTTTGCCCAACTTGATGGTCGATGGACTGCTGCGCATCAGTCAAGGCCGCGGAGGACTGATTGAATTGACCTGCGAGTGTCGTGGCTTTGGAGAGAAATACCGTCCGGGCAGACAAGTCGTTCGGGTTGGTCGCCACATCCTGAAGCGCGCCGAAAAAATTATTGAGGCTGGCCCCGATGCCTAAATTATTGGCATCTCCAAACAGTGGATCCAGCCTGGCTAGGGCGTTGCTCGAGGCAGTATATTCTCCCAGCCGTTCACGGGAGGCGAGGAGTTGCTCTTCGACAAAGGAGTCGAACGCACGTCGGATGCTCTCGGCATGTACGCCCGTGCCGATCTGGCCAGGCGATCCATTCTCCGGCCTGTTCTCGACTAGGGTGACCTGTTGCCGGGAAAACCCAGGCGTATTGACATTGGCAATGTTGTGTCCCGCAACCGAGATGGCCTGCTGAGTGGTGAACAGGGCGGACTTTCCGATCTCCATCAGTCTATTAATGGACATTTACCCCTCTATCAGGCTGCATAAATTTGGTTTGTCTGGTTGATCTGGTTCGTTTCGTTCAACCAAATAGTCAGACAGACCAGACAAACCAAATAAACTAAATTCAGCATCCTGCTAACCCTTCTGTCGAAACATCAAGGCGCCCATGCCACATTCTCGAGGCGCTCCGGATTCGGAATAGAGCCCCAGAGGGGCCGTGGCCTGGCGCACGACGTTCAACCCTTTTCTGATAAATGCCTGTAGGCTGTTCAGGATGCCGGCATTGATCGATATCTCGTGACGAAGCGCACGAATCTTTTCGGCCATCCCCGCATACAACATTTCCAGCCGCTGGGCATCGGTCGTTTCGAGCCGTTCAAGAATGACACTCAGGGATATGGCTGACGGAGCGAGACTCCAACGATCAGCCAACCGCACGACCCAGGCCGTTCGCTCCGTTTCGAGCAGAAGAAGTTCATCCAGCAGCCCGGCGCGCTGACGATTGACCTCAGTCATATCTGTCAATGTCAGTGTTCGAAGGGCCTGCCGTTCTCGTTGAATATTGTCCGCCAGCGCATCGCACTGGGCTTCTTCACGGCGTAGGATAAGATCCAGTTGCTGGAGGGATGTCACGATGTCCTGCATAGTTCTCGGTATCCATTACGCGTGAAGCGTCGTTCGTTTCCGGATTCGGACGCTTCGCGCTTCACGGATTGCTGCTAGAGAATCGCGTCGGTGAGCGTCTGACGGATGAGTGCATCGGCAACCTGTTTCCCCGACACCATATACGTGCCGGCGTCTATCGATCGGCTAATTCGCTCAATCTGCGCTTCTCGTTCGGCATCTGGCTGATCGGCCAACACCTTGATCCGCTGGATCTCCTTGGCCCGATCCGAGATCTGTACCCGATCCTGGCGTCCATCCTGCTGTGTATTCGGCTTCGCACTGACACCACCGGTTCCTTGGATACCGAGTAGGATCTTGGCAAGATAATCTGGCTTACCATGACCGGAGATCTGCATGACGATGGCTCCTCTCTGTTCTTTCTTTTACGAACTTACCCCGACACGCTCTTGAGGGTGGGGGGGCGATCCTTGTCGCCTACAGTATCGGCTATCGGTTCTGAAAACTTGAGGGAAGTGGCATTTTTTTCTGTGTATTCTTGAATCATTCTTGCGAATCCAATCCCTCCCGCTTCGGACGCCAACCGGCCAATTTCCTGGTCATAAAAGGAGTAAAAATAGGCCCCCCCCTTGTTCTCCAGCACTCCTTTTGGAACAGTTGCTCTCATCTCTTTCAACAGGTTAGAGATAAAATAGGCTTCGAATTCATGGGCTGCGTCCTTGAGGTCGGCCACCTTCCCCTGCCGACCTTGGGGATAACCTTGAGGAACTTGCGGCAAGCCTAGTTCTATTTCGGCTATATTACTGACCGAGCTGAGACTCTTGATATCCTGGTACACGACATCACCATATATTTACTATACGTAATTTAATCAATCTATTAACTATATAATATCAAGATTTGCCTGAAGTGCTCCAGCTGCTCTGAGGGCTGACAGAATAGCTACCAAATCCCTGGGGGTAACCCCGACTGCATTCAGTGCTTGCACCACTTCCCCAAGCGTAACCGTTTCACCCACAACCATCAGTCTAGATTCCTGCTCCTTCGCCTCCGTATGAACATCTTCAGTCACGGTCGTCTGTCCACCAGTGGACCCGATTATCGGAGCAGGCGGCTGCGACACATTGAGGGTATTCTTCACCGAAATCGTCAGATTGCCATGGGAAATGGCGCAGGTAGAGATACGGACATGTTCTCCCAACACCACGGTGCCGGTTCGTTCATTCACCACAACTTTCGCAGGCAGGTCGACATTGACATCCAATCCTTCGATCATGGCAATGTATTCCACGACTCGGCCACGAAATGTTTCCGGAATCGACGCCCGAACAATTCCGGCATTCACCGCCATCGCGCTCCCCTTGCCGAACACCCCATCGATCGCTTCCGTCGTCCGAATCGCCGTCGTAAAGTCCGGTTGGCGCAGAAGCAACGAAACAGTTTCCCACGATTCGATATCGATTCCTGCATCTTTTTCGATGATCGCACCGCCAGGGACGGTCCCGGCGGCTTGATGGTTCTTGGTGACAGTGGCTCCGCCCGGCCCTCCCGTTCCTCCCAGGAACCCTCCAATTGAAACTGGTCCTTGCGCCACGGCATACACTTGCTGGTTCGCCGCCTTCAGCGGGGTGAGCAACAAGGTGCCACCTTGCAGGCTCCTCGCATTGGCCATGGAGGAGACCAGCACATCGACCGTCGCGCCTGGTTTGGCGAAAGGTGGCAGTTTGGCCGTCACGATGACCGAGGCAATGTTGCGCGTCAGCAACTGGATCGGATTGATCACGAGGTTGATGCCCATCTTATTTAACATCGACATCATGGCCTGGATCGTGAACTGTCCGCCGATGACCTGATCCCCGGTTCGATCCAAGCCGACGACAAGACCGTAGCCGATCAACTGGTTGTCTCGAACCCCTTCGAAGGATCCTACGTCTTTGATGCGGACCGCATCAGCCGGTATCGCCCAGAGCAAAATTCCCAATACCAACAGCCCGATGCTCATCCGTGTTCGTATCATATCGTGTGTCTCTCGTGCGTAAAAAGTGAATATTCTCGTCGACGAAAGAAGCGGGTGAACCAACCCTCGTCATCAACGATACCGGGCGGCGTGGATATGGATAATGACGTCTCTGTATCCGTTTCAATGTCTGTACAATTGTCAAAGTGTTGAGGAGGATCTACCGCTGCACGGCGTATGACTCCGTTCATCACCATCAACTCCAATGATCGCATCGTGACCATGCGGTGCCAGCAGTCCCAACGGACGCCCTTCGTTCGTCTCATGGCGTTTTTCATAGGTCGTGCGTTCTTGACAATCACCATGGACTGACCCAATCAAGCACCCGAACGAGCCATCCTGGACGTTGAACGTCATCCACAACTCCCAGCCCTGAATACACAATCTTTGCATCTGCGATGGAGGAAGAGAGCACGGTATTCTTCGTATCGACATCCACCCGCCGCACGATGCCTCCAATCGTCATCAATTGCTTCTCGCTATTCACCGTGACCTCCCGGCGTCCCTCGATCCGAAGATCGCCGTTTGGCAGCACTTCCGTGACGATGACAGAAATGGTTCCCGTCAAGGTCCCTTGACGATTCGTCGCGCCCTTGCCACCAAACTTATTGGCTGCACTTGCATCAATGCCCAGTCCTCGCGTGGCTTCGGCGCCGAGGCGAATGCCGGGAATGCCGATGTATCCAAAGGCGCCACCGGTTAGGCTGTTATGGATGGTGGAGTCTCGCTCGGCTGAGGTCTCGGCAGACTTCGATCCCTTATGGTTCTCAACAATTTTGATCGTCAGAATATCGCCGACGCGCATCGCCCGTAAATCTTCATAGAGGTAGGCGCGACCATTTTCTTCTTGCCAGAGTGAACCCAACGTTTTCGGTGGCGGCAAGGAAGGAACTGTGAGCGTGGAAACGACTTTCGGCGACGGTGAGGCACAGCCATAACTGAGAAATGCGACCGTCAACATGGTTGCCGCCATGGCTGTATGGAGAGGGAGAGTACCAGGCTTAGTATTCAACACGAACAGCTCCTGGCCCAACAATCTTCGCGCGCAACTCTTTGCCTGAATCGACATTGACTACCGTGGCAGTCTGTCCTATCTCCCCACTCGACTTAGCCAGGCCAACTACCTGAATCGAGAGCCCCCCGTGTCTTGCCTCGATGGATACGCGATCCCCCTTGCGTATGGCATAGGGCTTCTTTATCATCCCTAGGCGAATCGGGTTATTGGTCTGCAATGGACGCACAGCGCTCTTCCCAATGACATCCTTCACGTCAGTAATCAGCTGATGGTCCAAATCTGTGAGTTTGATACGATGAACGGTAACATCCTCTGCGTCGATCACGCTGTCGATTTGGATGACTCGTGTAGGGACGACGGCATCGATGGACGCCGACACATCGGCGATGGCATCGATCGTCTGCCAGGGTTGTCCATTCATGTTGACCTGAACATGAAACACCCGGCGGCCGAGCCCTTCTTCAAGTCCGTTCGAGGAGACCCTCAGTTCAATACTGCCGGAAGGGATCTTCATCGGATCAAGCGGATCTACCACGACAGCATGAATGGCCCGGACCTTCCCCACCATCTCTCGTTCAAGCACTTGTAGAATACTTCGTTGGATCTGATCCGGATGCAGCTGGTACACCGTCGGTCTGGATTCAATCCCCTTCAAGACTGAACGATGTGCAGAACTGTCTTCCCCGGCGGGCATTGCTTGGACCTGTTGGAGCGATGCGGCCTCTGCCGTGAGCGGTCCGAGGCATATCACGGCTGCTAGGGCCGACTGCATCAATGAACGAGGTACGATCATAGGAAAGGCTCCTCCGTGCAACGCACTTACCGTTTCAGATTGTTGGCAATCGACATCATTTCGTCCGAGGCTTGTATGGTCTTAGAATTTATTTCGTAGCTGCGTTGCGCAATGATCATGTTGACCATTTCCTCGGCCAGGTTCACGTTGGAACTTTCCAGGAACCCCTGCTGGATGGT
>JACQEY010000056.1 GCA_016200355.1 Nitrospirota bacterium
AGCAGGCACTCCGCGAGGAAGGCTGTGAGGTGACCGCCGTCACTCACGGGACGGCAGGCATCGAAGCCCTGCAGGCCACATCGTTCGAATGCGTCATTACCGATCTCCGTATGCCGGGCCTCGACGGTCGAGCTGTCTTGAAGTGGGTCCGCGAGCATCAACCGGACGTGGACGTCCTCATGCTGACCGGCCATGGCGACGTCAAAGACGCGGTCGAGGCGATCAAGCAGGGGGCCTGGGATTTTCTGGTCAAGGATACGCCCTTCGATGCCGCAGCGGTCAAAGCCGCATTGGCCAGACTCACCACCGTGCGTGCCCTCCGCAAAGAGAACCTGGCGGCCCGGCATGGAGGCTTCACACGCGATGTCATCATCGAAGGACCAAGCCAGGCTTGGCAAAAACTCAAGGCCCAGATCGCGCAGGTCGCCCCCTCCAATGCGCCGGTCCTCATTCAGGGAGAAACCGGTTCGGGCAAAGAAATTGCGGCGCGGCTGCTCCATGACCTCAGCCGGCGAGCCAGCGGACCGTTTCTC
Source organism: Nitrospirota bacterium (assembly GCA_016200355.1). Lineage (GTDB taxonomy): Bacteria > Nitrospirota > Nitrospiria > Nitrospirales > Nitrospiraceae > Palsa-1315. The sequence continues at coordinate 534 of JACQEY010000056.1, forward strand.
GCCGTGAACTGCGGAGCCGTGAGCCGCGAACTGTTGGAGAGCGAACTCTTCGGCCACGAAAAAGGCGCCTTTACCGGCGCAACCGCCTTTACCGGCGCAACCGTCGCGAAACCTGGACTCATCGCCGCCGCCGAAGGGGGCACGCTCTTCCTGGATGAACTGGGCGAGATGTCGGGTCCGATGCAGGTGAGTCTGTTGCGCTTTCTGGATCGAGGCGAGTACCGCCCCGTCGGCAGCACGCGCACGTTCCAGGCGAACGTCCGCGTTGTCGGAGCCACAAACCAGGACATCCAAGAACTCGTGCACCAAGGCCGCTTCCGGGACGACCTGCTCTACCGCATCAACACCATCACCCTGCGCGTACCCCCGCTCCACGAACGGAAAGAAGACCTTCCGAAACTTGCAGAACACATCCTCTCGACCCTGCGCATCTCCGGTATCACGAAACGAACCATCTCACCTGAGGCCCTGCAGGCACTTTCCACCCACAATTGGCCCGGCAACGTGCGTGAACTGCGAAACATTCTTGAGGGAATTGTGCTGATGAGCAATCGAACTGGCCCGATCGGTCCAGAAGAGGTCCTCGCGCAGTTGCCGAAAACCCGAAGCTCTTCTCAGCCGGGAGATCAGACGCATCTCTCCCTGGAAGAGATCGAACGGCTGCATATCGAGCGCGTCCTCTCCGCCAGCGGCGGTAACAAAACCCAGGCCGCAAAAACGCTCGACATCGATTATAAAACGCTCCTCACCAAACTGAAGAAATACGGACTCGCCTCCTAATCGGGCCAGCCTCGTGAAACGTGAGGCCCAGCTGGTTGTTCTTGTTTGTTTGGTTTATCTCGTTTGTTGGTTGAACCAGACTAACCAGATGAACCAGATAGGCCACTAACGACGAGGACCGGACCCGGTGGGGAGCTGGCGGAATCTCTCTTTTCCGATACTATTATTTTCCCACACTTCACCTGATCTCTTCTTGACGTTTAAGCTCATTTTCCCAAGCTCGTGCGTATCTCCTCCAGGAGGGGGGCCTGAATCGGTCTCCCACTGCGCGCGTCCAACGAGGGGAGTCCGCGACCGCGCGTTGCGCGAGCAAAGGAGACTGATCAGGCTGCCCTCCCTCTTCCCTCTGGAATTTCTCCCTTTCACTCTGGAATTTCTCCCCAATCCCCACTCCCTCTCACAATCATTAATCCCATTACATTTTTAGCCTAACTTACTGTCTTTCCTGACTATTCAATCATTCTTCTCTTCATCTTCGAGCCCGGCACATTCCCTGCTGATATCCCCCTGTATAATGGTGATGCATCCCTCCATCCTCTTGATCGAAGACAGCCCCGGCGAGTGCGAACTCTTTCGCCTCGCGCTGGCCCAAACCGGTCTCGATGTCGTCCTCTATACCCAGCACGATGCAGATGCCGCGCTGCATTTCCTGAATGACCGTTATCACCAATCGTCCATCCAAGCTTGCTCCTATCCTCTCCAGGAGGGGGGCCTGAATCGGTCTCCCACTGCGCGAACTATTTCACCCGCCCAACCCTCGGCAGACATCTCACCCACCCATCCCCCGGCTGCTCGGCAGCCGTTTACCCGAGACGCGCCTTTTCCCGAGGGGGCACATTCTGATCGTGCGTCCTCTGCGAGCACAGGAGACCGATCAGGCCTACCCTCCCTCATCCTGCTCGATCTCAAGCTCGGCAGACGGAATGGTTGCGACTTTTTGATTCGGCTCCGGGCCGATGCCCGTTTAGCCGCGATCCCCGTCGTCGTCTTCACCACGTCGGACGACCAGACAGACCTGGCGAGCTGCTATGCCAACGGAGCGAACGGCTATGTTGTAAAGCCCGGCACGTTTGAGCAATTAGTTCAATGTGCTAGCGATATTGGCCGATATTGGATAGATAGAAACGTGACACCTTATCCGATCGGACTCCGATGCTGACCCGTGCTTCGCTCAAAAACCCCTACGCCGTCTTTGCGATATGCATGATCGTGCTCGTGCTTGGAGCCGTGTCTTATCAGAAGATGCGGGTGGACATTTTTCCCGAGATCAAGATTCCGACGATTCTCGTGACGACGTTCTACCGCGGCCTGAGCCCCAGCGAGATGGAAGGGGCGATTACGCTCAAGATGGAACAGCGGTTTGTCGAAGCAAGCTACGTCGAGCATATCGAATCGCAATCGCTCGCCGGGATGAGCTACATCAAGGTCTTCTTTCAACCGGAGTACAGCATCGATTCGGCCCAGTCCGAGCTGACCAGCCTGGCCTACAGCATCATTCGCCTGCTCCCACCGGGCGTCTATCCCCCATCCATCTATAAGTTCGGCGTGTCGAGTCTGCCGGTCGGGCTCCTCTCCGTGAGCAGCGAATCCCTTGGGGCCAAAGAGATTCGCGACCTGGCCTACTTCACCGTGCGCCAGCAGATTGCCACTATTCCCGGCATTTCGTTCGGTCCCCCGCTGGGCGGAAAAGTCCGGCAGATTACCGTATTCATGGATCCGCAACGGATGCTGGCACGCAGCATCTCCCCCTCAGAGGTCGTCAAAGCTCTTAACTCCCAGAGTGCCATCATCCCGGCTGGCAACATGAAGATCGGCGATCTGGACTACTATGTCTACTCGAATAGTCTGATCGACGCAATCGATACGATCAACGACATCCCCATCAAGGTCGTGAACGGCACACCGATCTTCATACGCGACATCGGCACGGCGGCGGACAGCGCCGCCATTCAAACCTCGATCGTGCGGGTAAACGGTCGCGAGGCCACATATATCCCCATCACGCGACAGGAAGGGGCGAACACGCTGGAAGTAACCGACGGGATTCGTGCCAAGCTGCCGAAGCTGACAGAGATTCCCGCCGGCACAACAGTGAAGTTCATCTACGACCAATCGCTCTACATCAGACAAGCCATCGCGAATTTGCAGAAGGAAGGATTACTGGGCGCTGGATTGGCCGGGCTGATGATCTTTCTGTTCCTCCGGAGCATCAAGGCTGCACTCGTCGTCGGGTTAGCGATTCCCCTCTCGCTTACTGTCGCCCTCGTCGCGCTCTATTTGACCGGCCAGAGCGTGAATATCATGACGCTCGGCGGGTTGGCGCTTGTGATCGGCACATTGCTGGACAACAACATCGTGGTACAGGAAAACCTGCATCGCCATTTGGAGATGGGCAAAGACGGCCGCACGGCTGCGGAAGATAGCGCGACCGAGCTAACGCTGCCGATTCTGGTCGCCACGATCTGCATCCTGATCGTGTACCTCCCCATCATGTTCTTCACCGGCATCATCAAATATCTCTTCGTGCCACTCGCCTTGACCGTGGCCTTTGCCATGCTCGCCTCCTATGCCGTCTCGATGTCTGTGACACCGGCGCTCCTTGCCCGCTTTTACCAAACGGGCCATGGGGAGAAAGTCACGGACGATAGCTCTGCCTCCATCGGCTGGTTCCGCTATGTCCTGGCGCTCTATATCCCGCTGTTGCGGACAAGCCTGCGCCTCAAGTCGGTCGTGATCGGCATGGCTCTCCTTGCGCTCGTCGGCACCGGCGTGCTCCTAGTCCCCCGCCTGCATACGGAGTTCTTCCCACGGATCGATGCGGGCAATTTCACCATGAACATCACGGCGCCGGAAGGGTCGCGGATCGAAAAGACGACGGCGATTGTGGCAAAGATTGAAACGCTAGTGCAGGAAACCATTCCGAAAGATGACCTTGAAGAGGTCATCTCGAACACCGGGCTCTATTTCGGGGATGCAGCCCGCTTCGCGCCGAACACCGGCAACCACACGGCCTTTGTGCTCGTGAACCTCGTAACGGGACACAAGGGACGCACGGACGAGTATATCGCCAAGTTACGAACCAAGTTGCGTGACGATTTGCCCGGCGTCGAGGTGGCGTTTCAGACCGGGGGCATCATCAGCGATGTACTGAACTTCGGCCTGCGTACACCGATCGACATCCAGGTGAAAGGGCCTACGCTCGCCGTCATTCGATCGGTGGCGGAAGAGATTCAACAGAAAGTCGCGCGCGTGCCCAACACCGTGGATGTGCGCATCAAGCAAGGCAAGAGCTACCCGGAACTGCACATCGACGTGGATCGCACAAAGGCCGCCTACTATGGCATTGCACAGGATCGCGTGATCGTGGACGTGATCACCGGCATCAGCTCCAACATTGCGCTCAGCCCCAACTATTGGCTCGACCCAAAGACCGGCAACGGCTATTACTTGCTGGCGCAGTATCCGGAACAATCGTTGACCACTACCGAAGACTTGCTCAACATTCCCATCATCGGCGCCCGCACACCGTTGCTGCCGACTTCTTCGCTCACCACGACAGGCGCGAGCGGCTCGACCATGGCGCTCCAGAACACGCCCTTCGCCGGACGCCAGATGGAGATGTCCAGCGGCTTCTACGCGTCCGGGGACGAGCGGCGGGGGCCGCCCGCGCTTCTCCGGGATGTCGCTGCCTTATCGTTCAAGACCGGCCCGGATTCCGTGGACCACTACGATCTATCGCGGTTGATCGACGTGCTGATCACACCAGTCGGCAACGACCTGGGGCACGTCGCGAAGGACATTGAAACAGTCCTGGCAACCATCCAACTCCCGAAGGACGTCACTTTGGAGCTACGTGGCGAGGTCGCCAACATGCGATCGGCCATCGGCAGTTTCGCACTCGCGCTGCCCCTGGCCGTCCTGTTGATCTATCTCGTAATGGTGGGGCTGTTCCGGTCCTTGATCGATCCCCTCATCATCCTGATCGCTGTTCCGCTGGGATGGATCGGCACGGTGCTGTTGCTGCACCTGACCAACACATCGGTCAACGTGGAATCCATGATCGGCACCCTGATGATGATGGGCATCGTGGTCTCCAACAGCATTCTACTGGTGGACTATGCGAATCGCATGGTGCAGGCAGGGGCCACGGCGGAGCAGGCTGTATTCCAAGCCGCCACCAACCGCATTCGCCCGATTCTAATGACGTCCCTCGCGACGATTCTCGGATTGCTTCCGCTGGCGCTGGGATTCGGCGAGGGCAACGAAACGATGGTCCCCTTAGCGCGCGCCGCCGTCGGCGGCCTGGCAATCTCCACCGTCATGACCCTCCTTGTAGTACCGGTGATGCATGCGATGGTACTCGGAAGACGAGCTTCCCACGTGGATCAGTCGACTGCTGCTGCAGAGGAGATGTAACCAGATGTTCAGACCGTCGATGTCCGCCCTATTCGTTCTACTGCTCGCCATGGCTGCCTGCCAGCAGGAGCCGACATCACAACAGGCCAAACCGACGGCAGCGCCATCGTCCGGCAACGATGAGACCTATGCGCCGGCTGCTACGGACAGCCAGCCAGTGGATGTGCAGGTCACGAAACCGACGAGGCGCGAGTTGATCTACCAGGTCACGCTTCCGGCAAACATCTCGCCGCTCTATCAAACGACGCTCTACGCGAAGGTGTCCGGCTATTTGAAGTGGATCGGTCCGGACAAAGGCGATGCAGTCAAGAAGGATCAGGTTCTGGCGATCATCGATGCACCGGAAGTGGAAGAGCAATACCATCAAGCCCTGTCCGACTACCACATCAAGAAGCTGACGTTCGATCGGTTGGCCAAAGTCTGGAAGGAATCACCGGACGTCATCGCCAAACAGGATGTCGATGTGGCAGAGGCAGCCTCGCAGAGCGCCAAACATCTGGTCGAGCAGCGGGCCGCGCTTCGCGAGTACACGAAAGTCCGGGCGCCCTATGCCGGGATCATCACGGCACGTTTTGCCGATCCTGGCGCGCTGATCCAGATCGCGACGGCTTCTTCGGCCGGAGCCATTCCGCTCTTTACGATCATGGATCTCGATACCGTGCGCGTCTACGCGAATGTCCCGCAGGACGATTCGCCCTGGGTGATACCGGGTAAGACTAAGGCATCCGTGGATGTCAAGGGACTCGAAGGACGAACGTTCACCGGTACGGTCACGCGTTCAACCTTGGCGCTCGATCCTTCGACGCGCAGTCTGCTCGTTGAGATCGACCTCCCGAATCCCGATCATGCGCTGCGCCCAGGAACCTTTGTGGAACTGTCTCTTGGACTGCGCGAAATTCCCGACGCCTTGGTTCTCCCGCCGCAAGCCGTCAACAGCGGGCCGAAAGGGAAGTCCGTGTTCATCATCGAGGGCGGACGCGCGAAGTCGACACCGGTACAAACAGGAATCAGCGACGGCCGCTGGATGGAAATCACGTCGGGATTGTCGGGCGACGAAGATGTCGTGGTGGTCGGCAAGGGCAAACTGCTGGAAGGCTCCCCCATCACTCCGGCGCCGTTCAATCTTCCGGAAGGGAAACCCTCCGTCCAAAAATTTGAACGACGGTCGCCAGCGTCCACTGCCCCGGCAGTATCGACCACAGAAACAGCAATCCCCAAGAGCCGCAAGTAGCGCAAGAGCACCTGCAATACGACCATAAGGAGGCGTCATGCATCACACAATCACTCGAAACCTGATCGCCATCACAATCCTCGCCTCTCTCGGCGGAGCGGTTGGTGCATCGGCACAGCCGCCGACGCGCTCATCCGAGTCGCCGCCTCACGGGAGTTTCCTCGGCTTGCAGAACGCCGTCGAAGTGGCGCTGCAGAATCATCCGGCTGTCCAAGAAAGCAACGCCAACTTGAAAGCTTCCGAGGCGAGAACTCAGCAGACACGCTCGCTCTATTACCCCCAGGTCTCTGCGAACGCCGACACCACCGCCGGGGCGGGGCGTCCCAACCCGCGCTTCCTCGTCGGCGGCGCTTTGCTTCAGCAGAACCAAAGCATCTTTGCCGCAGGCGTGGTCGCCAACCAGCGCATTTATGATTTCGGGGTGACGAGCAACCTGGTCGAATCATCGCAACTGGCCGAACGAGCGCAGGGACAGGATGTGAATGCCAGGCGCGCCCTCGTGATCCTGAACGTTCAACGCACCTACTTAAACAGCCTCAAACGGCGCAAGCTTGTGCAGATTGCGGAGGAAACCGTTCGCGAACGAGGGCTGATCGCCGGACAAATCGAGGCGCTCTACCGCCAGCAACTCAAATCCAAGCTGGATTGGAACCTCGTCCGCGTTGAGCTCGTCAACGCGGAGTCCTTCCTGGTCCGAAGCCGCAACGATCTGAAGTCCAGTTATGCGGACATCAACCGGGCCATGGGGGTAGCGGGGCAAGACGAATACGTGTTGGAAGACCTTGCCATCGACGTCAAGCCGACCCGTCCGTTGGACTCGCTGATCAGCGACAGCTTGTCCCATCCGGAACTCCAACGTCTGAAGGAACAAACGGCTTCGGCGGAAGCAAAGTTGCGGGCCATGAAGCAACAGTATCTCCCGACAATCTCGGGTATCGCGAGCGGGGGAACATTCGAACCGTTCGATGCCAGGCAGAATCAGCAGACTGGAGGCTGGTGGACGGCGGGAGCCTTAGTGTCGATGCCGCTCTTCACCGGTTTTTTGATCGAGAACCAAATCCATGAGGCGAGGGCACAGAAAAACGCCTCGGATGCGGCCACCCTGAACGTCGAGCAGGCTCTCACGCAACAGGTGACCAATTCCTATCTGGATACAGTCACCTTCGTGCAGCAGATCAAGTTGGCAGAGGAACAGGTCAAAACGGCGCAAGAATCCTTGCAACTAGCGAAACAACGCTACAAGCTCGGCCTTGGCACGGTGGTGGAAGTGACGCAGTCGGAGGTCGCAGTCACAATGGCACAAACCAGGCTGGCCGAAGCGCAATACGATTACAAAATTGCAGAAGTGACGCTCGCCTATTCAGCGGGAGCACGAAACCAGATGGAGATCGATTCACCGTTACGATAGAAGCCTATCCACATTGTCTTCGTGACGAGGCGACGGAGGTATGGCCAGATGCAAGACCTCATTCTCTACCTCTACTACGAGACGACTTCTTTGAAGCCGTCGGTGAGCAGCAACCACCAGCCGAGGAGGGGGGGGCCGATACTGAAACTCCTCCTCCTCGTCTTGGGTCGTAGCTCGGAGATCCACATAGCTCCGCAGCACTTCGACCATAAATTCGAGCCAGTCGGATTCCTCCAGGCAAGACAGGATCTGTCCAGAAGCCTAGGCGCGGCCCATCCTCTGCTCGTGCTTCAACCAAGCACCATACTCCACCAGCCCTCTCGCTCCATGAATTGCATCCCCAAACACTTATCGTAGACGCGCAGCAGGGTCTGGCTGTGCGAACCGTCGAGATACAGGATCTCTCCACAGAGCTTCTCTTCATGGATCGAGCTCGACACAATGCGCTGCATGCGCTCAACCCATGTCATACGCTCACCGGCTTTACTGACTTGCCGGATCGTTGAGAGCAACACGCAGCTGGTCCGATCGTCTAACCTGCAATCGGATCGAGGCGAGTCAAGTGACCATCTTGCTTCACAATCCATTGAGGGACCGTATGGACATTCCCTGACGACCAGGCGGCCTATGTTGTGCCTGGCATGACATTCTCTTGCATCCGCATACTCCCATGTTGAGAACAACAGCCACGACTTCTTCAACTTCCCATTGTAAATAGAGAGGGATGTTGCACGTGAACTCGCGTCGCTCACCAGACCAAGACAGGGCTACACGAACAGGGAACTCACCCTTGCTTCCCTAGCCACAGGGAATAATCCATCCCCGAAGCCTTCCCCATCCTTCCCAGCCACGCTGGCGGTCTTGCTCACTGAACCCACCGGCAGGGAAGCAGGGCGATCGTCTCAAAACCGATAGCTGCCTCCGAGGGAATAGATCGTATCGTGGAAATCTCGTGTCACCACCGTCGAGGCTCCCTGAGTTTGTTGGAAGGACGCCAAGAGGCTCGACGCAGCGGTGAGGCGATAGCGTAACTCGGCCATACCCTGGTGGATATTATCATGCCGGTTGAGATGCGTGTCCCCGAGTAGATCACTGGTAAAGTCTTTGCGCCGGTAGATATAACCCAGATGCAGGGAGAGCGACTCGATCAGCGTGATGTCCGTTCCGGCCGAGACTGCGTGCAATCGGTACGAGACATCGTCATTGAATTGGATATTGCCGCGGCCATCGGCCAAGCCCCGCTCATAGATGTACCCAAGCAACATCGCCATGCGCGGATTGACGACGTACTGCACCTGTGAACCGAGGGTCCAGAACTTCGTATCGCGTTCCGCGAACGCATCGTTATACGAACGGAGGCCATAGCGCCCAATGAGCGTCAGCGTCCACGATTCGTTCACTCGATGCTCAAGCTCCGTACGCCACGTCTGCGAGGAGACGCGCTCCTCTTGGATCAGTTTGTTCCCGGTACGATGCTCGAAATTAGGGCCCAGGAACTGGTCAGGCACATTCCGGTACCGGATGAGGAGCGACGTGTCAGGGGAGAGCCCCTGCTTGAATTGTAGCCGGTAGTCGCCGAAGTTGAAGATCGAATTATTGGTATAGATGAACCCCTGTGCTTTGACGGAGAGCTCGTTGGGCCCGAGTGTCGACGAAGAGGAGCGGATCACTTCGAGCGAGGGATCCCAGATGACATCGGATAGCTGACTCGGGAGTGCGGTCGGTTGGCTCGGGTCTTCACTGAATTTCAGGCGGCGGGCCGCAGAAAAATTGGTCACATTATTGGTGTACGAAACCTTGCTCTCGGCAATGGCGGACCACTCCGCCATCACGCTGCGCGGGAGACAAAGCAGGACCAAGAGGCCAAGGGAGAACAGGAGACTGATGGGAAGGGGGCATCGGGCCATGAAGACCACTTACGGTTGACCGAAGGAGCGCACGTATCGCAACACCTGCCAGGCTTCTTTTTCTGTCGGTACGAGTGGAATAAAGGACGCCACCGCAACAGTTAATACTCTGTAAGCCCTCATTTAATTTGTAAAGCAAGAAGCCCAGACGGAGAATCAGGGTGCTAAGAAACTATTGCTTAACGGCGTCATGCGAGTTGCGCGGCACTTCTCCATTTCGCGACGAACCGTCATGAATAATGCGGACTAAAGACAAGCCGCGCGGCTTGCTATTTCTTCTGCTTGGCGCGAGCCAGAGCCAACGCCATAGCCATCGTGCCGGATGGCTGCGGCTGGCGCTCCGGAGCATGCCGGGGTACCGGCGGACGCCGAGTACGCGACTCGCGTGCGACTCCCGCAGAAACCTCGGTGGGCGCGCGGCTTGAGGCAGAAGCACTGACTGGCGCATCGTCGAGGCGCATGGTCAGAGAAATGCGCTGGCGCTTCACATCGACATCTAACACCTTCACCTTCACAATCTGACCAGCCTTAACAACCTCATGGGGGTTCTTGATGAATTTATTGGCTAGTGCTGATACATGGACAAGACCGTCCTGATGCACGCCGACATCGACGAAGGCGCCGAACGCCGCGACGTTCGTCACCACGCCTTCGAGGATCATGCCTGGTTGCAGGTCGGTCAGAGACTCAATGCCCTCTTGGAATCTGGCCGTCTTGAATTCCGGACGTGGATCGCGGCCAGGTTTTCCCAACTCAGTCAGGATGTCGCGCACCGTCGGCACACCGAACTTTTCATCGGTAAAATCGGCGGGAGATAATCCCTTTAATACCGCTGGCTGGCCCATGACATCCACGATACCTTTGCTGATCCGCGCGAGAATGCGCTCGACCACCGGATAGGCTTCCGGATGGACCGAAGAGCGATCCAGCAGATTATCGCCGTTATTGATGCGCAGAAACCCTGCGGCCTGCTCGAAGGTCTTGTCGCCCAGGCGCGGCACCTTGCGTATCGTGGTGCGATTCGGAAATGGGCCATTCGCATCACGGTACTCGACGATGTTTTTCGCCAACGCCTTGTTCAAACCCGACACCCGTTCAAGTAATGGAGCAGAAGCTGTGTTGACGTCCACGCCCACGGCATTGACGCAGTCTTCGACGGTCGCATCGAGCGAGCGCGCCAGCGCCCGTTGATTCACATCGTGCTGATATTGGCCGACGCCGATCGCCTTGGGATCGATCTTCACCAGCTCCGCCAGCGGGTCTTGCAGACGCCGGGCGATGGAGACGGCGCCGCGCAGACTGACATCTAGATCGGGAAACTCAGCAGCGGCGAAGGCCGACGCTGAATAGACCGAGGCGCCGGCTTCACTGACCACGATCTTGGCCACTTTCTGTTCCGGCTTCTGAACCACGACTAATTTGATCACCTCGATAGCCAGCTTGTCTGCCTCACGGCTGCCGGTACCGTTACCGATCGAGATAAGTTCGACGCCATGCTGCACGATCAACCTGGCCAACGTCGCCAACGATCCCTGCCAATCATTGCGCGGCTGGAGCGGATAAACGGTCGCGGTCTCCAGCAATTTGCCGGTCGCATCGACCACCGCCACCTTGCAGCCCGTGCGGATGCCGGGGTCGAGGCCAAGCACGGCCTTCGGGCCTGCAGGCGCCGCCAGCAACAGCTCGTGCAGATTGCGGCCGAAAATTTTGATCGCCTCGCCTTCCGCTGCTTCGCGCAACTGTACCAGCAGTTCCGTCGTGAGATGCAAGTGCACCTTGCCGCGCCAGGTCCAATCGCAGACGCCCATCAGCCACTGGTCCGCTCGGCGGCCACGGTCTTCGATGCCGACATGCGCCGCGATCATCGCACTGCAGGGATGCGGCACGGCAGCTTCGAGTGCCTCGCCAAGGCTCAATCCAATCTTCAACACACCTAGCGTGCGGCCACGAAACAGCGCCAGCGCACGATGCGAAGGAATAGTGCGAATGGTTTCAGCATAGGCGTAGTAATCCCGAAACTTTTCCTCCTCAGCCGTTTCCTTGCCTTTCATCACGGTGGACGTGACGACGCACTGGTCCCACAGGCGGGTACGCAATTTGGCGAGCAACTCGGCGGTTTCAGCAAAACGCTCGACCAGTATGTCTCGGACGCCCTCGAGCGCGGATGTTGCGTCTGGCACGTTGATGGCCTCAACGCCATCGGCAGCAGGCTTCACGTTCAAATACTTCACGGCTTCCTGCTCGGGGTCGAGCGTCGGATCGGCGAAGAGGGCATCGGCCAGCGGCTCCAACCCAGCCTCACGCGCGATCTGCGCTCGCGTGCGACGCTTGGGTTTGTAGGGCAAATAGAGGTCTTCAAGCGTTTGCTTGGTCGCGGCAGCGTCGATGCTCCCGCGCAGGACGTCGGTCAATTTTCCCTGTTCTTCAATCGAAGCCAGAATCGCCGTACGGCGCAGCTCCAGCTCACGCAGATAGAGCAACCGCTCTTCCAACGTGCGCAGGTGCGTATCGTCCAGGTTGCCGGTGGCCTCCTTGCGATAACGTGCAATAAACGGCACGGTCGATCCTTCGTCGAGCAGGGTGACCGCGGCCTTAACCTGATCGGGTCCCACGCCGAGTTCCTTGGCGATGAGGGGAATAATCTTCAGCTGGGCCTCGTCTGAAACTAACTGGGTCATTGGAGAAACCATCTGTGTTCGTTACCGATCTTTTCGAAAGCGGCACCTGCCGAACGTCAGCCACTCGGAGTCACGCGCGCTTTCTTTTTGTTAAGGTGCTGTGAAAATATTGGTCTGTGGAATTAGATCATTCAATCCGAGCAGTAGGGAACTGACGGCAAGTGTACTGCAAAAACCCCCGCGTATCCACCCCATCTATTTCACAAACCACTGTCCTTCGGCTAGATCTCAGCCTAAGACTCCGCTACACTTCTCTAAGAGGAGAGACCGATGCGCGAGGAACGGACGACAAACTACTACACACTGCTCGAACTCTTGCCCACGGCAACGGAAGCTGACATCAAAAAATCCTGGCATGAACAAATCCAAGTCTGGCATCCGGACCGCTTCAACCATTCACCGACGTTGCACCGAAAAGCGGAAACCCGGACACAACTGATCAACCAAGCCTATCAAACCCTCAGCGACCCCATCGCACGCGCACGCTACGATGCCACGACCGAACACTCGACCTCCCGCAGGCAGCCGCCACGGCCTTCTCCTGCATCAGGTCCACCGTCTGAATCCTACGCCTCCACCCCGCCCCGCGCGCAACAGACTGCACGGTCTCGTCAGGGCCCGCGAGGGCCCCAATCGCTCATGATGCTTTCGCGGCAAGGCCAACCCAAAACCATGGTGCCGGCCATTACGATGCTCGTCGACAGCCATGAGCATCTCCCCTACAAGTTTGAACATCTTGTCCGCATCGCCGGAACCATTCGGCAGACGCTTCCGGCAGGTGACTATGCCATTGCAGAAGCGCCAGAAATTTTCTGTGTCGAACGTCGCCGCGTGGAAGAGTTCAACACGATCTTCTCGAATCCCTCCGACAACCGATCGCCCTTTCTCCAAGAACTCGAACCGCTCCTGGACTACCCACATCGGTTTCTCGTCATCGAAGGAACGCTTCAGTCCACCAAAGGCGGCGGGCGGCTCGGCGAATATCACAAGAACGGCATGATGGATTTCTTGGATGCACTGACAGCACGATTTGGAATTACGATCATCTACTCGGATAGCCGGGAAGAAGCGGAAGAACGAGTCGCCAATCTCGCCGCCCTACACTACGCCTACCACTTTGCCGAGCAACAGGGACTCGGTCGCTGCCTCGCGGAGGACGATTTGTAGAGCTGATGGCTCTGATGGAAAGCCGTATTTCGTGAAACGTGAGGCGTAAAACGTGAAAGTTTTCTAGCATTCAGCGTGAGGCAAACAGTGCTACCCCGTCCGTTCAAGTCCTCGTTCCAAATCCGAGCTGCCGCCAGGCTTCGTAGATCACCACGGCCACTGTGTTGGAGAGATTGAGGCTTCGGTTACCTGGGACCATGGGGACACGGATTCGTTGCTGCTCGGCAACCGCCTCCAAAATTTCAGCCGGCAACCCACGGCTTTCCGGACCAAACACAAAGACATCGCCGGCAGCATAATCAACCAAATCGTACCGCTGAATGCCTTTAGTGGAAACGGCAAAAAAGCGGCGATCTTTCACGCTGGCAGCGCAATCAGCCCAGCTTTCGTAAACCGTGATCGTGGCGAATTCGTGATAGTCCAGTCCTGCTCGCAGTAATTGCTTATCCTCCAGAGAGAAGCCGAGCGGCTTCACGAGATGCAGCCTGGCTCCCGTGTTGGCGCAGAGACGGATGATATTGCCAGTGTTCGGGGGAATTTCCGGTTGATAGAGGATGACGTCAAACATGAGGAGGGGAAGTGTAGCACGGAAAAGTTGATTTCCCCGATGCAGATTGATGAACGGGAAAGGTGAACGACGCGGACTGGGCGCCTAACTCTCCTGATTGAGCGATGCCGGCAACTCGCTTCTATTCGAACGGGCTTTCAAAAATTCAATGAGTTCAATTCGTAGCGTGCGATTCAGACGTTGCCGTGCCTCAAGCGGCAGGCGAAGAAACTCCACCCCGAACTGACAACCCTGGACCCATTTGATCGTGCCGAGGTCAATGGACAGCGCCGGCATCTGATTGGGAAGCAGGACACTCACGCGCACATCGCTGCCGCAGAGAACCTCTCGATCGCACATGACGGAGCATCCCATCAGCGACAGGTTGGTCAGGACTCCTTCGCCGACAAATGGCGCCCCACCGAAGATGACAGGATAGAAAAGCGGGAACCGATGATAGGTTCGAGAATAACGAAGTGGCGCCATCACAGCCTCCGTGACATCGGATTGTACCGAAGGAGGCACTGTGCGCGGTATCCTACATTAGGAGGGGGAGCCTGATACAGCTTGCCCTAAATAGTAATTCTCTTTTGGAGAGCCATGTCATATCCTACACTGACTCAGTAAGAAAGACAGCGTGTCATTAGAGGAGGATACATGGCGAGCCAAGAGAGGCAAGCCGATAACATAAGGGTATTGGTCGTTTGCGCCTCGATCCTCTGGTCCTTCGTACCGGTGAACCCCCCTGGCCTCACACAGGCTGCTATTGGAACGGATGAACCGCCGACATTTGTGGCGTGGCCTGAAAAGGGCTTGGGACTTTCGATCGATTTAGCCGGTTTCAAAAAAGACATCGACCAGGTCAAACCGGACGGTCGCCGCTATCTCACGGCCTCACATCCCAAGACGGGACTCAACGTGGCTATCACCCTTGAGAAAGTGCCGACCCAGGTTTCAGCACAAGGATGCAGGGAACAGCTCCAACTGATACGGAAAGGCCCGCTAGTCGCCCATGGGCAAGACATCAAACTCAACGCCGCCGGTGAAATACTGACTCTTGAATATACCCTGCGCAAGTTCCGGGGAGTCCGGCTGGACCAGAAACATATGTATGCCTGCATGGCACAAGACAATGTCTACGCCGACATCCAACTTTCGAAGATGCACTACACCGCAGCCGATGCTCCGCTCTTTCAATCGATTCTCGAAACCGCCCGTTTGCAGCCAGAACCCTCAAGGATCATACAGCCCCAGCCACCAGCACCACCCAACAGCAGGGAATTACTCGATATAGGAAACGCGCTCTACCGGCAGAAGAACTACGCCCAAGCCATTCCGCCCTATCAGAAAGCGTTCGAGCTTGAAAAAGCAGAGCCTCAACTCGACCGGAATCTTTGGCACGTCCTGATCGACAATTTAGGCATGGCCTATGGAATGACCGGCCGTCTCAAGGAGGCAAAAGCTACGTTTCAACAAGGAATACAAGCCGACCCCACCTACCCGATGTTTCACTACAATCTGGCCTGCACGTTTGCTGAAATGAACGACCTCGATCATACGATGCAGTCCCTCACGATAGCGTTTCGCCATCGCAAGAATCAGAATCCTGGCGACAAGGGAATGCCCGATCCACGCCAGAACTCATCCTTTCAGCGCTTCATGAAGAATGAGACCTTCCGTAACCTGGTAAACAGCCTGGCCGCGACAAAGAGCTAACCCACAGTATTCATGACGGTTCGCGGCGAAATCGTTCTGCCTCTTCTCTACTTCGAGTCGGTCACGATACGATACTCCGTAACGTGACCATCTGAGCTAAACCTCAAGATCAGCCACTCTGAATCGATGCGAAACAACCCTCTTTCCGGGCCCACCGGTACACAGCATCCCAATCGTTCCAGTAATTGGTCTTATCGCCTGCCCCAAGAAGCTCGGTCACGCGATCCTTCGACAGTCCAACAAGCGGAACCGTGGTAGTGAGATTATTGACCATAGGCGGTGGGCGACTGGCGAGGCTGAGTGTCAACAGATTGGAACCATTCCTGATGCCTTTAAGTCTTGCCCCTCGCTCTCCCTCTGTGCCTGAACGTGAACTACGGAGGTGTACCCAGGCACGAGTCGGCAGTACAATGTGGCTATGTATAAGATGGGTGTCTTTCTCGCTATTGTGGGAGTCTCGTGGGCAAGTATGCTGCTCGCCGCTGAGAAGCCATCATCTCAAATACCGGGCTTTAACGAGCGCTTAAACCAAGCGCTGGGGTCCGAGGGTGGTGTGCAAGTGTACAAGGATCCCGCGGGGAATGTGGGAACCATTCTCGATCCACCGGGTGGCGAGCGTCGCGTCACGGTGCAGCCGCCGCAGAGTCCGTCGATGAACCTCGGCCCTCCCCTGCAGCTCCAGAGCCCTCCATCCCAACTACCTCAGGCCGTCCCTCCGGCTCACCCGTCCCCTCCAGATTTTCCGCAGAAAGCTCGTTAGCCCACTTCATTCATGTCGGTTCGTCGGTCGGCCTGATCATCCTGATTTTTCCAATCATGGCGCTGATCGCCTTCGCGAGCAGTTGCCCCACTCTCTCACTGGTATGACTCTCTGGGCTTGACCACAGCTATGCCTTCTCGAGCTTGCCATAGCGCCGCTCGACTTCATGCCGATCGCAGGACCAGAGCGCATGCGTTTTATAGTGTTCAAATTGCCCCTCTGTCGCATGACCGAAGACCCGTCGCCGAAGCTGCGCCATTTCCTCCTGCGTCATGGGGACGAACCGCCGGACGATGGCCAGATTCTGACGTAACACCTCTCGTGAATCGATGCCGCTCACGAGCGTGGACACAGGCAAGGACAGCACGTATCGCATCGCTTCTTCGGCTGTCAGAATACCTTGCTGAATCGGTTTCCCGTTCCCACAGAGAGATTTCATGGCGAGGGGTGCGATCCCACGCCTGAGAAGTTCCGGAAGAACCTGCCGTTCAAAACTGTTGTAGGCTGCGTCAAAGACATTCAGTGGAAGTTGGCAGGTATCGAACGGAAAGTCGTACTTGAGCACGTTCAAATGCACGGCCGGATTCGTGTGGCCGGTAAATCCGATGAATCGTACTTTCCCTTGCTGCTTCGCTTCGGCCAGCGCCTCAACCGCTCCACCCTCTTGGAAGATACGTTCAGGATCATCGTCGCAGCCGACTTCATGAATTTGCCATAGATTCAGGTAGTCGGTACCCAATCGACGCAACGACTGTTCCAAATGCAACATGCCGATCTTTTTTCCACGGCCGTGGGTACACATCTTCGTCATCAAAAAGACCTCGTGACGATGCCCTTTCAATGCCTTCCCCATCACCGCTTCACTCCGATTGTCGTGATAGTCCCATGAGTTGTCGAAAAACGTAAGTCCGGCGTCGATGGCCTCCTGTATGATTCGACTGCCTTCTTCATCGCTCGTTTTCAGAAAGTGCCAGCCGCCGAGCCCTAAAATCGGGACCGTGACACCAGTGCGCCCCAGCTGACGACGGGGTAGCCCCTGTCCCTCCAACCTACTTGGTGGCCTTTCTACATCTGTCATCGCCCGTGCCAGGCTAGAGATCCCCGCCAGCATAACCGCCGATCCCAGCAAACCGATTCGTTTGCATACCTCGCGCCGACCAATCATCGGTTCAGTGTTGTGTTCGCCTCGATCCTCATGTAGCGACATGCTCATGACTCCACGCGTTAATCTTATAGTCCGAGTGGCACACAGACGAGCCTCTATTTGCCCCTCTCTCTAGCCAACATTGTTCACCCTCGAAAAAGATTCGTCAAGGCCGGTATGACCGAATCTTGAGGATGAGATCAACGGGTTTCCAGTCACCATACTCGTCCAACACCTAGTACGTGAAAATAGAAATGGCTAGGAGGCCATCTCGGCACTATGGAGGCAGGCGGAAAGCGAAGATTACGTCACCTATGGCAGGTCCTCAACCCACAACACTCGCCTGCCATATGAGCCTCCCGTGAGCGAAGAATAAAATTTATGGTCCACCGTGACCATGACGCCATCAATGGCTTTGGCCACAGCAAGATAGAGGCAGTCGTAGACACTTTGTTGTGTATCCAACGCAAGTTGGTAGGCAGCGGCAAAGAGTCGCTCATCCGCATGACGCTGGAGCGGGAGATGCTTCAACTCCTTCAAGATCATATCGCCTTCGGCCCGAGTGAGTTCCCCTTGCCGAATCTTTTTGGCAAGGACGTTGCCGAGTTCCAGCGTGATCAATGCGGGAACATGGAGCCGATAGTGTGAATACCGCATCCGAAGGGCGTCCTCGGAGTGGATTTCAGGAATGAACCACTTGATTGCCACGCTGGCATCGACCACATAGCGACTCACCGGTCACGATCCTTACGGATGAGGTCAGCGCTGTTGCTGAACTTCCTGCCCGATCGCTTCAATCTCAACCGAAGTGAATCAATCCGTTTCCATGCACGCTCATAGTCCGGCACGGCATCTTCCAAAATCGCCTTAACCTCAGATTGCAGCGACCTTCTATGCTCCTTCGCTCGCTTCTTCAGACGACAACCACCTTGTCATTCAGCTGCCGTACGAGCACTTGCGCCATAGTTCCCTCCTTCTTATCTCTCGACTGCCATCATGATATCAGAATGATAGCAGTCGGCTACCAACCGGTCGATGATGTCGCACTCGCAAGAAGAATCACGTGACCAGCAACGTCCTGACGACGTCCTGTTCCGAATCATACGCTATCAGCTATATGTCATAAGCTTTTCAATGCTCTGGCACGTTAGGCGGCTGGTAGGATGGTTCGCTCCTGAAAGGTGAAATGTGAAGCGTGAAACGTTTCGGGTGTTCAGTGAGAGACAAACAGGATGCGGGAGGCGGCCGGCAGAGCTTCGGCGGATGATCAGGCCGAAATAGTTCCAGACATCTTTCCGTTCAACTTTGCAATCCACGCACCAAGACCTGCGGCCATTATCAAGGGAATTGCGAAGATACCAAATGCAACCATCCCAAGCGGCCACAGATTGCCAAATCCTTGAGAAGCGAACATCCAGACAGCTTGCCCTAGAATCTGGATAATTCCCCATCTCCACGATCGCTTCGGCTCAATAAATCCTAGGGCGCCAGCAACAAGACAGAGCGCAGGAATACCGAGGGTGAGATACAACTCAGAATCCCATGCCTCTGTCTGGCCGGAGAAAGAGGAAATAAGAATCCATGCCAGAATTCCAGAAACACACGCAGCTCCATAAAGCCAGAACTCCTTCTTCATGACGGAAACCCTACGCTCAGAGTGCCAGTGCGTCAAGAATTAGCACAGGAATGTGACGGCGAGAGACGAACCCGGATGCGGTGGCGAGGCTGAGCCTTTAGGTCTGGTAATTCCCTGTTCGATCAAATGGCCGAGTCATGTCGTGGGAGATGCGCCCGTGAACGCAAAGTATGCCGTTTCAATTGGCTGATGAGATAGAACACAATGACCAGATTCACCAGCAGCACGCCGACCCGAAGCATCGACACCTGTTCAATAACCTCGTAGAGTTCGAACGGAAGCAGCAGGCTCGTTGACACCACCGTCAGATACGCGGCCCAGGTGAACTCCAGCCACAGCCCAACGCCCTCCACCAACAGCATCGCCGCATAGCCCAGACTGACAAGCCCCGCCAGCAACACACTATGTGGTTGCAGCGCATCCACTTTCAGAACCAGAGCATGGATGAGGCGCGAGTCGGCATTCAGATGAAGGGCCTCGATCAAAAGCGAGAACAGAGTGGCAATCTCAGCATGCACCAATTTGAGGAGGCCCAACCCGAGGAAGAGTAACAGCAGACCCTTCACCACCTTGAACACCGCAATCACGGCCAGGCCGGTATGGTGGGAGCGCGTCGTCATCAATTGGAGAGACTATCACAAACAACGAGAATCGGACGCGGTGGACGTCTGGCAGGATTGAGGTGGCGTTAAGCCAAGAATAGTTCTCGACACCTTTTTCCTCCTTCGTCACTTAGTGGGTCCATATCTTTACGGGAGTCGTTTCGAAAGGATAGACATGAATCATCCATCCACCAGCTTGCGGAACGAATCGTCCGCCTGCTTGCTGACACTCTGACTCCGTGGCAATCGTCCCCTTGCCCCCAAATTGTTTCCGGGTCATGCGGCGTCTACTGCCATCCGGCTGGAAGCAGATATTCACGTGGGCATGCCACTGCGCGACGCTCAACGGAATGCGCTCGTCCAACTGGTCTTCGCTCATGTCTCTCGGCGCGGTGTACATCGCCCCCTCAAGTTCATAGCCCTCCCCGGATTTCCGATACAGGAGTGCGGTTGGTTCGGCCGGGTCAAAGCGAACCTTGGCCAGGAATCGCTGTTGCTTGTTGGCGAAATGATAATGTCGTGGCTTTCGTTCGGGATGCATCGGCACATAACCGTCGTCTATGGCGACTCGATAGTCCTTGTACTTGTCCAGGGCCTGCCGCAGGGCCTGGACGATGTGATCGGCCCGCCGGGCATCGTCTGCGTTCGCAGTCCGTAATCCCGTCCATCTCATATGGGGGCCAAGATGTTTTTTATGAGGGGTCATCATGTCGACCGCGCCATCGGCATGATCATGCTGATCCATCGACGCGTCCTCTCCCTGTGCCGGCTCACTCCCCTGAGCCGGGAGCCCACCACCCATGAGAGCGACCACACTCACTGACAACGCCAGCACACAGCCCAGAACAAATCTGCGACAGCGCGTTGAATATCGAACAGCTTGGTCAGTCATCGTGGCACTCATGGTCATAAGAATTGCCCTCTCGGCATGGCGCATCCCACCTCCGGTTTAATCGCATACCTTAAACTTCGACTGCTGACAGCGCCGCGTCATCTCCTGCGCCTTCACAATCTGCGCGGCCGTCATCTGTGAGGCCGCAAGGTCTCGATTCTTCTCCGCTTCCCTTCCATCAACGCCGCCCAACGCCTCAGAGGCAACGCTGTACCACATATACGCGCGAGCGACGTCCTGTGGGACACCCCGCCCCTTGGCATACATCAAACCTAGATTGCTCTGTGCATTGGCTTGCCCCTGCTCGGCGGCCAGACGAATCCACTTGAACGCTTCCAGATCGTTCTGCGGCACAGCATGCCCCGCGTAATACATGACGCCCAGATTGCTTTGTGCATGTGCATGTCCCTGGTCAGCCGCCAGACGATACCACTTTGCGGCTTCCTGAGCGTCCTGTGGGATGCCCTGTCCCTTGCCATACATCAGTCCCAAATTGAACTGCGCCGATGCGTAGCCCTGTTCCGCCGCTTTGCGGTACCAATAGACGGCTTCTCGAACGTCTTGCGGGACACCCTGTCCCTTGGCATACATCACACCCAGATTGAACTGCACTGAGGCGTCTCCCTGCTTCGCCGCAAGCCGAAACCATTTCTCGGCTTCCTGAGCGTTCTGCGGGACACCCTGCCCATTGAAATACAGCATACCCAGATTGAACTGCGCCGACGCGTGTCCCTGTTCTGCCGCCTTTCGATACCACTGCACGGCTTCCGTATCGAACTGAGGAACGCCCTGCCCCCTCTCATACATCACACCCAAATTGAACTGCGCTCTGGCGTTGCCCTGGTCAGCGAGGGGACGTAAGAGCCGCGCCGCTTTTGTATAGTCGCCACGATTATACGTCGATTCCGCATCCTCAATGGCATCCGCTACCGCGACTGTCGCACAGGCCACTACCAAGAAGACTGCAAAGAGAAACCGCCGCATCGCTCACCTATTTTTCCACTGAGAGACAAGAATCGATCAAAGGCGCTTCCTAGCTAAACGCTGGTTCCTGATAGCTTCAGTCCCGAGACGAACAATGCAATGCGAGCCGGCATACGGCTGGCCTGCACCCTCCTTCCTACCGTCGGCTCCCACCTTTGACGCGACGAGGGCGAAATGAGGAACTGACTGTCCAGCGGTTTCGCTTCCAGAGTAAGAGCGCAAGCGCGAGGGTCAACGCGGTTCGAGCCGGAAGCGTCGGTTCAAATGTCATTTCAAACCCCTCTTCGATCCTGCTGTTCTGAACCTCATTGCCTACACTGTCAGAATCGGGGAGGATCGTTGGAACAGGGCTCGTCTCGGCTTCGACGTAGCGGAGGCAGACATAGATTCGCTTTCCCGAAGGTGGCAGCGCACAGATAATCACGTCACGTACACAGATCTCGTTACCGGTGGGATCGATCGCAAGACCAGGACTGAGCACCACCCGCTGGCTGCTCCCTTCCTTCCCGACAGCCACGGACAAACCTGACACAATCCCATCACCAAAGACGAGCTGATTTCTCAGCCGCTGTTTTTCCAAGAAGTAGTTGTGCTCCGCCGTAAGATCGTCGACGCTCAATATCTTCCCAAAGAAATAGCGAGGCCGAGAAAATACCATTCGACGAACCATACAATATCTTCTTATTATGTGAACGGAGAAATAGTGACAGGCTACTTTGCGGAAAGCAGTGTGTCAACGGATGGATTGGTAACATGCATGCATTTCAGAAAGCAGGCAGGATCGGCTCGAACACGACTCAGACGCGGTGGGCGGCTGGCAAGGCTGGGTGGCTGTTCAGACCGTAATGGTTCCTGACACCTTCCTTCCCCTCCTATTCGATTCTCGGACGCGGTGGGCAGCCGGCTGATCATTCAAAAAAAGATTCCAGCCCCCTTTGTTTCGCTCCCGAGTTTCAAATGTCAACGCAACGAAAAGACTGTGGAATCACGTGCAATTCAGGATGAACGGACGCGATGGACGGCTGGCTTGGCTGAGGCGCTATTCAGAGCGGAATGGTTCCGCATATCTTTCATCTTCACCTGCCCTTGACCATTCTGGCAGCAAGGCGCAATATTTGGAACCGTTTATTCATCCCCTTAAACGATGGCGCACAAGCACATGACTGAGTTTTACAAGAAACCCACGGATGCAGTAGCAGTTTTCCGTCAACTTGGGACGAAGCTAAACAGGAATTGTGATCTGGCCCTAGGCACAGAACAAGACCAGCTTCAGAAAGTGGAAGTCAAGGCGCGTGCGTTCGCTGAAACTGGGCGCATCCTTTCTGGGCTTAATAATTTGACAGCGACACAACACGAATGCACATGCATATTTGATGAAATTTTCGGGGATATCATATGTTCACTATATTTCGCAGCCTCCGCTCTCGACAAACCTGCCCAAATACTTCTTCGTCGCGTTCTCGAGTTAGGGGTAGCCGCTGTCTACTTGTGGGACCTTCCACATAAATACTGGGGATGGAAATGCCATGATGAGGACCTCTCATTTAAGGAAATGCTCGGCCATCTTACATCTGATTCGTATCGGACCTATCTTGCGAAACTAAATCCGAATTTCACGGACACTCAAATTCTGGATGCAGAACTAGCAAAGACCATATATCGGGATTTGAGCGATATCACTCACGGTAAGTTGGGAACCTTCGAGTCGGTATCTCCTGATCGCTATAACTTTACTACTGAGGATTGGCAGAAGCATCTGAACTTAGCTAATTCAGTCGAGGATATCCTCCTCAAACTCTGGAGTAACCGCTTCAAAGAAGTTACAGCTCAGCTACCAATTTCCATGCCTCAACTTTCTCGACTAGCCTAGGATTTGAATTATGCCCAAAGGCGACCAAGCTCTCGATCTCCTACAAGCCGCTCGCTGCGAGGATTTGGTTTACTCACAGATAAAGGAACTCTCGGTCTTAGGACCATTCGAAGAAAACATTATTTCAACCTTGAAGCAGAGTGGCGCACATTTGCTCGAGGGCGCCCGCGGAGTAGGGAAGTCTATGCTACTTCGCTTGGCTGAAATAGAAATGGATACAGAATTTCAGAAAATCCGCAAGCTAGCCGTTTACGTAAACTTCAAGACCAGCACTTTGCTGGAAGGCGTAAAGGCAGGCGAGCGTGACGGGTTTCAGGTTTGGGTGAATGCGAAAATCCTGCAAGCGTTACATGAGAAACTTGTCTTGCTCGATTTGATCGGTCAAGGACAGGAAGCAGATCCGTACCACAAAGTTTTCGGAATTACTTCGGTTGAAAAAACCAAATCCTTCCTGCAAGAGAAAATCCATCAGCTGCAAAAACTTGCTTTTTCCAAGGACACGGAAGGGGTCCTCAAAGAACTTGGGAGTGAGTTCTTAGATCGCGTTCTAGACACTGGATTCTTAGTAGAAATCGTCAATGATGTTATCGAACAGTTCAACCTAGAAAAAGTTATTTTTCTCTTCGACGAAGCAGCGCACACATTTATTCCATCTCAGCAAGAGATTTTCTTTGAAATTTTCAAGCTTCTGCACGGAGGCAAAATCGCTGCCAAGGCTGCGGTTTATCCATCAGTTACCTCCTATGGAAGAAATTTTGAAGTTGGGCACGATGCAATCGTTCTCTCAATGGATAGGTTTGAGCCGGGAACTCATGGGAGAGCAGCGAACCGACAGCTTTTCAGAAGTATTATTGACAAAAGGATTCCACCGGACAGCTCGCTACGAAAGAAAATATTTTCAAAGGGCGAACTGTTAGATCTCTGCATCGACCTCTCGACAGGAAATCCTCGCGCCTTCCTTCATCTCCTTAATCGTGCACTCGATAGTGGGTTTTCAGAAAGAGCAGTAACACTTGCGTCCCAAGATTTCGTTGACAAAGAACTTCTTCCTTATCACTCTAACTTGGCGAAACGGCTTCCGAAGTATGCGCCCCATGTTCGAATTGGCCTCGAGCTACTTCGAGGTTACCTCATACCAGAAATCCGCGCAAAAAATCATCGCCAAACAAAAAGTGGATATCAGTCTGCCTTCTTTACCGTACAAAGAGATATCTCTCCAAATCTCAAGCTGGCTCTCGACATAATGTGTTACTCAGGAGTGTTGGTAAATAAGGGAACAGTGAAAATCGCTGAACGGCAAACAGGTTTACGCTACATGATTAATCTCGCCCTCCTCGCAACAGAGAAAGCATTTTCAAGCCCCAAATTAAGTGATGCATTTGGCGCGATAAGTCTTACTGACTACAGGGAGTTTTCGTCGGGTGACCCACAGATAGAAACCTATCACAGAGCACTAAAGGACGCTCAAGACCAATGCTCAGAATGCTCTGCACCATTGGGGCCAAATGTGAAATTCTGTGGCGAGTGCGGAGCCAAAGTTCAGACCACAAAGATTATTGGGGGGCTACTCGAAGAGTCCGTAACGGAACTATCAATAAGCGACAAGCTAAAGAAGCGAATTCAGCCACACTTTGCACTCGTTGGGAACGTCGTTCAGGCAACCCGAGAAGAAGTGATGTGCGTTCCATATATTAAAGAGGTGCGATCCCGCATCATAAAGAATGCTGCCGATGAATTCATATCAGGCTAGCACGTTCTTACAAATGCTCCATCCAAGCTCACCCATATCCTTCCAGGAGGGTAGCCTGATTCGGTCTCCCACTGCGCGTGTCCAACGAGGGTCTTCCTAGACCGCGCGTTGCACGAGCACAGGAGACCGATCAGGCTACCCTCTCTCATCCTCCCAGCAGTGACCCAAGCCCGGAGTCTGTATAATCCGGCACCGGCATCCCGATGGACAGACCGCACGACTCAACCTTGTGAAGACACTGACTTCTCGCCCCTCACAGATCCGCTGGCTCATCCTCGCCTTGCTGTTTCTCATCAGCGTCATCACCTATATCGACCGCGTCAATATCTCCGTGACCGCGCGGCAGATGATGCCGGCCTACGGGATGACCGATCAAGAGATGGGACAGGAAAAGGGGGCAGGCGAAGCTAGCCTGGTAGGTTGATTACTAGAGCTGGCTCCAATGTTGGCTAGCAGGCTGTTGATAAAGTCCGCCAGCGGCGTTCTCGCAGCGCTCAGAGGCTCAACGTACGGCAGCGAGTACGATTCGCCTCTTCGCTTGCTGCGGCCTTGCTGGACGGCCTTTCTGAACCGCCTGCTAGAACTGGTTCCAGAGCAGTTGGTTTGTGACTTCGTGGTGAAAGAGCACTTCCGAAGCCTTCACCCTTGTCCCGAGCTCTTTAGGCGAACGATCTGCCACCAACTGTTTGAAGGTCGCATACTTGTTCTTGCTGTCCTCGCCAAGGATCTCGCCGATAAACTTCGACGATTTAAACAGCGCGATTGCATCGTTAATGTCACTCGGAAGGAATCGCACAGGGTCGGGCGTCGTCTCGTCCTTTTCTAGGCGTTCCCCCTCAAAGCCGGTCCTGAGCATCGTGTACAGGACGAGGTAGGGGTTGGCATCGGGGGCGACTGAACGCAGCTCGATGCGCGCCGTCTTTTCGTTGGCCATCGGAATGCGGATCATAGAACCGCGATCGATCGCCGAGACCTTGACCTGGTTCGGTGCTTCAAAATGCGGATCGAGACGCCGATAGGCATTCACCGACGAATTCAGCACGAGACAAATCTCGGACGCATGATTCAGGAGTTTGAGAATGAAGTCCCACGCCACCTCGGAAAGACCATCTTTCCCTTTCGCGTCGTAGAAAATATTCTTACCGTTCTTGTTCAAGGAGAAATTGGTGTGCATGCCGGAACCATTGATTCCAACGAATGGCTTCGGAAGGAACGTAGCCGTATGCCCCATGGATCGAGCCGCTTGGCGACAGATCAGTTTGTACAGCTGCACATGGTCTGCCGCACGAACCACATCCGCATAGGAAAAGTTCATTTCGAACTGCGAAGGCGCGACCTCTGGATGATCTTTTTCGTTCTTGAAGCCCAGTGCACGCTGTGCCTCCGCCGACTTATCAATGAACTGGCGAAGCGTGTCCATCGGGAGGGAGTGATAGTACCCGCCCGATGAGATGAGCTTAAACCCGTCCTCGCCGTATCGTTGCTCGGCGTTCTGCCCATCCACGAGGAAGCCTTCTATTTCGCAGGCCGCATACGCGGTAATACCCTGCTTTTTCTTGAGATTCTCCGTATAGGACTTCAGCACGCCACGGAAGTCGCTGTGATACGGCGAACGATCAGCGTTTAACACGGAGGCGAAGAAGATCACCTTCCCTGCCCCAAGCACGTCGGCCGGAAAGTAGCGGATGGACGCCCAGTCAACTTGAAGACGCAGGTCCGACTCATGTTGCGGCGTGAACCCGCGGATGGACGACCCGTCAAATGTAAGATTCCCCAGCGATTCCAGCAGGAACTTCTTGTCGTAATCGAGCATGTGAAGGCGGCCTTCAATATCCGAGAAACACAACGTCACGGCCTTGATGTGTTTCTCCTTTTTCAGCCACGCCGTATATTCCTGCTCCAGGTCTTTTGTGCTGGCCTTCTCGGCGCGCTGCGCCGCCTTGAGATTCATTTCTTCAAGCTCGTCATACGGGATCTCAAGGAAGGACTTTAGCTCAGCGGATTTCATCTTAGCCATGGTTCCTCTTTAATGCGCTCTTGGCGCGAAAGTATAGCCCAGGGCACACAAAACGCGTTCAATAGCGTCTGCTTCGTGGGTTGATGATCACCCCTGATCAGAGACCCCCAGGGAAGCGGCTATCAGGTGTGAACTCAGTCTGTCATGTCTCTTGTGGGCGTGCAAGGGTTTGCGATCACGCGCATCGAGCACACACCGGAAAAGTCTAAGCATCCCGCGTCGGACGCAAAGACCGGGCGTCCCTGCAGCAAGCTACGGACTACTTGATGCGGGAGAATAATGTGGGCTTGTAGTGACCCAAGCCGAGAGTCTGTATAATCCGGCACCGACATCCCGATGGACAGACCGCACAACTCAACCTTGTGAACACACTGACTTCTCGCCCCTCACGAATTCGCTGGCTCATCCTCGCCTTGCTGTTTCTCATCAGCGTCGTGACCTATATCGACCGCGTCAATATTTCCGTGACCGCGCGTCAGATGATGCCGGCCTATGGGATGACCGACCAGGAGATGGGCTGGGTCTTCTCGGCCTTCGTCGTCGGCTACGCTCTATTTCAGATTCCTGGTGGATGGCTGGCCGATCGCTTGGGAGTCCGAGTGGTGCTCACCGTCGCACTCCTCTGGTGGTCGATCTGTACAGCCTTCACCGCCATGGTGGCTGCCACGTCGCTCGCGAGCCTCTTCGGGATTGTCGGTGCCCTGATGCTCGTGCGGTTTTCGCTGGGCGTGGGAGAAGCCGTGGCGCTGCCTGCCTTCAATCGCGCCGTCACCAACTGGTTACCGGCTGATAGGCGAGGCCTCGGCATCGGAATCGCCATCGGGGGCATTGGGTTAGGTTCCGCCATGACTCCGCCCATTGCCGCATGGGTGATGGTGAACTGGGGATGGCCGACCGTATTCTATCTCGCAAGCCTGCTCGGAATCGGGATGGCACTCCTCTGGTGGCTCCTGTCGCGCAACCATCCGCATGAACATCCCTGGGTGAATGCCGGTGAACAAGCCCTGCTCAAGCGTGAGCCAGCCACCACTACAGCCGTGCCCTGGCGAACGTTTAGTCGGACCCCCACCATCTGGTGGTTGGTAATCAGCTACAGTTGCCTCGGCTATGTCGCCTATGTCTATCTGTCCTGGTTCTACCTCTATCTCGTGAATGTTCGAGGATTCGATATGCTTCGCGGCGGGTTCTATGCCTCGGCTCCATTTATAGCCATGTTGGTCTTTTGTCCCCTGGGAGGCTGGGTGACCGATCGACTTGCGACCCGCTACGGTCTCACCACCGGACGAGCTGTGGCCGGCATGACTGGCATGGTCCTGGCTGGGTGCACGATTGCGCTGGGTGGTGTCGTGGATTCTCCCTTTCTGGCGATCACCAGTCTGTCATTCGGCGCAGGCTGGCTCTATTTTGCGGTCGGCGCCTACTGGGCCTCCACGACCGATCTATCTAAAGCCCATGCCGGGACGTTGTCAGGGCTCATGAACACCGGCGCCAATATCGGCGGGGCCATCTCACCAACTCTCACGCCATGGCTGGCCAATCAGTGGGGCTGGCCTGTCTCGTTAGGTGTGGCCGCAGCCGTAGCTATTCTGGGCGGAATCCTTTGGCTTCGCATTCAGCCCGGAGACGGGCTGAAATAATGTTGAATGATGAATGTGGAATTTTGAATGATCGGAACCGTGCTATTCTCCCCCCATAATTCAACATTCATCATTCAACACTCAAAATTTCTGCGAGGCATCTTGCCTCGCAGGGTGTCCCCTTGCTAGTTTGATGGCATGACCATGCAGTTTCAAAAAATCGACCCGCGCGTCACCATTACGACGCCGTTCGGCGAGATTAAGATTCGGTTCTACCCGGACGATGCACCACGTCACGTCGAGAACTTCCTCAAACTCGCCAAGATTGGGTTCTATGATGGAACCACCTTCCATCGCGTCGTTCCCGGATTCATCATTCAGGGCGGCGATCCGCTGAGCAAGACGGCAGACCGTTCCCTGCACGGATCGGGCAGCCCCGGCTACTGGCTGAATCCGGAAACCAGCGATCGTCCGCATAAACGGGGCGCTGTCGCGATGGCCAAGGTGCCACGCGAGAGCAACAGCACGCGGGACCCCAACGATAACGGCTCGCAGTTCTATATCTGTGTTGCGGACAGCAGCGGCCTGGACCGAACCTACACCGTCTTCGGCGAAGTCTTCCGGGGGATGGATGTAGTGGACAAGATCGTCGCCTCCCCTCGCGACGAATTCGACAATCCGCTGAAGCCGATTTCGATGACGATGACGGTGAAAGAGTAAGCGTGGAGTCACAGCCGCGCTGATCCCCTACTCCCGGAACGCGCGCCCTCTGAAGGGCCTCGCTCGACGGCCGCAATGAGACCAGCACGGGTGGCATTCCACGGGAATGAGATACGAGCAAGCTTGGAAGGAGCATTATAGAAAAATGCTCGTTCGACGCGCGCAATAGAGGATCAACCAGGCTACCCTGGGGAAAGAAGTAGAAACTGGGAGAAGCGCGCAATAGAGACTACTCAGTCACCTTACCCCAAAGAAGTGTTAGATTGCTCGCGTCTTTAGGATTCAAGTTTTAATTTTCTCTAGGCTGCTCAAACAGGTCATCCAACGAGGCCGCAGCGAACTATCACTTACTAAGGGGTGGCTGGGATGATCCCAACTGCGCGCGTCGAACGACCACCGCTTCATCGTGGGGGTTCCGCGAGCACGGGGATCGTCCCAGCTACCCCGCTCCCTTTTTCAGCAGCCGACGCTAGAAGAACGCCATGCTGGCGTATGTCACGGTGGAATTATATTGGTCGGTGATCCCGCGATCGTAGCGTAAGACCTGGCCACTCTCCGCGTCGATCAACCGCAGTAAGGAATAGATAGGTGAGAAGCCGGAGATCCGGCGTTGATCCTGTTCTTTCCTGATGTAGTTGGCGAATTCTTCCGGCTGCCGCTCCTCCACCGGTTTCAACATTTCCAAGTCGAACTGCATACAGCGATGAAAAGAGAAGTCCGTCGGAGGCGCCTTGTCTCAGTAGCGCATGCCCAAATGAGCCAACTCTCCCGCTGCGATCACGCAGTAGGCCCGCCCTGATTGCGTGAGGACCTCTCGAAGCCCAGTCAAGAACTGGTCGACCGATTGGCGCACGGTCGGGTCTCCCAAACTCGCTGCAGAAAAGGCACTCAAGATTGGCACGATGGTGAAGGGCTTCTTGCGCCCCACGATGTCCTGAAGAAACGGGAGTTGGAACTCTATGGCCTGTTCCGCTTGGTGACAGAGATCGTCTTCAAAGAAAGCCGGGAGCTTGGCCTTGAACTGACTCAGGATCGGTTGATCGGCGGACACGACACCGAAAGGCGTCTCAAAATCCTTATCTGTCGCGGCAAACACATAGTCCAATCCAGCAGAGGCCGTGCCAATGATGACGAACAGATCCGGCTGCTCAGAATCTTGCAGTTCTTTATAGGCCCAGGCATAGATCGGCCCTGCCTGTTTCAAGTCGTAGGTGGGGGCGACGAGGCCTTTGATCTTTTTCCCCGCATGCTCTGATGGTTTGAAGTCCGGTCCTTCTTGCGACGTAAAGAATCCATCGATCTGTTTTTTCAGCTTTACGCCATCTGCCTCGTACCCCCGCCCGGCAAAGGCTGCGCGACGCAGCGGGCTCTGCCGATAGGTCTCTCGCGCCAGCCTGCGAGCCTCCTCAGCACGTTGCCCTTCCAAGAACAACTTCTCATTCAGGTCGGAGACCAGCTGATCCATCTTGCTGGGAACGAGGAATTCACCGAATCGTTTGAGATACAACGCTCCGATTTCCGCCAGCGAATGCTCGCCGTCGAAATGCTGGATGATGAAAAAATAGTTGAGCGGCAGCACGAGTTTTTCTTTACTCAGCCCCGTGGGGTCCCAGAGGACTATGTATTGCTCCTCACCTTCTTTAATTGGCGAGAATTGTAGATTACGAAGAGCGGGACACTGTTTGGGATCGTTCGTGGGGCTTGTGGTAGTAGTCATGAGGCTCCTTATTGGAGCGGTCATTGTAACGAGGCGATTATGTTCGCTGCAACCAGGAACTGGTTTGTTTGGTTCATTTGGTTTGTCTTGTTTGTTTGGTTGAACGAAACTAACCGATGAACCAAATAAACCAGAAGAACCAGACAAACCAAACAAACCTATTCTTCTGTTTTGGGCTGCTTGCTGCTGGACCGGCGAGCCATGACTACCAAGGTGAGGATGGTCAAACCCGCGAGCCAGAGGCTCGGCCTGCCATAGGAGGGGTCAGTGAACTCGATGAGGTCGGTCAATCGCCCGATCAAGAGCGACATGCGAGCCATCACAGTATAGCCGAAAGCCGCGCCGAACGCGATCATCAGGAACATGATGCCGATGCGGGCCACGACCTTGCCTGGCCCAGTATGCTCGACGGAGAAAAAGAAGTAGAACAGCACCGAGCTGACGCCGACCAGGATGATAATGGTGTTCAGGCTACTGGCTGGATTCAGGAGATTCCAGGTAAAGGTGACGCCTTCTCCGGGTACCAGCGTCAGTAGCGGACGAACCGTATCCTCGATCTGTTTCAGGATAAAGGAGGAGATCGTTCGTGGAATAGCGAGCCCTGACCCAACCCCCACAATGAAAGCAAACGCGTAGCGCGAAATCCAGGCGGCTTTTGGGACATAGCGCGTGAGCATAAGCGTCCCAATGGCAACCGGAATCAACAGCGCCCACTCCCCGTTCTCAACGATCGGCTTCCAGATGAGCTGCACGACCACCGTGTCGTAGGTTTTGATGATGGTATAGCCGACCGACACGCCAACGTAGAGATTCTCCGCCAGCTTGAAGAGCGGATTGTCCTTATAGAGAAACGTGAAGATGAAGAGGGTCAACCCCGTCGCCACCCACCCACCGATGATAGTTTCAATCGACATATCAGTCACCGCCACAGGTTAAGGTCAAGGCTAAGGTTGAGAATACGTTCCAGCAAAGACCAAGTTTCATGTTTTCCTCAACCTCAGCCTTGGCCTTGGACTCTCTGCTTGCGCGATGAGAAATAGAACAGGTTACACATGATGACCAGCACAATAATGGCGAGATGCGTAGCCGACTGCGCATCCATGCCGGCGACGGCCTTGCCCTTCTGGTCGATAAGAATTTCATATTCTGCCGCACCCCGCAGGCCCCCGATCAGGCCATTGATCTGCCCGCTCCGCAACAACGGATAGAGCCCCGGCGCCATGACGCCCGTGCAGCCGCCGCCGAGCTCGAACTTGTATTTATCCTTACCAAAGACATACCAAGCTTCCACACCGGGATTGCCGGCGCCCAGGCTAACGGCATAGTTCACATCGCGCAGATTCGCGACGCCTTGCAGTACTGGTAAGCCTTTCGTAGGTTTGCCGTTGTAATCGGCCGGGAACGCCCCATAGAGGTCCTGCCCCATGTTGATAATGACGGCGGTCCCACCGGGGCTCCAGCCGAGGAACACATAATCCTTCCCGCTTTCTTTGCCCATCTCGCGGGCGACTTGCGTGACGACCTGGTCGGCCATTCCTGTGCCGGAGACCCAGAGCGTCATCGCGATCACGCGGAGGTTCTTTCTGAAGGCATGACGCAGCAACGAAATCGATTGAGGATGCAACTCGGGCTTCGACGCCGGATCGAAGTCCAGCGAGAGCAGGAATACGGCTCCCTCTGGAAGCGACTCGATGTGGTCGTAGACCCCGCGCACCTCCGGCGAAATCTTGATCGGCAACCCGACCGGGTAGAGCAGCGGCAAGAGCGTGCAGAGGCCAATCACCAGAAAGATGATCCGCCGATCGATTTTGAGCATGCGCTCAGTGAAAGTCATGCTGCAACCCGTGAGGCGTAAGGCGTGAGGCGTAAGGTGGGCGGATTATGTGGATGTCTCATAATTTGCTTTTCTCACCTTACCCCTGACGCCTTACCCCTTACGCTATTCCTTCCCCCCTCCCAGATACGACCGTTCCATGCCGAAGATGATCTTGATGGAGAGCGCGACCGTTCCAAGGCTGACGCCGATCAGGATCGCACGCCGCACCGACGCATTCAGCACGTTCAAGATCCACTGAGACAGGTCGCCGCTGAGCGGGATCAGATATTCTCCGAGCGGGACGCGGCCCATCATGACAATCACCGCCGCAATGAGCAGCACCGCCGCCTCGCGGCTCCGCGCGCGGAACGACCGATAGGCAGCTGAGGCGATAAAGAACGCCAGGATGGCGAACATCGTCCCCTGCAGCGGGACCATCATGAAGTTATAGAACCACCCGAAGGCGGTCATGGTGCCGTCGACGGCTTCCTTGCCGTTCGACCAGAGGCCGACCGCTATGGTGCCCAGCATGCTGACATAGAGGACGAAACTATAGCCCCATCCCGCTTCTTTGCGCCGGATCTTGGCGGCATGGACGTGGAATAGGCTGCTGACACCCAGCACCAGCGCGAACCCCCCGATGATCTGGAGCCACTTCGTGACGGAGGTCAGCATCTGCTCCGAGGCCGGATGCGGCACATAGTATTGCGCCGCCATCGCCAGCCCGGCGATGAGCGTAATCAGGAGCGGAACCTGTCGGCGTAGGAAGATCATTTCACATCCCTGAAAAAGTCCAGAAATAATTTCGGCCACTGCGCGTCGAGCATCACCCCGAGGGTGGCCAGTATGGTCCCGATGCCAAGCACACCGAGGATCAGCGCTTTGCCGATATCTTGTCCACGGAGCGTGCCGACCTGAACCGGTTCTCTGGAGAGATAGGCGCTGGCGGCGTAGAGCTCCTCCCCGATCAAGGTGTAGTCGCAAGTGGTGACGAAAAACGGCAGCTGGTGATCGGAGTCAGTCCCGGCGATCTGGATCGCACCGGTGCTCGCGCCCGTTTCCGTCAACAGCAAGGCCTCAGCAAAGTAATGCCCCATAAAGAAGTTCGCCGCCGGTTTTTTGCGCAACATGATGCCGTCCACCGCTGCGGTATAGCTGAATTGATCCGACGTAATGAAGAAATTCGAATCATCTTTATAGAGATCGGGCTTGCCTGCTTCCAGATAGGCCTGTTTCGTAATTTCCTGGCAGACAGCCATGGTAATCGGATCCCGGTGCGGCACGAGTAAATCGGTTTCATAGGCGGCCGTGCGTTTGGCCACGCGCCCAAGAATGACCGCCGCGGCAATGGTGGAGGGATCACTCATGTCGTGGGCGCCGGTCAAATAGAGGATCGGCTTGCCCAACTCCGTCGCGCGGCCTATCGCCTCGTCCACAGCATCGAGGCCGGGTATGCGCCGGAGAAAGATCTCTCGCTTTCTGGCTGTACTGATGGCGTAGAACACGATGCCGCCGAACAGGAGCGCCAGCAAGAGATTGTTCATCTGATTCCAGTTGATCCAGTTCGGTTGCGGCGTAGCCTGAACCGACGTCGCCACAGCTCGATTGTCGCCAGAGACCCTTGCTACGGTCACAAAGTAGGCTGTCCCGTTTTTGAGATCGACTCCCCTTCCATTCTTCAGCGTGAATTGATGCTGCTCTCCGGTCGTCGGCCTCGTCCACCAGGGCCACTTAGCCTCTCGGACATAGCGTTGGTTTGAAGGGAACTCCGCCACGACTTTCATCGCAGCAGGGTCCGGCACCGTGGTTCCCTCGCTGAGCAAAACCTGATACGTGATTGCAGCGCTATCGTCTGGAGCGGGTGACCAGAGCACGATCAGGCTGCCGCCGCCATCACTCGGTGTATCAAACGCCCGAACATCTTGAGGTGGGAGGAGTGCGGTTTGAGCAAATACTGGCAACCATGGCTGACTCAGACCAGCCACGAGCAGGAGCAACGCCGCCGCCCATGCCCGACGTCCTCGGCGTTTCACGATTAACGTTTCACGTTTCACTCGCACTAGGCTCCTTCAATCAGTTCAATGTTCGTCCGCGGAATAACGGCCTTGCTGCCGTCGGCAAAGTGGACTTCCATCACGCGCACGTCACTCTCGGTCGGAATCTTCTGGAGCTCGGGCGGCAGACTTGCGACTTCGCCGATCTTTCCAAATAACGGGTCTCGAATGATGCGAACCTGGTCGCCGATCCGGATGCCTTCCCGCTGCGGCACGGTTGCCGCGTGGTGATCGCCCGGTGCGCCTGCGCCTTTGGGAATGATGATTTCGGGCCGAATGACACCGGCACGAATTTGCGTGGCGCCTGAAATAGAAGCCTGCTGCCCCACATGAGCGGAAAGAAGCGTGAATGTTTTTTCGGCCATTGGGATGGAGCCGAACCCTTCTGCCCGTGATGGCCACGCCAAGGTCGTAGCCAAGAAGTGCGCGCAAATCCTTATCATGAATGCCGCCGATAATTAAGCCCGCGACCCCCACCTCTTTCGCTCGAGCCAGCGCATCTGAAGAAACGAAGGAGCCACCCACGACGACCTTGCCTTTCATGTCCGCGGTGAGGTGACGAGGCGTCAGCGCTTCGTCCGGCGACGTCACCGCGATCACGATCTCGCCCCGGGTTTCACCGCCGATGCCGAAAATGCCCTGCACCAGACTGCAATCCGTCTCGACCACGACTCCTTGCTGCGGCATCACCTCGACAATGCGCCCGTCGACATAGCCCAACAGCTCCAGCACGCGCGGCGGCTCTCGCAACAGCACCTGCCCCGTGACGGGAGAAATGGATTCCACGATACCGGTGATCGGCGAGAGGACTTCCGTCTTCAGCCACTTGATGAGTGGTTTGTTCTCGGCCAGGATCTCGCCCTTCTGCACCGGGTCGCCGGCCTTCTTAATCAAATATTCGTGGATCTCATCCGGCGCCACGCCCAGTTGATTGGCGAGATTCAAGGGATAGACCTTCCCGGGCAATTCCGCACGAGCCACCGCCTGATTCGCACGCACGGTCTCCCCAGTTGCGACCAACACGCTGCCAGGCAGCGACAACATCCGACGGCGGCGGATCGTTGTGTGCTCTGTAACGGTTAAGCCTGGGGTATAGGAATGCGCCATATTAACAACAGTGCTGAGTGCTGAGTGCTGAGTGCTGAGACACGAGAGCGAAGAAAGATTCGGAAGTTCATCTCAGCACTCATTTCTCAGCACTCAGCACTGGATACAGATCTACCGCTTGATACCATTTCATCAACGCCGCCACTCTGGACGCGTGGTCGGTCGGCAACTGCAACGGACGCCCGCGCCCGTCGAGCAAAAGTCCCACCACACCGCCTTGCACTTCTCGCGTCACCGCGACTCCCGCCCCTGCCCCGAGATTCACCTGTTTCGCCGGTTGAATTGCGATTGAAGCCTTCTGATCGGCGGCCAAGGGAACCAGCCGCAGGTCGCCGAACGAGAGTGTCCCCTTGTCCACTCTTCCATCCTGAAAAGTGATCACATAATCCGCGCACCGATCCCCGTCCTTCCCCTGTCCGATCGGCGCGACACAGGTGCCCAAGTAGACCATGCAATCGCGGACGAAGACATCGGTCGCCGCCTTCTCATTGATTGTTGAGAGCACGCCGAGATGCGGCATCATGAAGATGCTGTCCACTGAGAGCCTCGTTACCCCGAGCGGTTCATAGGCATCCACCATCATCAACATCGATTGCACGCGGCGCGGCGCATGGGACAGAATCCCGCCGCTCCCGACGATCAAATCGAGCTTGAGCATATCGATCAGCGTCTTGCCGGACTGCTGCTGCTCGAATACATCAGAGATCGTGCGTTCTTGTTGTATGCCCTTGAGAGCCGTCGCAAGAGACTTGTGATGGATCAAGGCGAGCCGGAGTGCCTCGCGCGCAATCGCATGTTCGATCTGCAGTTCGTCCAGTGTCTGCGGAATCGTCGTCGGCCGGATCATCTTGTTCTTGATCCGGTTGCGGAGCGTCTGTTCATCGATCGTAAAGGGCACCCAACGCATGATATTGGCGAGACCTGCTTCCGCCAGCACATTGGAAATACTGTACGACATCCCGAGGTTCGCGCTCACGGTTCGATTGAAGAGCCCCTCGAAGACCGAGAACACGTCCGTGGTCGCGCCACCGATATCCACCCCGATCAAGTTCAGGTGCTCCCGCTTGGCGATCGTTTCCATGATGACGCCGACCGCCGCCGGCGTTGGCATGATCGGCGCACCGGCCATCTCAATCAGTTTCTTGTAGCCCGGCGCCTGCTGCATGACATGTTCGAGAAACAGGTCGTGAATCTTGTTTCGCGCCGGTGCGAGATTCTCCCGTTCCAACACCGGGCGAATGTTGTCGGTCAGCACCAGCGCGGCTTTCTCGCCCAGGATCTTCTTCACTTGCGGCTGCGCATCTTTGTTGCCCGCGTAAATTAACGGGAGCTTGTACGTCGCCCCAAACCGGGGGCGTGGCTCCGCTGCCGAAATGTACTCCGCCATCTCGACCACATGGGTCACCGCCCCCCCGTCTGTCCCGCCGGACATCAAGATCATGTCCGGCCTCATCGTCCTGATGCGCTCGATCTTTTCATGCGGCAACCGGCCATCGTTCGACGCAAGCACGTCAATGACGATCGCGCCCGCCCCAAGCGCGGCCCGTTGCGCACTTTCCCCCGTCATGTTTTGCACGACCCCGGTCACCATCATTTGCAACCCGCCGCCCGCGCTGCTGGTAGAAATATAGATATCCACGCCTGTCTTAGGATCACCCTGAGCCGCACGATTGGGCGTAAGAATCTTGTCCCCATCGAGAATTTTCCGGCCGGAGAGTTCTTCAATTTCCGCAATCGCGTTCAGCACCCCGCGCGTCACATCTTCGAACGGCGCTTCCACCGTTGTCGGCGCTTCACCACGATAGGTTTGCCGGTATTCGTCACCGACCTTCTCGATCAGAATGGCCTTGGTTGTGGTGCTGCCACAGTCGGTGGCGACAATGACGTTGAGGGGATGGGCGGTCTTTGCCAACTCTTGAAACGCCATCAGCAACCCACCTGGCTAAGATCGCGTCGTTCGTGAAGTGTGACGCGTGAAGCGTCCAAACTCCGGAACGAGATACGTTTCATGAACAACGTTTCACAGTAGATCGTCATTGAGCGGAGGCTCCTGGAGGAGCCTGGGGAGAAGTTTGGGAAGCAGACTTTGTTTCAATGATGGCGATGAGACGAGAGATCGTATCGCGTCGTTCGAGCAACCGGGCCACTTGCTCGACTTCCTTCGCCTGAAAAGCCCATTCGACAATGGGGGTCAGGAAATACAGCGCCTGACTACCGAGGAAGTTCATGGGACCGAGAGATTCTAGAAAAACCGTGGCGGGAGCAGCCATACCCCGTTTCACTACCGCACCGGCTACCCGTTCAAGCAAGGCGAGATCTTCGGTCGTGAGCACCTCGGCTCCTGATTTAGTCGAAAAGGCATGGGAAATCTCCGCGCGGACCTTGTCCCATGTTTCCGCCACTGATGGCTTGGAGAAAGAAGTCATAACTGTGTGGAAAGGCGGCCAAAGTCGACTAGCGAGCGGCATTATATGGAGGGGTCGGAGGAGAGTCAATGAAAGGGGTGGAATGACACCCGTGCTGCTCCCTTGCTCCCGGAACGCGCACGATCAGAATGTGCTCGTTCGACGGGCGCAGTGGGACCAGCACAGGTGCCATTCCATGAGAGAGAACGAGCAGACTGGAGGGAGTATCTGTAGTCTCACTCGACGGGCGCAGCCAAAACCCCTCATACCCTTCCTTGATGGGCATGGGTGTAACTAGTAGCCTCGCCCTGTACTGCCGCCGCGTCCCATTCGATCCAGAGGGAGCGCCTCGTATCGGGTCTTCATGTCTGGAATTTCTTTCATCTGCTCAGCTGATGGCCGCTGCCCCTCCTTGAACATCCCTCCACCCTGAAAGTAGTTCGACATCATCTCGCCGATATCAACGCGAGCCTTCACAAACTTTTCGACCTCAGCCGGTTCTGCCGCAAGGCCGACACCGGAGAACAGCAGGACGCCCAACGAGATTCCGATGATGCTACGCGCCAGATTCATCACTATGGACTCCTTTGAAAGGTATGGATAAGAAACTCGCTCTTCGGAACCGCGCCTATCATATCATCCCAGCCGGTCAAAATGGATGGGGAGGGGGATGGAGCCTGCTGAGCTCCAGTGCTCGCGCAACGCGCGGCCCCAGAAGGCCCTCGCATGGGCTAATGGCACGTCTCGGCGTGCCAGTGGGTCGGCGGGTGAGAAGATTGCGCGCAGTTGAAGATCAATCAGCCCCCATCCTTGAAGAGGTAACGAGCGAGCTTGGAAC
>JACQEY010000057.1:0-29334 GCA_016200355.1 Nitrospirota bacterium
CGTCCCGTTCCTCCGTTCACCAACCCGAACAGTTGAAGGGGCTTCGAGCCCGCATTGTGCAAGGACGGGAGATACGGAGGTGTACCATGAATGCCGAGGTCTTTGTGGGGATGGATGTGTCGCAAGCGTGCGTCGATGTCGCGGTTCACCCTGGAGCCGCCTTCCAGATTCCGAATGATGAGTGTGGGATCGTCCAGGCGGTGGAGCGGCTGCAGGCGCTCGAGCCCACGCTCATCGTTCTCGAAGCGACAGGCGGCCTCGAAGTGCCGCTGACGGGAGCGCTCGCCGCCGCGGGACTGCCGGTCGTCGTGATAAATCCCCGGCAGGCGCGGGACTTTGCTCGGGCCACCGGACAGTTGGCCAAGACGGATCGGCTCGACGCACAGATCCTTGCCCGGTTTGCCGAGGCCATTCGGCCTCCGGTCCGCCCGGTGCCCGATGAGCAGACGCAGGTGCTCGCGGCCCTGGTGGCGCGCCGGCGGCAGTTGATCGAGATGCTCACGGCGGAAAAGAATCGGCTGCGCCTGGCGGCTCGGCCCATTCAGAAACGAGTGCAGGCGCACATCATCTGGCTGGAGAAGGAACTCGCCTCGACCAATACCGCTCTTACCGAGACAATTCGCGAGAGCCCTGTGTGGCGAGAGAAAGAAGAGGTCTTGCGGAGTGTGCCAGGTGTGGGACCAGTCTTGGTCACAACATTCTTTGCCAACTTGCCTGAGTTGGGCACGCTGACGCGCAAAGAAGTGGCTGCATTGGCAGGCGTGGCTCCGTTTCCACGAGACAGCGGGACGCTCAAAGGACGACGGACTATCTGGGGCGGACGCGCCCACGTTCGAGCCGCCCTCTATATGGCCACGCTGGTGGCCACACGGCGGAACCCGGTGATTCGGACGTTCTATCAGCGCTTGTGCCAAGCAGGGAAAGCGAAGAAGTTGGCGTTGACGGCCTGCATGCGGAAGCTGCTCACGATTCTCAATGCGATGCTGAAGAGTGGAATCCCGTGGCGGGTGGCGGCCAGTCAGCCGGCTTGATTTTCAAGACAGTTGCTGACCCCGAAGCCCAGAAACCCTGGATAGACGCGAGAGGGTATACCGCATAGATGGACCACTCCCAAAGAGGCTGTGGTGTTATTCGTCACAACCAAACGGAGGTCCTGTCCCCTAATGCCACAGTCTACGTGCAGGGCGGCAGGATCGAGCTGGGACATGGGTCTGATGACCCTGAGAAACGGTGCCATCTCAACCTGAACTCCTTTGCTTTGTGGTCTACGCTTCATGAGTGTCGAGAGCGCCCACCGGATATCTATAGCAGTTGATGATGGGAGGCGTGGGAGGAGGGCTACCTTGGAGAAAAGACGTCCGAGCCATCAATCTCTTCAAGCGAGGTGACTGGCTGCAATAGGTCAATAGTCATGCCTAACCCTAAATCCACTTCTCTAAAATCTACTTTGCTTCCGGGGACGGCAGTGGTGGATCAGCGATCCCATGTTGTGCAAGTTCATTCTTCACCATCTTAAGCAACGAATCGCAGGCCTGATACAGATAGCTCGAGGGTTGCATTCCAAAGATCTTGTTTAGTTCAAAATGAAGGAAGCCATCGTGCGGATCGAACCTGTCTGAGGAGCCTGTTGGAGATAGTTGCCGCAGTGCCATCGCGTAGATTGCGGCGCTCACCATGTCATTGTTGCGGTAGTGATGTGTTGCGATAAGTCCCAATAGCTCTTTGAGGCGATTCTGAGCAAGCAGTAACGATTCTTCTTGGAAGCATTCACCCTGGTGTACCCAGCCGGAGTGCTTCGTCGTGTTTGTTTCGTAACTATCGGGTACCCAGAAATGCGGGATGCCGCTTTTAATGCGAAAGAGATTTTCCACGTCGCAGTCTATCCAGAACTTGAGCACTTCAACCACGCGAGCGCGGGAATCACGGTCAAGCACTTCCTGGATCGTGAAGTTGAGGATCGGGGCTTTCAGACTAAAAGTCTCACCACCCTCCCAGTCAGTCGTCTGCGCCTGCTTCTCAGTCCCCGGGATCAGTTCCAATCGATCCGGATGTGTTGGCCTGGCCCAGGCAGCGAAGCGCGGGGTGGTGTGATAGACAAGGATTCTGGCCTCGGTCTTCTGCACGATGCAGAGAAAGATTGGAAGCGGATGCTCA
Organism: Nitrospirota bacterium; assembly: GCA_016200355.1. GTDB lineage: Bacteria > Nitrospirota > Nitrospiria > Nitrospirales > Nitrospiraceae > Palsa-1315. The sequence goes on from JACQEY010000057.1 coordinate 2,155, forward strand.
ATGATCCACCGCACCGACTCGGAGCTGCCGAGTACCCACGGCTCCATCGTGCTCTTTACCTGCACCGAATAGTACCATCGCGGCCACGCCCGCCTTCCAACATGCTCAAACAACGTGCAATAGATGTCGAGCCCCGAGTCTTCCTGGTGTGGGACAGGGATCGCGGTGCCGAACGACGAAAAGACGAACTGTGCGAGATATTCCGAGCGGTTGCCCTCGTGCAAGTTGGCGGCGATCGAGCCTACCATACTTCCAGTCTCGGCCTTTCTGGCCTCGTCAGCCATGATGGTCTCCACCACGTACACGTAGAGGTGTACCTGCACCTGGAACAGTACCGACGTCGGGATATTCTACGCCGCGGGAGTAACAATAATCCTTCGCGGGCCATGCCAGCAACTTGTGATATCTATTCCGCATGAGATGCCAATTGTCTTGTGATACGGGGTAAGGCTCCTGTGGCGTCCTATTTGTCTTATTGAACGAAACCAATCAGACCAGACCAACCAGAGCGACCGAACAGACCAGCGCCATGCGCTTAAAAAATCCCCGCCTGTACCACATCCTCGAGGCTGTTGATGTCGAGCCAGTGACCTGCTGTATAGAGGACTCGGATCGGATAGTTTCGTTTCAATAGCTCTTGGAGTAGCTGGGGGATGCCGGCTTTGCGGTTGGCAGGTTTGGCCAGGAGTTCCACAATGATGTCGGTAATCAGTTTGACCGCGCTTGGTGAGACTTTGAGGAATCCCATCCAGACCCCGTGGATGGATTCTTTGGGGATGTTGTTTCCCAATTGCTTGAGATAGATCTTGGCGTTAAAGGCTCTTCGCGAGTTGGGAATGGTGCATTCGGTAAACCCGCCGAGGCGGGCATAGCTGCTCTGCTCCTGCCAGTTGCTATCGACGAAAATCACGCAGTCATCCGTTTCCTGACAGAGAGACTGGGGAATGTATTTATTGAACAACACGTCGCCGTAGGAAATGATCGTGTGTTGAGCCGGTCCCTTTCGGGATCGGAGTGCTTTCATGAGGGAATCCAGTTCGCCTGTGTCTGCAAAGTCGTCGTTATCGACATAGGTGAGGTTGGGCAGATTGACAGCTTCTTTTTTATATCCCCTGACCACCACGATATCCTTGATGCCGACAGCATTGTAGGCATCGACGATGTGAGAGAGGATCGGTGTGCCCTGAATATTGATCATCGTTTTGGGTTGCAGCTCAGTGAGTTCTCCCAGTTCTTTTCCTCGGGAGGCAGCCAGGACAATGGCGCAGGTGTCCTCGGCGCCTTTGGGCAGATAGCGGTCTTCGGCGTCTTGAAGTTCTTCGGCGTTTTGAAGGCGGAAAATTTCTGAGACCGGTGCGACTTTGTCTTCAATGGAGAGCAGGTGTTCATCCTCCTTGAGGGTCCGCGCGGTTTTCTGCATCGCGGCCACGGATGTTCGCAACATGTGATTGGCCCAGATGACAATTGAAAAGCCGTGTTGGCGAAATATATCAGTGGGCGTGGCGTAGTATTTGGTGGGCACGATCACGACGGGGCAGCGATTGCCCCACTCCTGCTTGAATGCCAGGATTTCATCCGGTACCGACAGGGCGCTGTGAATGAGAATGCCGTCTGCCCCTGCCTGATGATAGGCCTCGGCGCGTCGTAAGGCTTCCGCCAGCCCCCAGCCGCAGATAAAGGCTTCGACTCGGGCAATAATGGAAAAGTCCTGATCGGTCTGCGCGTCTTTGCCGGCTTTGATCTTGCCGCAGAATTCCTGCATGTCCGCCATGGGTTGGGCGTTCCCCTTGATGAAACTATTCGTCTTGGGGAAAAGTTTATCTTCGATGCAGACTGCGGCAATGCGGCGCTGCTCCAGTTTGCGGACGAGCCGCTGCATGTTATTGAAATTGCCGTACCCCGTGTCGCCATCGAGGAGAATCGGAATCGTGGTCGCATCGGACATGAATTCCAGGTTTTCCAGGACTTGGGTCCAGCTGGCTTCGTTGTTGTCACGGACGCCGAATTGCGCAGAAATGGAGAGGCCGCTGGCCCAAATGCCTCGAAAGCCGGCTTCTTGGACGATCTTTGCGCTGAGGCCATTGTGGGCTTCACAGATGAATTCCAGCTGTTCCGACAAGAGGAGCTTCCTAAATTGACTCGATGGGGAGTTGCCTGTGGTCGAACTCATGGATTCCCTTCCTTGCTCCCGCCGAAATGATTCGAGATGGGCGTCTTCATGGCGCACTCGTTAGCGCTAAAGAATACCGGTTTCCCCCGGAGAAATCACCCTGCCTTTCTGGGGACGTGAAACGTAAGACATGAACGGTGAGGGTGAGGAGATGGGCGCGTATAGCGGATGGCTGAAAGGAATAGGAATAACTGGCGGGACTGGTGCAGTTGTCCTTGTGTATTATGGATGTTGAAGGGGGTCTTGGTGTCGTAGGTGGCCGGCCCTGCAAGGCCGGGTAGAGGGGGAATCTTAACCTGGAGGGAACCCATGTCAGTCAAGAGGATCGTTCCACGGAAGCGGGCGCAAGGTCGAGTGGCGGGTCGGGCGAAGAAGGGATCTGTTGCGAAGGGAGGGGATTCGGGGCTGAGCCGGCGGCTGCAGGACCTGCGCGAGCAGGTTGATATTGTACTGCCGGAGATGACGGCCCGGATTGCGGCTCTGGAGCATCTGTTGCGTGAAAAGCAGCTCTGCGCCAGACAGGACCTGATCGCTGCACGCCAGTTTGTGCGCATGCAGGAGGCGTAGACACCGGACCCGGCGCGCCGACGCTCGTGATCACTTCATGGGGGCGCGGTTGATTGCAGAAAGAGCGTTTGTTCCAGTGCGCGGCTTCTTCTTCAGCCGTCTAGAGCAAGGGGCGAAGCGTAAGGCGTGAAAGGTGAAACGAGCGCGACGAGCGAAAGACGCGGGACTGGAGAGAGGGGGCATGGTTAGACGGAGGGAGGTGTCTCTATGGCGATGTCTGAGGCTCTGTCGAATGAGGAAGTTCAGGCTGCTTGGGTCAATTTGACTGAGGAGGTCCGCACGGGGGTTTTGTTGACACTCAGAAACGGACGGCCGTTTGGGTCGCATGTGCCGTATGTCTTTGGTGAACACTGGACGCGCGCCTACATTCATGTGAGCCGCTTGGCGTTGCACAGCGAACATTTGTTGCACGATCCTCGCGTGGGGCTGTTTGTCTCTGAGCCGGATAGGCCGGGGAAGAATCCCCTGGCCCTACGGCGGATGAATCTTCAGGGTGAGGGGGTGCTGTTGAATGTTGATGCACCGGACTATACGAAAGTGAAGGAGCGGTATCTGGCTCGCTTTCCCCAATCGGCCATGATGTTTGGCTTTGCGGATTTCTCGCTCTGGGAACTGCGGCTACAGGACGCGCATTTAGTTTTGGGATTCGGGCAGGCCTACCTTGCCGAGGCGACTACTCCGTTTACCTGGATACATCAGAAGCCGGAGCAGAAGCCGAGAACGTAGAGCATCGAGCAGAACGCTGAAAAGTTGCTCTTCTCAGCCAACCGGCCCTGGCGTTTCGTGGTTCTTCCCAGCGAGGACACTTGGTGGGAATTTATCCCAAGAAAGATGACGTTACCATGTCGGCTGTCATCTTTCTTGGGTGCGACTCTCCGCACACACTTATGGCCAGCCAACCCGGAACCTAACGGTCCGCTATTCCGGGAGCGAGGATGAGATGGACAGGAAGCTGTTCCGTTAAGGCATAGGAACTCGCCTTATTTTCTTTAACCCACCGCTTCTCAGCCACAGATTCAAAAGGCGGAGCAAGTTCTCCTTGAAGTGACCAAAGATCGCAAGGTGTCTCGTCAATGGAAATCTCCCAATCATACCCCCTGTCCTTTACAAAGGGAGCAATGACTTGATCAAGTGTCCTGACCCACCATTCTCTAAGGACTGGACCAGGTAACGTCCTGGCAATTTGGTCGATCTTGAACCGGACGAATTTGTTATGCGGCTCGCCACCTACAAAGCAGGAGTCCTTGGCGACCTCCTCAAAAATGAACACCACATAGAACTTAGGGATCGGGATGCTCGCATACACCTCCGTAACCCGCTTGGCCAGCGCCTTTTTGTCTTCAGCAGTGAACGCTCCGACAGGATGATAAACTTTCCACAACGGCATATCTTATCCCTCCTTATGGTTGGGAACTATTTGTATTGCGTTTGTCTGGAAAACGGAGCCCCACAGTTCCTCGATATCCGAACATGTCCTGTCGCTAGCCAGGTGAAGCGCAATGTGAATAGACCCTTAGCGGTGCTCGACGCGAGGAAATCTCTTACTGCCTGGGTAATGCTTCTGCCCCCATACGATAATCGCTTCCAATACCGGCTCCAGACCCTTTCCCTTCCTTGTCAGGAGGTACTCGTAGCGCGCGGGATTGCCCTGGTAGGTCTTTCGGGTCACAAGGCCGGCAGCTTCTAGTTTTTTCAGTCTGTTCGCAAGGATGTTTGAGGCGATTCGTTCTGGAGAGGCCATGAACTCCTGATAGCGTCTTTTGCCCAAGACCAGATCTCGAATAACCAAAAGCGTCCATTTATCTCCAAGAGTATCCAGGACAATGGTAATCGGGCAGTGTGATCGCTCAAATGTCATCTTGTTATTCATTGTTCAGGACAACACTGTAACCCATAAACTTGCATTTTGCAAGTCACTAAACGACCATGGCAATGAGTAGGGACCGACTAACTGTGTGTGGGAATGCAGATGTAGGGAGACAGTTCAGGATCTGGTGTTATGGTTCATTCTGAGCCGAGGATCGGTAGGTGAAATAGAGTGCAATGCCTCCTATGAGAGCGATGATCAGGCCAGCAAAAAATAGGGTGTCAAAGCTCAACGGTGCGATGTAACGGTGGTATAGGAAGGGCAGCACAATGGGGGAGACCACAGCAAGGGTGAGGCCCAGCATATGACGCTTCAGATAGATCGGTTCGCCCGGCTTACGCCTCATGTCCGACGAGTTCCCTCAGATATTTCCTCCACGTTCTTCTACTGCCCCCTTGAGTGGGCAAGGGCGTTTCAAATCTTCCACCTTTCCCTAAGGGGGAAGGGGGACGGCCAGACTGTCCTTCACTGCGCGCATCGGACGAGCACAGTTTCATCGTGCGCGTTCTGCGAGCAAGAAGGATGGTCTGGCCGTCCCCCGCTCACTTCTATTTCACGAGGAACGGTTTAGAGTTTTCTCCCGAGGCGGTGGTGACGGAAAGGAGGACCAAGCCTTTCTTTCCGCCGCTTGGCACGGTTGCCGTAATGCTGTCATTAGTTTGGTGAAACTGAGCTGGGTGGCCCGGGCCGAAGGAGACTCCTCGTAAACAGGCCGTTGTACCGAAGCTGCTTCCAGTGATAGTGACCTTGTCTCCAGCTTTTCCTTCGTCCGGCGTGACTTTGTCGAGCTTCGGTGCTTCACCGAAACAGGCCGTAGACTTTCCCGCGGTCTCTGGCATAGCGGATTTTGCCGCGGTCGATTTTTGGGCGAGCGCATTCGTGCGTGCCGGTGCCGGCTTTTTTGTCTGCTTCTCCTGCTTGGCCGGTTCGGCGGCCCAGGTGACGACTGGGGTGATTGCTGTGAGGAAGACTGCCAGCACTCCGAATGTGACCGTGATTCCAGGATATGTTGCTCTAGACATGTTCATCCTCCGATTTTGTTTAGTGGGCACAGATGTTTCATCGATTACCGGTCTTGAAACCGGTTGAATCAATCTTCGATCGTCGAGATATCTCCAAGGTCCTGTCCGAGCTCTTTCGCTTTGAGTACCCGCCGCATGATTTTCCCAGATCGGGTTTTGGGGAGTGAGGGTACGATATCGATTTCGGAGGGCACGGCGATTTTGCCCAACTCGCTCATTACTTGATCCTTGATCGATTGGATCAGTGCCGGGCTACCCACTTCTCCTTGCTTCAAAATGATAAAGGCTTTGATGGATTCGCCGACGAGCTTGTGCGGTTTGCCGATCACCGCCGCTTCCGCCACGGCATGGTGGCTGACCAGCGCGCTTTCCACTTCGGCGGTGCCGAGCCGGTTGCCGGCCACTTTGATCACGTCGTCGGCACGGCCCATGAACCACATGTAGCCGTCTTCATCTTTGTGGCAGATGTCTCCGGCGGTGTAGCAGTTTGGGATCGTGTTCCAATAGGTCTTGTAGCGTTCCGGATCTTTATAGATGGTCCGCATCATCGAGGGCCAGGGCTTTTTGATGACGGCAAGGCCACCGGCATTGGCGGGGAGGCTGTTGCCTTGACTGTCTACGACATCGGCTTCGATACCGAGGAAAGGTCTGGTCGCGGAGCCTGGTTTCAGGGGGACGGACGGCAGGGGGGTAATCAGGATGGACCCTGTTTCGGTCTGCCACCAGGTGTCCATGATCGGTTTGTCCCCACCAGCTGCGCGATGGAACCATTCCCAGGCTTCCGGATTGATCGGTTCGCCCACGCTGCCCAGGATGCGGAGGGTGGAGAGATCATATTTCTTGGGCCAGTCTTCTCCGTAGCGCATGAGCAGGCGAATGGCGGTGGGAGTCGTGTAGAAAATCGAGACGCCATAGCGTTCGATCAAATCCCACCAGCGGCCCGGGTTCGGATAGTCCGGCTTGCCTTCAGCGGTGAGGATCGTGGCGCCGTTGAGGAGGGGGCCATACACAATATAACTGTGGCCGGTGACCCAGCCAGGGTCAGCGACACAGAAGTAGACATCTTCTTCTTTAAGATCGAAGACATATTTCGTGGTGATGTAGGTCCCGACCATGTAGCCGCCGTGGACATGAACCACGCCCTTCGGCTTCCCGGTGGTGCCGGACGTGTAGAGGATGTACAACGGATGTTCTGCATCCAGAGGCTCGGCCTCGCAGACCGCCTTCTCGCCCTTCAGCCAGTCGCGCCAATCGATTTCTTTCGGCGTTGATAGGGTTACACCAGGAGTCTGACGCCGTAAGACGACAACATGTTCGACGGTGGGGGAATTAGCTACGGCTTGGTCGACCACCGGCTTGAGATTGAGGACCTTTCCCCGGTCGAACCCGACGTCGGCCGTAATGACTAGTTTGGACTCGGCATCCTGAATGCGGTTCGCAAGGGCCGGGGCGCTGAATCCTGAATACACCACACTATGAATGGCGCCGATGCGTGCGCAGGCGAGCATGGCGACGATCTGTTCGGGAACTTTTGGAAGGTAGATCGTGATTCGGTCGCCTTTCTTGATCCCGAGTTTTTTGAGCGCATTCGCACAACGATTAACCTGTCGGTACAGCTCGCCATAGGTGATGACCCGTTCTTGGTCGTTCTCGCCGACCCAGATGACGGCGACTTTGTTTCTGCGCCAGGTTTTAACGTGACGGTCCAGACAGTTATAGGTAATGTTGCAGGTGGCGCCGACGAACCACTTGGCCCAGGGGTAATTCCATTCGAGAACCTTGGTCCAGGGAGAGAACCACTCCAGCTCCTTGGCGACGCCGCTCCAGAAACCTTCAGGGTCGGCAATCGATTTCTTATAGGCGCTCTCGTAGTCTTGAATATAGGCCGCGTCTTTGGTCTGAGCGGTCGGTTGATACACGCGGCTTTCCTTGAGGAGGGTATCGATGTTGTCTGCCATGGTGCGATGACTCCTTCAGGCCAAGGTGCGAAGCAAAGCGCGCTCATTATGCTGGAGGGGCGTGGGGGAACTCAACCATACCTTGGTACGGGTGAGGGCGTATGCAGTGTCACGCTAGAGCCGTTCAGATGCTCCGAGACCTCGGTTTGCCGTTTCTTGACAGTCGCGTAAAGGCGAGAGTAGGGTGAATTTATTACAGGCCATACGATGAGACCAGTCCAATTGATGTTGCCGGTCATCTTCCGACAATCGCGGCCCGTCCTTCTCACTTTTCTCGCCTATTCGCTGGTGGCGGCGTTCTGTCTGCCGTCGGCGTCCGCCCAAATGGGGAAGCCGGATGGGCTTTATTACAAGTCATGGGCCATTGTCATTGGGGTGGAGAACTATCTTCTGGCCCCGAAAATTCCCGGCGCGATTGAGGATGCCAAAGCGGTGGCCCAGGCGTTCCGCCGACTGGGCTTCGATGAGGTCGTTGAACTCTACGACAAGGATGCGAGTGCTCGCCGCCTGCAGCAGACGCTCTCGGATTTCTTGCCCCGCAAGGTCGGTCGATATGATCGTCTCGTGCTCTATTTCGCCGGTCATGCGGGTGTTACGCAGGATCTTGATGGCATGGAACTTGGGTATCTCGTCCCCTGGGATGCGCAGATGGGGAATGTGTCCAAATCGGTGACGTTTGAGCAGCTGAAGGAGTTCAGCCGTCGGAGCGCGTCTAAACACACCCTGTTCTTCTTGAATGCTGCGGCTCGTGGGTGGGAGGTGAGCACGGCTCAGCCTCTGTCCCTTGAAGGGCGATTGTCTCCAGAAGACGAGACGGAGCGGCGAGCTGTGCAAGTGTTGACGGCGGGCGATAAGGGTGAGTCGTTGAGTCAGGAGAACGGGAGAAGTCTGTTCGTACAAGTGCTGGTGAATGGGCTGAGCGGTCCGGCGGATCGGAATAAAAACGGATGGCTTATGGCTTCGGAAGTCGGAGACTATGTCAAACAGCAAGTTCTGGAACGATCGAAAGGCACCCAGCATCCCCTCTTTGTACAGCTTGAAGGAGAAGGGGATACGGTGTTGATTGAGGGCCGAAAGGCCGCATTTATCATGGGAGCAGAGCCCCAGTCTCCGGCCGAACGACGACAGGCCGCGAAGATGCAGTACGAACAAGCCTTTGCATTACTCCAGGCCGGGAAATTGCCGGAGGAAACGTTGGAGCGGTTGGATAAAGCCCTGGAATACGATCCCACGTTCGGCGATGCCTACGTGCTCAAGAGCTATGTGCGGCTAGAAGTGCTGCCGAACCTTGACGACGCATTGTCTGCAGCGAAGCTGGCGGTGCAGTATGCCCCGAAGAACCCGGATGCTCAGTATACGCTCGGGTTGATTTACGAAAAGCGCGGGCAGTATGTCGAAGCTGAGCGCGCCATGAGAGAGTCGCTGGTGGTCAATCCCAACTACGCAGATGTCTATTTCTCGCTGGGTATTCTCTACGCCGACGAGATGAAAGATCAGTCAAAATCGGTTGAAGCGTTCACGCGTTATCTCGAACTTGGTGGAAACCATGCCCGTGCCAGAGCTGCTGTGGCACAGTCAACACCCGCAAAGCCGTAGCAGGACGCTGAAACTGGTTTGTTTTGTTTATCTGCTTCATCTGGTCTGTCTGGTTTAACCAAACAAACGAGACAAACCAAATAAACCAAATAACGGTCTTCTTATGCTGGCGGCATTTTTCAGCAGCCTGCGCTAGGCTCGTTCGCCGCCCTTAAGATACCCCAGCCCAATTTTTAATGCTTTCCGCGTAATTTCCGTCCAGCGGACTTGAGGGTATTCGGCGAGGACTGCGGCTGCTTTGGGATCTTGAACTTCCAAACTCAGAATCTTAATGATGCCGTCTTCAATCTGGACATCTGCCACGGGCATCCTCCTTTAGCAGGATGCTGAAAAATGCCGCCAGCTTCGTTCTCGCCTTGAACAGGTCCTCAACGTACCCCAGAGGGTACGCCTGTGGCCTGTTCTTCGGCTGCGGCCTTGCTGGACGGCCTTTTTGAGCATCCTGCAGAAATATTTTCCTGTTGAGCCACACATGAGGGACAGTGAGACGGTTAACCATCGGCCGTCGGTTTCGTTGACTGGGTTAGGGGTGCATGCTAGCATGAATTCGTATGAATTCTCGAACCTTCGTCGTCGGCATCGGTGGCTGGTATGTCGAAGTTTTACCGTCCGGATCATCACCAAGGAGGCATGCACATGAATAGGGTATTGGGGTTCAGGTCGAGGTTGGTCGGGGGAGGAGTGGCTATTGCCCTGCTGATCGGACTTGCTGCCTGCGGCGGTCCTCCCAATTGGGTGAAACAAGGGTCAGGGGTCTTTAATGAGAAAGATAATAAAGGTTTCTATGGTGTCGGGTCCGTGGTCGGTGTTCGGAACGAGCCGCTGGCTTGGGACACGGCTGAAAATCGTGCCAGAGCTGAAATTGCCAAGACCTTTGAAACCTATACCGGCTACTTGATGCGTGACTATGCGGCTTCCACGACGGCCGGAGACTTTACCAAGAACACGGAAGAGCAGAATGTCGAACGGGCCATTAAGACGGTGACGACGGCGACCCTCAGTGGCGTGCGCCCCATCGATCGCTACAAGGATGAGAAAACCGGCACATACTACGTGTTGGCTAAGTTGAATCTCGAGGAGATGAAGAATAATCTCGAACAGGCGAAGGAACTCAATGCCCAGGTTCGTGACTTCGTCAGAAAGAATGCCGACAAGCTTTTTGAGCGGCTTGAAAAAGAAGAAGACAAACGGGCGCCGCGCTAAGAGCTCCCACTGAGCGACCGCCAATTATTGCAGCTGCGAGGAGGTATCGCGTGATCGTGATGGATAGAGGACGAATCGTGCTCGTGGCGCTGGTGCTGTTGTCGCTGGCTGGTTGTGCCCAGGAGACGAGAATAACGAGGGTCGACTCAGAGGTCGTCACGGATCTGAGCGGGCGTTGGAACGATACCGATTCCAGGATGGTTGCGGAGACCATGGTCAAAGAGGCGCTGGAATATCCGTGGCTGAACAATTTCTCCAGCTCAAAGCGGCGCCAACCGGTCGTCGTCGTCGGAGCCATTCAGAACAGCAGCCACGAACATATCAACGTCAATACATTTGTGACCGATCTTGAACGTGAGCTTACGAACTCGCAAAAAGTTACGTTTGTAGCAGGAAAGGGAGATCGTGAGGAACTTCGCACGGAGCGTAAAGAGCAAGCGATGTACGCACGAGAGGACACGCAGAAAGCGCCAGGAAAAGAGATCGGCGCCGATTACATGATGAAGGGTACGATTGCGACAATCCTCGATGAGGCCGACGGGACAAAGGCAGTATTTTACCAGGTCGATTTGCAGATGGTAGATTTGGAGAGCAACGCCAAGGTCTGGTACGGTCAAAAGAAGATTAAGAAAGTCGTCGAAAAGAAACGTTCGATCTTTTAGGCTCTGCGACATCCGTTGAGCCCTCTTGCCTCATGCCCCACCGCCTGTATTCCGGCACGGTGGGGCTTTGTTATTTCCACCCAGTCTCTCTTTGCTGTGCTGGCGTTCATGCTGCTTGCCGGATGCGGCCCCTCGGTCAACCGGTATCTCCTTATCGACGAGAGTCTGCGCGCCCACGACCCCAAGGGCGCCGATGCCATTGTCCAACGGGCCGAAAAGGAGTATGGCGATAAAAGCCGTGTGCTCTATGGCATGGATCGAGGGATGACACTTCAACTCGCCGGCGACTATCAGCAGAGCAATACCGTGTTGGAACAGGCTGAGGAGGAACTGGATCGTCTCTACACGCGAAGGATTCGAACGGAAGCGCTCGCGTTCATGACAAATGATACGGCGCTACCCTATGAGGGCGATCCCTATGAGCAGGTGTTGATCAATGTACTGAAGGCGCTCAATTATGCGGTGCTGGGTCAGTGGCAAGAAGCGCTGGTCGAGGCCCGCCGTATCGACCACCGGCTCAATGTCTTGTCGGATCGAATACAGGAGAAGAATGCGTATCGGGATGACGGATTTGCGCGCTATCTGAGCGGCATTCTCTATGAAAGCACCGGTGATGTGAATAATGCCTTTATTGCCTATCGGAAGGCGTATGAGATCTTCGATGCCACTCGTGCATGGTCGCACATGGCCGTTCCGTCCCAGCTGAGGGAAGATTTGTTACGAACGGCCGAGGCGCTGCAGTTCACTCAAGAGTTGGCCGAGTACCGGCGACTGTTTCCCGATACGAAGTGGGAGACGAGTCAGTCGTTACAACCGCTCGCTCAAGTTGTCGTGATCAGTTATAATGGCCGCGCACCACGCAAGGAGGATCAGTTTCTTGACCTGCCGATTAGTCTCAACGCCCTCCAGTTGGTGCTCCTCAATCGCGGGATTTTGCAGCAGAACCGGCAGTCCAACCAGGCTGTGGACAGCGTGTTGTACGGGCTTAGCGGACGTGTCGTTCGCGTGGCTTTGCCGCGGCTCGCTCCACAGAAGACGCAGGTACCTGTCGATAGGGTGAGTTTCATCCCGGATAACGGTACTCGGGTGACGGTGAATACTGAGCTTGTGAATAACGTAACGGCCTTAGCAGATAAGGCGCTCTCGGAACGAATGGCTGGAATCACCGTGAAGGCACTCTCCCGTGCAGCCACGAAGTTCGCGCTGGCCGAGGGGACCACGAGAGCCGCGCAACAAGCAGCGGGGAAAGATGCGGGGCCATGGGTCGGTCTTCTTGTTGGGTTGCTGACGAAAGGCCTCGCGGTGGCATCGGAGGAAGCCGACAAGCGGAGCTGGCAGACGTTGCCCGATGAAATCCATCTCGCGCGGGTCTGGATTCCACCAGGCCGTTACCAGGTGCAGAGTTCAGTCAGCGGGTCTCTTGACCCTCTGATGCCTGAGGTCATGCGGACCCTGTCCCTGGAGCCAGGTGAGACCGCGGTGCTTCTACAACGGGTGATGCCATGATAGAAGGATCGCGGTTTGCGAGTCGGATCGGGGTGGTGCTGATGGCAATGGTTGCACTCTCAGGCTGTGCATGGTTTGGAGGGCAAGCGAAACCTGACTGGATCGATGGGGTGAGTGCCGCCTATCCGTCCGATCAATATCTCATCGGCGTGGGACAGGCGGAGAGTCGCGCGGCAGCAGAGGATCGCGCCTATGCAGCGGTGGCTCGTATTTTCAAAGCCGAGGTTAGCGCGCAGGCGAAAGACTGGGAGTCGTATCTGGTGATCGAGCAGCGCGGGCACAGCAGTGCTGAACGACGTTTGACGCTCGACAATCTAACCCGTGTATCGACTGACAAGGTATTGGAGAACGTTCGGGTCGTCGATCGATGGGTCGATGCACATAATGGACTCCATTATGCTTTGGCAGGGATGCATCGGCCTCAGGCAGAGACATCGTTTATGGAACGGATTACCGAGCTGGATCGATCCATTAGAGACGATGTCGAGGAGGCCCACCGCCCCTCCGATAAGCTGGCACGGGTTAGAGCACTGAAACGGGCTGCTAGAAATTTGGTGTTGCGGGAGACTTATAATGCCGACCTTCGCGTGATTCGACCGAGCGGGCAGGGTACCGCCGCGGCCTACCGCGTAAGCGAACTCACGCATGAACTCGAAGAGTTCCTTGCCACGAATCTGGTGCTGGCGGTTACGGTGGCTGGTGACCAGGTTGAACCGGCGCAACGTGCTTTGACGGAAGGGTTGTTGAAGGAAGGGCTCCAAGTCACAAGTCGACCGTGGGGAGGGGAGCGCTCGATGGGCGGCGATTCCAGCGGCCCACCCCCGGAGTTGCTTGTGCGGGGTGTGGTGCGGGTGTGGCCGATCGACGTGCGCGATCCACAGTTCAAATTCGTGCGATGGTGTAGCGATATCGAGGTCGTGGATTTGACCAGCCAGCGCGTAGTCGGCGCCTTGTCGAAGGGTGGCAAGGAAGGCCATCTGTCGGATCGTGAGGCGACAGCCAAAGTCGTGCGTGTCATGCAGCAAGAGTTTTCTACCGACGTGGCGAAGGCCATTGCGGCCCATGTGTATGGAGAGTTGGAATTGCCGGCACAGGTGAGCCAGCCAGCGGGATGTCCGCGGGACGGGCTGGCATCTACGCCGGCGTCTGCGCCCCATTAATTCAAAGAGAGAGGAAGGGTATGGCCAAATCGAAATCGGAAGCAGGACACACATCGACTCGTGCGCCACGCAGCCGTGGCCGTGGGTTGACGGTTACAAAACAGCGGGTTCCCAGTCGCTTGGCGAAACGCCGGCTGGGTGAGCGGCTCAAGAACGACACGGCGTCGTTCAATCAGGGCAACTTAGCCGATAAGTTCCGCAAGGAGGGGTATGACGAGCTGCCGCTGGATGAACTCCAAGATCGGCTCTCGAAAATGTCTGGCCCCTTGGCCGCCATTATTCTGAAGGGGAGAGTGTGATCGCATGCCATACTACTATTTCGACTCAACAGCGCTGGTGAAACGGTACAGCATGGAGCGCGGCACACGCATCATCAGCAGGCTCATGGTGAAGCGGAGCAAAGTGGCCATTTTACCGACATTCTCCGTGACTGATTTTTATACGGCCTTCGCGAATCGAGCCCACCATGGGGAAATCACCCGGGACGATTGTTACTCGGTGATTCATAAGTTCGAGAAAGAATCTCAGGAGGGTCTCTACCAATTCATTGCCCCGACGATGCAGACGTACTTAGCCACGAAAGAACTCGCGTTGGAGTATCCTGCTCTCCGATCGCCACAGGTCTTGCATTTGGCGCTGGCGTTGGAACTCAAGCCCTTGCGGCTGACCGTTGTCAGTGCCGACACGCCATTGCTGGAGGCCTGTCGTTCGGCAGGCCTCCATATCATTAATCCGGAAGATGACTAGTTCGGGGAAGTGCTGAGTGCTGAGATCTGAGTGTGCAGTAGAAATAGACGCTGTGGACACTGACAGTCGGAGCTCATCGAGTCGATGACGGCCATCCAACAGGATGGCTCAAAAAGGCCGTCCCCGTTGTTCGTGAAACGTCCGAATCCTGAAACGAACGACGCTTCACGAGATACGCCCTTCGACGGGCTCAGGGCGTCCCGAGCCTGTCGAGGGACGCTTCACGTGTGTTGAGTACGCCGCTGGCGGACTTTTCAGCATCCTGCTAGAGAGCGACGCCCGGAAGTGCAGGGTTCTGCATTTGCGCAAGGGGCTTAGGCGGTTTCTTGCTGTACTTGTGCCAATAGTTCCAGGACCGCTTCATTCCATCCCACCGGTCCGATGCCAGGCGCACGAATCATTCCAGGCAGGTGGATATCAGGGTCATAGGATCCGTCTGATTTCTGGACGAGAATCGGGTGATCCACCATAGCGAGCAGTGGGGCGTCGTTGATGCTGTCCCCGATTCCAACCGTTTCGATCCGCTCCGTCTGTCCGCGCATGCGTTGTTGGCGATGATAGCAACGCAGGAGCACGGACGCAGCCTCCCCTTTATCATTTTCCCCCATCAGATGAAATAACCGCCCCCCTTTTGTCCATCGAAGGCCCCGAGTGACGATTTGCCGGCAGACTTCTTCGATGAGCGCCCGAGGGCCTTCCAGGAGATAGGGCTCGTCGTATTCCCGTTGCTTGGCTAGAATAGCGTCGGCATGTGGGAGCCCAGTCACTTGCATGATGGCTTCTACCGACAGGTCACCGAAACCCTGTAAGGGCGTTTCAACAGCATCTTCTATTTGCTTCAGCACATCTCGCAGCATGTGATAGGGAAGGCCTAATTCGATGACCTGGTAGGGAGATCTGGTTCGCATGCGTTCCAAGGGGAAGTCGAAAAGGCCATGAGGGATAAAGACCGCGCCGCCATTTTCGACAATGAAAGGATCTTGATGGCCGAGACGCTGTCGAAGCGATTCCATTTCCGCGCGCGTTTTACTCGACACCAAGACGAGGGGAATACCCTGGTCACGGAGCGCAGTGAGCGCCGGTATGGCCGCTGCATACGAATAGGTCGTGGCGTCCAGGAGCGAGCCATCCAGGTCTGTGAAGATAATCAAATTCGGCATGGTCTTGCGCCTTTACCAGTGATGTAGATCATCGACATCACTGGATTTTGATCGGGTCACCAGCCTTCGTTCCAAGAACCCTTTTGCGAGGTCGCTTGCTCCGAGTCCGAATGCAATGGCTCCGGCCAGCATGATTCCTCCCCAGGTAATGCCGAATCCCACGACGACGATGTGTTGGGCAATGCCGAGCTGTTCCAATGCCATGGCCCCCGCCAGAGCTTGGATTCCCCAGCGGGAACAGGTTGCGATGAGTCTGGCAGGGGGCAGCCCGGCGTTGACGGCGGCGATTAGGACAGCCCGCGATACGAAGTTTGAGAGAAAGTACCCGGCCAGGAGAATGACCGCTGCCGTCACCAGATGGGGCACATAGGCAAGGAGTGACTGCGCGAACTGGTTAATCGGAGTCAGGTTCAGGGCTCCTAACGCTGCAATCGAGGCCAGCACCATCACCGTCCAATAGATGCTACGACCGACAATGCGAGAGGGATCGGTCTTGACTCCTCCGCGCAGGAGCGCCGCATTCATCCCCAGCCGATCACAGAGATGGTCGAATCCGATCACGCGAAACAGCCGTTCAGAGAAGAAACCTAACACCCACGCGGTGAAGAGGCCACCGAGCAAGATAATGCCCATGGCGAGCACATTGGGGAGCACGGTCAGCATCTGGCGTCCGAGTAGCTCCAGTGGAGCTAGAAGGGCTTGGTTAATGAAGTTATCCATGATCACCTCCTGCGTCGGTGGTCGTGTTGTGCAACAACGCCGGCGTCGCTGGTTGAAGTGTCAGCGGTTGCCACCGTTCCACCAGATAGGATTTCATGCGTTCGAACGTGTGGCACAAGGCTTCGATTTTCTTTTCTGCTTCCGTGGACGTCAGGCCTTGGGTGGCATAGACGAACGAGGCGGTCCGGCCTAAATACAGCGGGGTCAGGGCTTTCAGGAGGTGCTCACGCGGCATGATTCGCTTGCGGTATGCGATGGCTGCATCGTAGACGACCTGAACCCACAACTCATCAGGGATGCGACAGTCAGTGCCGGATATCCCCTGGAGGTCGCGCAGCTGAGAAAACGTGTCGTCGGCCAGGATTTGCCTCCAGATTGGTTCAAGATCAGCGAGGCCCTGTCGATAGTGCGACACCATCCGTTCCACATTGACATGGACCGGTTCGACCCCGACCTCGTAGGGAAATCCAAAGAGTGGAACCGGCTGCGATCCCTCCTGCCGGGACCAGAGGCATTCATGCTGTTCCATTAAGGCAAAGAGCGCTCCCATCACTTGCATCAACATGGCCGACAGGTCGGCAGCAGGATCCTTCGGATTATGGATTTTTGCGCCGAGGAAGCTTTGGCAGACCCGTGCACCGCTGGCAATAGCTTCCGTCGTCATCCAGATATCGATGCCGAATCGCGCCACTTCAGATTCCCAGACATGCTGGTCAAGATAGTGGGCCGCGAGCGCGCCAGAAAAACCAAACTCTCCGCCGATGGGCTGCCGGACCCGTTGCCCGTAGAGCGCCCTGGTGAGTGGGTAGGCGAGACTGTTCGTGATCGTGCCGTCGTATTTATGGCGTAGATAGTAGGGTGCGACGTAGTCGTATCCTTCTTCCATGATTGGGCGGAGTAACAGTTCGATCCATTCCGGTGAAATACTGCGGAGATCCGCGTCGACAACTGCGCAGGCCTTCGCTCTCAGTCGTCGCGCAATCTCGAAGATCGTCCGGAAGGCACTGCCTTTTCCGGGAATGCCATGGTAAGGCGTCACGATCCGATGCAGGACGCTTTGTTGGTCGCCGATGAAAAGGTGTTGGAAGTCTATGGCGGTACGGGCGACGATGGCCGGCGTCTCATCTGAAGAGCCGCCGTCGGAGTTGACCAGGACGGCCCGATGGCCAGGGAAGTGTTTGGCGAGGCCCACGCTGACAGCTCGTACAACATGCCCGACCGTGTCTGCGTTGTTGTAGCTTGGAATCCCGACGAGAATCTCCGCCGAGCCGATATCCTGAAGCCGTGCTTCAGTCGGTGCAGTGAGTGGTGTGAGAGCGGTGCTCATGACGGAATGGCTGCCGGTTCAGACGTGGGGTCCCAGTCGTGATCCGTTTCGACGGCGTCGACCAGGCGGTCGAAAATGTCGGGCACGGCATGGGTCACTCGACTCCAGTTGGAAATCATGGGGACGCCAAGCGGATCGTCGAGAAACCCGTCGGTGGCCATTTTCATGCCTTTCAAGAAGACTTCGACGGCCGTCCGCTCTTGGTGGCGGTCGAACGTGAGGCTGTTGATGGCTGCGTCGTTTTCGTAGCGGCTGATCGCTTCCTGCGCGGCTTGCAAATACGTCGCCCGCAAGGTCTTGAGGACCCCGTCAGATAAGATGACGCCTTCGCTCGCCAGGTTTCTGAAGAGCGATTTCGTGATATCGACGCACATCTTGAGGAGGCCGGCATCGGGGTTGTGATCCGAGAGTTCTTGGTGTTTGTGGTCATAGGCATCCGCAATATCGGCTTGGCAAATGCGGCGCAAGGCACAGTTCCGATAGACCTCCGCGAGGACACCGATTTCGAGACCCCAGTCGCCAGGAATTCTGTTTGTCCAGGCCAGATCCCGCACCATGGCGAACTCGCCGGCCAGGGGGTAGCGAAAGCTGTCAAGAAACGTCAGGAGCGCGTGAGGCCCCACGAGCTGTTGGAGGCTCCGGATCATGGGGGTAATGAACAGGCGTGTCACTCTGCCATGGAGCCGGTCGGTGACGCGACTGTAATAACCTTTACAGAATTCATAACCGAGATTCGGGTTGGCGATGGGATAGCAGAGGCGCGCCAGGTACTCCCGGTTGTAGCTTGTGATGTCGCAGTCGTGTAGTGCGATGACTTGGCTGTGGTTTCTAGCCAAGACGTAACCGAAGGCCGTCCAACAACCTCGTCCCTTGCCCTGCAGGCCGATGTCGAGGTTGTGATCGACCAAGAGCTTGAGGATGGCTTGGATGCGTGCACCATCATTCCAGATGAGACGCACCCGCTGAGGGAGTACGGAAAAAAATTGCTTTGCCAGGCGAAACTCCAAGGCCGAAGCGCGATCCAGTGAGATGACGATTTCATTGAGGTACGACACACTCTTCAGAGTTTCAACGATAGCCTTCAATGCCGGGCGTCCCAATTCTGCATAGAGGGAGGGGAGAACCAGGGCGATGGGATTGACGCGGCCATAACGCGCCAACTCTCGTTCCAGTTGGTCGACGTTCGGCTGTCCGAGCCGGTGAAGTACCGTGACGACACCGTTTTGGTAGAAGTCTGACATTGGGGCCTCCGATGAGCGAGCTGCACATAGGGCTTAGTAATGATATTGCAGCAGAATCAGGAGCGGGCGCCAAATACGTATGTCGCATTCACCATAAGTAGCGTTGCTTCAGTATATTACAACAATTGTGCAGATAATGTGCCACTAGAGAATGCTCCAAACGTTGGGTCTTCCGGGAGCGAACCAGAGGGGGGTGAAGAGGGTGATGGTAAAAACCTTCACTCCCAGCAGTCGCATGTGAATGCCATGAGGTTTCTGGCCCTTCCTGCCTGCTCAAGTACACGTCCACCATGGCACCGTGAGCGTATGCTTCAAGCATTGACTTTAGTCCGTGGTTGCAATGAGACCGAGTTTGCTGCCAAGAAACAAGGGTAATCGACGTTCATTGGGCCGCCGGGGATCGTGGCAACGCAAGTTTCTCCCTGAACCCTGTGAATCGTGCGGAAAAACCTGTGGATTGGTTTTTCCTACAGGGTGAGGCCGCTCAAGGTGGCACGGCTTGCAGCGTCCATGTGCTCAAGGACCTGGTCGGGCTTGGGCCGCGTAATACTGATAGCGTGGTTTCGGAAAGTTTATAATGACCATGTAAAACATCTCTCGTGCAACGTTCAGACGTCCCATTTTCTGCGCGGCCTTGCCAGCACGAAGGGCACAGGAGGCAGCCATCGAGGCTGGATCGGCCGAGAGGCGGATGGGTGACCATAGGGGAACCAGTTCATTACTTTCTGGGGGGATCGGATCTTCAGCGGAGTTGATCGTGGGTATGTCGACTCAATTGTTGGGTATCCGTACGCATCGCATCAAGGTCTTCACTTCGGTAGCAGTTTGTATAAGTGCTCCACAGATCCATGAAGCGGCCGTTGTCAGATAGCGATGATCGTGAAGATTGCCTGCTCGTGTCGCATCCGCTGAGAGGCATCAGGAGGATCAGTATGAGTATGAACCACCAGGGGTTCTTTCGACGCATAGGGTCACTCTCTCCTTGTCCCGATCATCTAACCTACCGCTGCCGTGTTCAACTCTCTCTCAAACATGGACTGATTGTTGAACCGCTGCGGCAAGGATTTCCATGAGCATCGTGAAATCACTTCCTTTGCGGACCCACGCGAATGCTCCTCGCTCAACCGCCTCGAGGGCCAGGTCGTCCTGTTCCCCGGAGAAGACCACGACAGGAGTTCCAGGCCATTTTACGCGGCAGACTGATAGGAATTCGAAGCCGTCCATCTTTGGCATACGGTAGTCGGTCAACACGACCTCAACCGAGCGTTTTCCCATCTGCTCCAAAGCTTCCAGCCCGTTCGCCGCCTCATAGACTATATACCCAGCGCTGACGAGCCTGACCGAGAGTAGATAGCGTAAATCTCGATCATCATCGACGACCAACACACTTTTGTTGTTCCGTTCCATAGCGCTCTTGTCTCCTTTCTGTCTATCCTTCCTGGCGACGACCGCTCAACCTTTTCCGAAAACGTTTCTCCATCTGCTTCGGATGGGTCGTGCGATACCTATAAATCACGGCGTTCTGCTCGTAACGATGATGATGGTTTGAGCATGTCCATCCGGCTGGACCCACAATTGAATGCGGTCGCCGGCTTTCACTTCACCGAATATCTCGGTGTCTTTTCCGACATACACCTGTCGTTCCACGCCCGCAAGGTCTTTGATGACATAGCGGTCACCGTCGATCCTGAGCAGGTCTGCCTCGAACGAGGGTGGTGGAGGTGATGTCCTCAGGCTTTGTTCCGGCCCAGAGAACGATGGGGGGACTGTCCAGAAGCTCCACAGGACGAGCACTATTATATATCGTGATAGCTTGGCCATATTGCTCCTCCTTATCCGTCTCGCCATCATCAAGAAATGTCATCTTGTCCCGCTCAATGGAAAGCCACGACATCGGCATGAGGTAAATTGGAACGTCAATGGAACGATAGAGCAAACGGTGGACCGTGCTCCATAAGGGGTGTCCATCAGAAGGCATTCAATGAAAAATCAAATCGATAGACGATTGGAAGGCGTCCGTATCGACCCGCTGAGGATCGAGCATTCACGGGAACAAGTTGTCGCAAAGGTTGGAAGAGATCACCAGGAATGCGTGGTGGTCTGCGGGCTTCGGACTCGGAGGGACAAGTTGTCTCGTGCTGGAACAGGTTGATCGTTGACCGAGTCAACCCTGACCGTACTGGCGGAGCTTGCGCAGGAGGGTCTTGCGGTGAATACCAAGAATAGCGGCAGCTTGGCCGTGGTCCTGATGATGGGCCTCCAGCACGCGCAGAATATAATTCTTTTCCATATCCTCAAGGGTGTCCCATCCGCGTGCCCGCGCCTGGTCATGAACGGTCGTTGTCCGAATGGTCTCCGGCAAATCTTCCGGGGTGATAATGGGATGCGGGGTCAAGGCAATGGCTCGCTCGATCACGTGCTCGAGCTCGCGCACGTTGCCGGGCCATGAATAGCCTGTCAGCAAAGAGATAGTTTCCGGCGAGAGGCCGGTCACCGGCTTCTCTTTGGTCCGGCCGAATTTGTCGACGAAGTACCGGCTTAGAAGCGGAATGTCCTCAATCCGATCGCGCAAGGGAGGAAGTACAATGGTGACGACTTCCAGCCGATAAAAAAGATCCTCCCGAAACGTTCCTGCCTCGACGAGGGGTTTCAAATTCTTTTTCGAAGCGGCGATGATTCTGACATCAATTGCACGAGGCGCTTCACTCCCGACACGCCTGATCTCGCGTTCCTGTAGCGATCGGAGTAACTTGCTCTGCATCACCGGCGAGAGGTCCGCAATCTCGTCCAGGAAACAGGTGCCAAGATGCGCTTGTTCGAGCAGACCCTTCTTGCTGGCGACGGCTCCGGTAAACGCGCCCCGTTCATGTCCGAAGAGTTCCGATTCCAAGAGCGTTTCGGCTAACGAACCTGTATCGATTGCGACGAACGGCGCGCTGCTTCTGCTGCTGTTGGCATGAATGGCGCGTGCAATCAGCTCCTTTCCGGTTCCGCTTTCTCCATAAATCAGCACCGTGCTGTCTGTCTCCGCGACGCGCGCGACGAGTTTATACACCTGCACCATGCCGGCGCTGCTGCCCACGAGATTGTCGAATCGGTATCGGTCACGCAATTGATCGCGCAACGACCGATTTTCTCGTACTAGTTTCTTGTGTTCGAGCGCCCGCCGCACCACCAAGCGAATGTCGTCCACGACAAACGGCTTGCTGAGGTAATCGAAGGCCCCGGCTTTGATGCCATCCACCGCTGTCTTAAGAGATCCGTAGGCGGTCAACAGAATCACCAGGACATCCGGCGTTTTCTCGCGCACCGCGGCCAGCAAGGCCAGTCCATCCATGCCGGGCATATGAATATCGGTGATCACCAAGTCCGGCTGCCATTCGTCCAGTTGCCGCAAGGCCGACTCTCCGTCCTCGGCAGTCTCGACCTGGTACCCCTCCTTGGCCACAACTTCGCGCAGTAACGCCAATGTTTCTGCGTCGTCGTCCACTACCATCACGCGAGATGGTCTCTGCATCAGCGCGTTCCTCCGTCGATTGGAAGCACGATCGTAAACCGAGACCCTTTCCCCGGGCTGCTATCCACCTTGATATGGCCTCCGTGCGCCCGTACTGTTTCCATCGCGATTGCCAGCCCCAGTCCTGTGCCACGCCCGGCCCGCTTCGTCGTAAAGAACGGCTGAAAGATCTGTAGGAGCTGCTCGGCATTCATTCCACAGCCTGTATCGATGAGTTCCACTGCGACCCATGTTCGATGGTCCGACTGTCTGGGCTCGACATGGGGAGAGACCCGGACGAACAGCGTTCCTCCGGTCGGCATTGCGTCGAATGCATTCTCGACCAAACTATTGAACACCGCCTGGAGTTGCTGAGCGTCGGCGTTGACTTTTTCTATCTGATCGTTCCATTCGGTAGCCAGTACAATCCGCCGGCGATCGAATTCCGGCTGGAAAAGGGCGAAACATTCTTCGACACAGGCATTGAGGTCGAGCGGAGATCGCACCGGATCGGGCTTCCGGGTATACAACAGTAGATCTTGGATAATTTTGGAGGTCCGTTCGATCTGCGCCTCCACCGTCACCAGTCGCTGTCGAGACTCTGTACTCAGAGTCGGATCTTCGGCCATGAGCTGGATATGACCGGATAGAGCGGTCAAGGGCGTGCCGATCTTGTGCGCCACGTTCGCCGCCATCTGCCCAAGAACCGACAGGCGTTGAGCGCGTGCCGCATCGCGCTGCGCCGCCGAGAGCAATTCGTTCGTGTGGGCCAGCGCCCGATTCTTTTGCAGGACCTCGTCGGTTGCCTCGCTGACTTTCAGCTGAAGGCTGTCGTTCATCGCCTGCAAGGATGCTGTTAATTGTGCATTGTCATGGGTTGCTTCCCGGATCTTCTTCACCATCTCATTGAATGTACCGGCAAGTTCTCCCAGTTCATCCTGTTCTTCAACAAGTACGGCCGAGGTCATGGTTCCTTGGGAAACCGATTCGACGGCGGTGAGCAATCGTTTCACCGGACGATGCACCTTGAAGTACAGAAACAGATTGATCGCGACCACGATCGTCAATCCAGTCAGCAAACGTCTAGTTCTGGAGGCTTGGCGCAAAGATTCCAAGGCCTCATCCATTTGTAGGGTAGAGAACTCGGCAAAGGTTGCTCCAACGACGGCACCATTCAAGAATATTGGAGCAGCGAGGAAGACACGATGGGTATTCGTCCGATCCGTATAGTCAATCATGGACCGCCGTTCCTCGCGCACCCGCTGAACAAGGTCAGGAACCTTCTCTTGAAGAGGCAACCCCGTGGGGCCAGCGCTTGCAATCGGTAGAGGACTCTCTTCAGGCTGGGGTGGACACTCATACAGTACGATGTTGAGAAGATCCGGCAGAGTCGCCAGGGTTTTCTCCAGCTCTCTGGTCCGCGCCTCCCGATTCGACAGCTGGACAAGACTGGTCACGTTCTGGTCGACGGATCGCCCGACCGCCAGTGCCGCGGCTCGGACGTTGTCCTCCACCGTATGCTGGATTGAGCGGGCCTCGAGCCATTCAGTCGTACCAGCGGAGACGCCGACGATGAAGATAATGATCAGCGTCATCTTGATTTGAAGGCTCAGCCGGTGCCACCGGTTCATCATAGGTCCATGGTAGTCCCTCAAGTTTCCTTGTTCAACCCGAATTCGAGACAAGATGTCTGCAGCGGAATAAGTTGTCTCTCTTCTGGCAAGCGATCCGCGACGTTTCACATCTCGCAGCAACGATCATCGGGATAAAACCTCGAATCTTTCGCGGTCTTGCAGCGGCCAGAATATGTGACCGTTTTAGGCATCCGGTTTGCTCAGTCTCCACGACAGGACCGTCGGAGATCGGGAGTAACGCAGCGTGACTGGGCGAATTCTTCTGGTCGAGGCTGATGTCGTGTTGGGTGCTGTCTTAGCAGAAGTGCTACAGCACAGCGGGTATGAGGTGATCGTCGTGAAAACGTTAGTAAAAGGGGAAATTGACGGCATTCATTCAATGAGTGTCGTGATTCTGGATATTGATACCACCTCTGCAGAAAAAGAACTGGCCTGGCTCAATACGTTTCAGCTTCATGACGGGTCGCTGCCGATCGTTTTGATGGGTCTGCAGGTACCACAGAAACTGCGCGATTGTCGGCGCTTCTACCTCGGTCGCCAGCAGACCAGCGTTCTGCCCTCGGTGCGGAAGCCGTTTCGACATGAAGAATTGCTCGCTGCCGTTCGACAGGCGCAAGAGAGTAATTTGCCGGGCCAGGCAAACAGAATATAGACCGCAGGGCGTTGTGAGGAGAATACGACACGTCGAGAGAAAGGTGAAAATCATGAGATGCGAACGTTGTACTGGGCTCTTGGTGCCAGATCACTTTATTGGAGGTGCGAGCTCCATCGGAGGCTGGGCCTATGGTGGGTGGCGCTGTGTCAATTGCGGCGCGATCGGTTTATCCGGGCAAGCAGGCGCACATCGTGTAATTCGAACTGTTGTAGGAGGTGAAAAAAACGACCGGCAAAGTCGTGTGCCTGGCACAAGGTTTCGTCGGCCTTGAGTAGGAATCGGATCATCGATAACAGAGCGAACGACATGAATCCATCGGAGTTTAAAGGGAGGTGGCAGCATGTCCAGAGTAATGAGTTGCATGATCGTTCTGCTGTTCAGTCTAAGCCTCATTGGTCCCAGCGCCATGGCTCAGCTTGAGACGTCTCCACAAACGATCAAGGGCGATCTGTTGTCCATCAAGGGCGACGTGTATGTCATCAAAGACATCTTCGGGAGGCTCGTGTATCTCCACGTCGACAAAAATACAAAGCGAGAGCGCATGTTGGTCCCGGGGGAGAGAATCGAGGCAGATGTGATTATCGGTGAGAGAGTCGTCGCGCTTCGACCGTCGAAATAAGCCCATGATGAAAGGAGCAGTCCGATGAGAATTGCCCAAGTTGCACCCTTGTGGGAGAGCGTTCCGCCGAGACTCTATGGAGGAACAGAACGGATCGTGTCCTATCTCACCGAAGAACTCGTTCGGCTCGGTCACGACGTAACCCTGTTCGCGAGCGGAGATTCGGTCACTGCCGCTCGTCTCGAAGCGATCTGCGCTCAAGCACTGCGGTTGAACACAGGGATCTTCAACCGCGATGCGCCCATGACAATGCTGATGGAGCAGGCACTGGGCAAAACCGGAGATTTCGACATCGTTCACTCCCATCTCGATTTCATGGGATTCCCTCTCGCACGGCGGAATCCGACCCCGACGGTGACCACGTTCCATGGGAGGCTCGATCTGCCAGAACTGCAACCGGTGTTTCGTGAGTATGCGGAGATGCCGATGGTGTCGATTTCGGATGCCCAACGGAAGCCTGTATCCTGGGCAAATTGGCACGCTACGGTCTATCACGGTTTGCCAAGGAATCTTTATGACTTGAATCCGAATCCTGGAGGCTATTTGGCATTCCTGGGGCGTATTGCTCCCGAGAAGCGCCCAGATCATGCAATTGAAATTGCCAAGCGGGTAGGGATTCCCTTGCGAATTGCTGCGAAGGTCGATCCGACGGATCAGCAATACTTTCACACTGAAATCGAGCCGCTGCTTTCTGATCCATTAATTGAGTATCTCGGTGAGATCACGGACGCTGAAAAGCAAGAATTCCTGGGGCATGCAATGGCGCTCGTTTGTCCCTATGACTGGCCGGAACCGTTTGGTCTCGTGCTGATTGAAGCGCTGGCCTGTGGAGCGCCCGTGCTGGCCTATCGGCGTGGGTCCATTCCTGAAATCATTGAGGACAGAGCCACTGGATTCGTTTGCGAGGGACTCGACGAGATGACGGCGGCCATCCAACATATTCCTGAAATCGACCGTCGAGGATGTCGCCGGACCTTCGAGCAGCGGTTCAGTGTGGAACGAATGGCGCAAGACTATCTTCGAGTGTATGAGCAGGCGCTCAGTCACACTTGTGAAAATGAGACAGAGGCCGGGAGATTCGTCCCCTGCCCCGCATTCTCGACCAGTGCCTAAATGTGGGTCAGTCTCCGGGTGGAGGTGGAAGGAAGAAGCCGCTTTTCAGCTTCAGAAGGAGATCAATATGAAGTCCCTAAACTCAACCAGTCTTGCCATGGCAATTGTCAGTGTCGGCCTTGTAGCGGATTTGGGAATGCGAGCGGAAGCCCAGTCGCCTCCGAAATCGCCGTCTTCGAAGATTGTGACAGGAGAAGTGGCTCAGGTCGAAGGGGAATTTCATATGGCCAAGGATTCTCAAGGCGAACTCACACTCGATATCGTGGACAAGTCCTATGTCATCACTAGTCAAGCCGGTGGAGAGGTACGTCTTGAACTCGACGACAATACCAAAGTCCAAAAGCGGGTCAACCCGGGGGATAAGATCGTAGCCAAAATCTCATCCGAAGGCCATACCCTCTCGGTCACGAGACTCGAGCCATAACTCACGAAACCTAGGAGAGTACGATTATGCCCGCACGTGAATCTAAGCCTGTCGCGCCGTCACTCCAACCGACGGGTTTAGGTGTGGGACTCAAGCCTGGCTGGGGATGTGATGAACTTTGCATGCGTTGGGAGAGCGTCGAGGTTCAAGGGAAACCTGGCTTTGAAGAAGGACCAGATAACGGAGCGGAAAATCTTATTCATGCTGAGATCGAACAAGCTGAAAGGATCGGATCGCTCAATCCGCGCCTTGCCGGCAGTTTGAACGAGCGTGGCATTCTGTACGCCAAGCACCATAAGTACAAACAAGCCGAACGTATGTTCCAACGTTCAC
>JACQEY010000057.1:29344-38666 GCA_016200355.1 Nitrospirota bacterium
TAGGGATACTGAAGGCTTCCCAGAGACACTATGCTGAAGCGGATCTTCTATTGAAGCAATCGCTTTTGTTGACAAACCGAAATTTGGGGCATGAGCATCCGATTGTGGCGGTGACGATGAGAACGATCGCCGTATTTCAGGCTATCCAAGGCCATTGTGGAGAAGCCGAGCGGTTCATTCGTCATTCGCTTGAGATCAGCGAGAAGGTCCTTGGTTCGGAGCATCCTGAGGTGGTGGCAAGCCGGAAGGTGTTTGCTCAGGTCTTCCACGCAGGACATCGAGATACGGAGGCTCATCGGGCAGAGGCGCAGGCGGAAGATATGAGAATCAGAACTGCTTGCGGCAACTGAGTGGATGTGAACGGGAGGGGCGGTCTTCACGAACGGTTTTCAGTCGGCGTGTAAAGCTGCATCTTTGGTTAAAGAGTAGAGGAGATTTCGCCGTGGGTGACAACGACAAAGCCATTGAAGGCCAGGCAGGATCAGGGTGGAAATTGCTGACGACGAGGAGTTTTGGCCTTCTGTTTTCCGGCCAGGTCGTGTCCCAGGTCGGCGACAGCATGAACAAGGTGGCTCTGCTGTGGTTCGTGTATGAACTGACGGGGTCGGCCTTCAAAATGACGGTGATCGGACTGCTCCAGACCATTCCGCCGCTGGTCTTCGGTCCGCTTATCGGGGTTTATCTCGATCGGATGAAGAAGAAGCCGGTGATGATCTGGGTGGACCTCATCCGTATGGGGTTGGTCATGCTCGTCCCCTTGCTGTATGCCATGGAGACCCTGACGCTCGAACGGCTCTACATGCTCGTCTTCGTGACGTCGATCGTCTCCACGGTTTTCGGTCCGGCGTTGGCGTCGGCCGTTCCGCTTCTCGTGCCTCGCGCTCGACTGACCTCCGCCAATGCGTTGATTCAAAGCACGAATAATATCGGCCTTCTGATCGGTCCAGCAGTCGGCGGGATGAGTATTGCAATGATGGGAGCTCCCAATGTTCTGTACCTTAATGCGGCCACGTTCATGGTGTCTGCGTTGTGCCTCATGCCGATCCGCCTGCATGAGACCATCCAAGCGCGCGCGCGCGCGGCCGACAAAGCCACTATTGTCCAAGACCTTTTGGTCGGATTTCGATTTATCTTCGTCCAGCATCGGACCGTCCTCCTTCTCATGCTCACCGCTGCCCTCTACAGTTTGGGCGCGAGCGCCTTCGTGTTCTTGCTGCCTGTGTTCGCGACGCAACTTCTCGATGCGAGTGCAGTCGAACTCGGGTGGCTGTGGTCATCGCTCGGGATAGGCATGCTGGCAGCGTCCGCCTGGCTGGCTTGGATCAATCAGGGAGATTTCCAAAACCGCCTGCGGTTGATTTCAGCGGCTCTGGCCGTCGGCGCTGTCGCCGTGGGCACGCTTGGCATGCTACAGGCGCCGGTCATGGCTGCTGCCCTCATCATCGTGTTCGGCGGCAGCACCGCCGTATTCACGCCGATTGTGTGGGCGATGTTGCAGGAATTGACGCCCGCACCTCTCCTAGGCCGTGTCTTTACGACCTTCAGTACTGGTGCCATGGCCTCCGCCATGGCCGGAATGGCAGGGTTCGGTTGGGTGACGGATGCCGTCGGACCTGCAACGAGCCTTGTGGGTATCGGGGTGCTGCTGTTGGGAACGGCGACCGTTGCGGCTGCCTTCAGTCGACGACACCCCGACCCGGCGGCTTCCGATTTGATTCCGGCGTGAGGCCATTCCATCCCGTTTCATCGCCTAGGCTGATCTCGATGGAAAGAGAGTGAGAGATGTGAAACGGTCCCAGCTCTGGCGCAGCGGTTTTGGACAGGGCGCGACCCTCCTGGCACTCTGTGTGTGTGCCCTGCTTACGGGTCAGCTCACGAATCCGATGCTCGCACAGAGTGATCTGCATTCGATCACATCAGATCAGTCTCCTGCCGATCAAGGCAAAGTGGGGGATTCCAAGCATCCTGTCAAACAACAGAAAGAACTGCTTCACGCCCAGTCGTCTGCTCAGGAATCGAAGCCGGCCCAGCCGAAGATGCAGACATCCAAGAGCGAGGAATCGAAGGCGAAGAAAGACATTGGGGAAGAGCGGACAGAGAAAGAAAAGGAGGGTACGGGCAAGAAAGCAGTGTCCTCGCTGATTCTGACGGTCAAACTCGCCTTCCTGGAAGATCCCCGCCTGTTTCCGTATGAGATCGAGGTGGAGGTCGGATCGGACGAGATCACACTTATGGGGAAAGTGTCCACCGAGATGGAGAAGGCCGCCGCAGCGAAAATCGCGAGTACGGTTCCGACCGTGAAATCTGTGTCAAACAAACTGGAGGTGGTCAAAGAACTGCCGGACGTCATCGCGCACAAACAGGACGACATCATTACCCGCCATGTCAAAGAGCGATTTGCCCAAAGTGCTACCGTAACCGCGGCCAACTTCGACGTGAAGACGGAACAGGGAGTGGTTTCGCTCAGCGGCACCGTTCGATTCCAAGTGATTGTGTTGGAAGCGGCAGAAGCGGCCAGGCAGGTTCCAGGGGTAAGAGCCGTGAGGGCGGACAAGGTCAGGATTGAGAGTGAGGGATGAGGTCTTGGCAGACTCTGATGATCAACCGAGATTCTGCATGGCAGGACGTGACTACACAAAAAGAGGCCGGTGCGGTGAGTCGCTGGCGCCTGCTTTTCACGCGAAACTTTGGATTGATTTGGCTCAGTCAGCTGGTATCCCAAGTTGGCGACGGTATCTCGAACCTTGCCCTCCTCTGGTTCGTGTATTCGATTACCGGCTCACCGGTGAAAACCACCATCATCGGACTCCTTCATACGATTCCGCCCATCGTGCTCGGTCCTCTTATCGGAGTCTATGTGGACCGGTTGCCGAAAAAATTCTTCCTCATCGGATCGAACGTATTGCGGGCTGTGCTGATCGGAATCATTCCCTGCGCCATCCAGACCGACAACTTCACGGTCAGCCTCTTGTATGTCCTTGTCCTTCTCGACGCGGTGGCGGTGGCGATGTTCAATCCGGCGCTGACGTCGTCGGTGCCTCTCATTGTCCCGCGTGCGCAATTCACGGCAGCCAATGCTCTTATCCAGAGCACGACCAGCCTGGGCATCATTTTCGGTCCGGCGTTGAGCGGAATAGGGATCGCCTTTTTCGGTTCGCAAGAAGTGCTCTGTCTGAACGCGGTCACGTATTTCGTGTCAGCGGTATGCCTTGGGTTAGTGCGACTGGGAACCCTACAGCCATCTGCAGAGCCAAAAAGGACCGATGGTTCAGCACTGCAAGATTTTAGGGAGGGGCTGGCCTTCGTTGTGGTCAAACAACGCCTCATTGTGCTGCTGGTCGCCACCGCGGGGTGCTACGCATTCGGCGCCAGCGCCCTGACGACGCTGTTTCCTGTCTTTGCGAAAAAGCTGTTGGGTCTGGGACCGGTCGAGGTGGGCTACCTCTGGTCCGCCCTGGGAGTGGGGCTGCTGCTCATGTCGATTGCACTGTTGCGGTTCACCGAGTGGAACTTGTCGGACCGCACCAGGATCATCGCGGGGGCGAGCGTGGCGAGCGCGGGGGCGATCGGGGTGCTCATCTGGACGAATAATCTATTGTTGGTCGGCCTGCTCATGATCGTCATCGGTGGGGGCATGGGGGCTTTCACCCCGATCGCGTGGGGTATCGTGCAGGAACTTACCCCCGGGAACCTCGTCGGACGGGTCATGAGTCTCTATAGCACGGGTGCGATGACGGCCGCTATCAGCGGGATCAGCATGTTCGGCTGGGTCACAGAACGGTTTGGTGAATCGACCGGGCTAGGAGGCATTGGCACGACCTTTCTTCTCACGGCTTCCCTCGGTGGCTGGTTGAGCTGGTCAATCCGAAATCGATGAGAGGGGCTCATGGAACACGTTGATCGTCGGAATGATCAATGCCACATTGTCGCCTCCTCCTCGCTGACTGATGACCACATCGAGGTTCTGAAGCAAGGCGACACGTTCGGCTTATTCGACCGATACGGCGATATCCATTCTCTTAGAACTGGCTCGCTAGGCCTCTACCACGAAGGGACCCGTTTTCTGTCCCGTTTCGAGTTGACTATCAATGGGGAGCGACCGTTGCTGCTTAGCTCGACGGTCAAGGAAGACAACGTCGAGCTCAACGTCGATCTCACAAATCCCGACATGACTCATGAGGGAAAGGTAGAGGTTGTGCGCGGAGCGCTGCACCTGTCTCGGGCTCGGTTTCTGTGGCAAGGTCTCTGCTTCGAGCGCCTTCGAGTGCACAACTACAGCCACCTTCCCGTCCCGGTCCGACTCTCCTTCTCAGTGGATGCGGATTTTGCAGACCTTTTCGAAGTCCGCGGGAAAATACGAAACCGGCGAGGCCGACGATTGGAGGCCGTCACATCCAAGGACGGAATTTCGCTCGGGTATGAGGGGTTGGATCGCGTGGATCGGTGGGTCACCGTCCGCTGTGCACCGGCTCCGACTGCAGTCCATCCCGGTGAGATCCGCATCGACACGCTCTTGCCGGCGGGAGAAGTCGTCCAGTGGGATCTTACGATCTCCTGTGAAGTTGACAGGCGAATAAGGTGTGATCTCTCGTATGAGAATGCGCTCGTCGAGGTAGAACGAGCGCTCTATTCCGCCAGGGCTGACGATTGCCTCATCGTGACATCGAATGAGCAATTCAATGCCTGGCTGAACCGCTCGCTTGCCGACCTCCACATGATGGTCTCAGACACCCCCGAGGGCCCATACCCCTATGCCGGCGTCCCATGGTTCAGCACCCCGTTCGGACGCGACGGCCTCATCACCGCATTCGAATTTCTGTGGGTCAATCCAAGCATCGCCCGTGGTGTGTTGGCCTATCTGGCGGCTACCCAGGCGAGGGAGGCTCTCCCGGAGCAGGATGCGGAGATCGGAAAAATATTGCATGAAACGCGCAAGGGAGAGATGGCGGCGCTCAACGAGATTCCGTTCGGCCGCTACTACGGCAGTATCGACGCGACGCCGCTGTTCATTATGTTGGCCGGAGCCTACTACGAACGGACGGGCGATCGGGCCTTCATTACACAGATCTGGCCGAATATAGAGCGTGCGTTGCAGTGGATTAATCGTGCGGGAGATCTCGATGGCGATGGTTTCGTGGAGTACAGCCGCCGGTCGAAAGGCGGGCTCGTCCATCAAGGATGGAAAGATTCGCAGGATGCCGTGTTTCATGCAGATGGCAGCTCGGCGGAAGGGCCCATCGCGCTCTGCGAAGTGCAAGGCTATGTGTTTGCCGCCAAGCGGTGCGCGGCTCGATTAGCCCTGACGCTGGGCCATACGGAGCAGGCCAGGCGTCTTCTCAAGGAGGCGGACAAATTACGCACTCAGTTCGAGCGAAGCTTCTGGTGCAACGACCTCTCGTCCTATGCGTTAGCCTTGGACGGATTCAAGCAGCCTTGTCGAGTTAGGACGTCGAATGCCGGCCACTGTCTCTGGACTGGTATTGCCGACCAAAAGCACGGCATGAGAACGGCAAAGACCTTAGTGGGCAAGGAGTTTTTTAACGGATGGGGTGTCCGAACGGTTGCAGCCAATGAGCCCCGCTTCAATCCGATGTCGTACCACAACGGATCGGTCTGGCCGCACGATAATGCCCTTATCGCAGCCGGCATGGCCTCCTATGGGTTCAAAAAAGGTGCATTGAAGATTCTTTGCGGTCTTTTCGACGCCAGCCTGTTTCTCGAACTGCATCGGTTGCCTGAACTGTTGTGCGGGTTCTCGCGCCGGCCAGGTGAAGGTCCGACGCTGTACCCGGTAGCCTGTAGTCCTCAGACTTGGTCCTCGGTCGCCGTGTTTCTATTGCTCCAGTCCTGCCTCGGTTTTCGGATTGAAGCCCCGCGGGCCCGCCTGTCGTTCTCACAACCGGTCTTGCCGCAGTTTCTGGAGCACATTGAGATCAAGAATCTCAGGATTGGAGATGTCGCCGTCGACCTCTCGCTTGAACGTCATGCGAAGGATGTCGGCATTAACTTATTACGGCGGGAAGGTCGAGTCGAGATTGTCGTCACGAAATAATCAAGCGCGGCGCATGTTTTAATTCTGCAGATGATGTTTTGAACGAGACATCTTGTCCCCGACGGATAAGATGTTCCTGCACAATAATTTCCTTATGTGACTGTGACTTGTGTTTAGCCCGTCACGTAGTTGCGTCCAACGAGTCTGTCTGTATGTCGATGTACGTGACTGACTATCTGCCTAGCGACGATGTAGCCACATGCCTGGATTCATTGTAAAGGGTGAGGATTATCGAAACGAAAGTCTCGTCTTGGTGTTGCGGTCTGAGTCTTGCTCTATGTCGTGGCATTACGTGTTGGCATTAGGTGCCGCAGAAGAGCCTTATTCGACATTTGGTCGTCAGAAAGAGAGGATCCATGAAAGCGATGAATCACACCCAGTCCGTGGTGTTTCCCGATGCGCAGAGGTTCCAAAGCATTAGAGAATTGCCAGTCCTGCGGGATCTGGAAGGTCCTATCTGTACATATTGTGGGAGCTTTCGTTACTTCCTTGTCTTTCGCGTGATCGTGGACGGCCGGAACGGAATACTTACGGGTCGTTGCAGCCGTTGTCGCAATCCTCGACAGCTGGCCGTAGGAGAAATCGAACGGGGATGCCATGCCTGAATTGAAGAACCACGGACAAGAACAACAGGAGGATAGAGCCATGACCGAAGGAACACGATACACAGGGATGAGCACGGCAACCTTCTTCGCCGGTCTCTTGGCAGGAATCGGTACCGGCTTGTTGTTGGCGCCTCAATCAGGCGCCCGGACACGCCGGCAACTCCACAGTTTGGCTAAGGATCTGCAGGAAGAGACGAGTCACATGCTGGGTGACACCAAGACATCGATCGGCAAGGTGATTGAACATGGCAAGAGTCTAGCGGGCTAAGCGACCATCGACTGCGACATGAGATCGTTCGGCAGTTAACCTCCACATGTGAAGGCCTCGGTTGGAGGAAACGTCGGACAGAGTCGACTCGACAGGGATCATGGTACATCATCGGAGGAAAAGCCCATGCGATGCCAGCGTTGTCATGGCTTCATGATCAGCGATCATTTTGTGGACACCCTAAACGTGAGCGGCGAGATGGACTTCAAAGGGTGGCGTTGCCTGAACTGTGGAGACATCATCGACCCCGTCATTGTGCGCCATCACCAGGTTGCAGCGAGTGCTCCTGCGAAATCGAGGCGGCGCTGGTGGGGAGTTGCTCTCATGCATCCCGGTTGGTGAAGAAGCAAAAGGATTGCTGCACGCGCAGAGGAGTTCTGGAATGTTGAATCACATAGCCAACACTCCGTTTCGATTCGTTTCGTGCATGGAGTTACGAGAAGTGCTCGGCAAACGCGCCATGGACGAGCATCGCTTGCTTGAACTGATCGAAGAAGTTCCAGCAGACAGTATCTATTATCACACCCATAGTTATTTCTTGAGGCATGCCTATACCCAACAGCTGTACTCGAATGATTTTGCTACTTGGGTTGTGCTGTACGCGCAAGATCGGCTGTTGGGTGAACGGCTGGGTGTACTCGACCCCTTCGACTTCAGTGATATTGAACATCTTCGCGACGAGATCTTACGCATTGTAGCTGAGCATTTAAACCACTCCACTGTCCCTCGATGCGTTGTCAGTGAGCCATTCGAGTTTATCCGTTCACATATCATCGAGATTCCTCTGGCCTTGGAGGCCAGAACACTGTCCGAGTTCCATGATGCTTTGGCTGATGTGGAGGTCGGAGCGGTTTACAACCATGTGTGCGAAGCACGCATGCGCAAGAGGCCACTGTCGGGTGATTTTGCCCGCTGGCTTTCCTCAGAGGATGGCTTGGGGCTACAAGAATTGGCACTGAACATCGAGCGAGTGGGGCGTCTCGGGCTCAGCTTGGAGGGCATGCGAAACAAAATCCTTTATCTCTGCGAACAAGAGTTGGCAAGGTAACGAACCCTGTGATTCAGCGGTCTACATTAATCAGGTGACCGAGATGCTTGAACATTATCGAGACGTCGCTCCGCAAGGAACTGTGGAATTGTTGCGGCAACTCGGACGCCGAGTCGAAGGGAAGAGCATGGTGCATGTCAATTCGACGCGGTACGGTGGCGGAGTGGCTGAAATACTCCATCGGCTTCTTCCGTTATTCGATGAACTGGGGGTCAAGACTCGGTGGGAAGTGATGACGGGATCCGATCTCTTTTACCGTACGACGAAGAGTTTTCACAACGCCCTCCAAGGGACCAGACAACGAATCACGCCCGAGATGTATGACGCGTTCATCGAGTGCGATCGCGACAATGCGAAGAGGC
Organism: Nitrospirota bacterium; assembly: GCA_016200355.1. Classification (GTDB taxonomy): domain Bacteria; phylum Nitrospirota; class Nitrospiria; order Nitrospirales; family Nitrospiraceae; genus Palsa-1315. The sequence goes on from JACQEY010000057.1 coordinate 37,680, forward strand.
TGAACCTCGATGCCGAGTTTGCGATGATCCATGATCCTCAACCGGTCGCGTTGATTGACGCACGTCCCCATGGAGCCACGTGGATATGGCGGTGCCACATTGACGTCTCGACTCCTCAGCACTCGGTTTGGCAGTTTCTTCGCCCGTTCGTGGTCCGGTACGACGCCGCAGTCTTTTCACTGCCCAAGTTCTCGCAACGGCTGCCTCTTCCCCAATTTCTGGTCTACCCCTCTATCGATCCCTTCAGTGAAAAGAATCGTGAGCTGGAGCATGACGAGATCGACAGGGTGCTTCAGCGATTGGGTGTGCCTCGTGATAAACCGATTCTGCTGCAAGTGTCGCGGTTTGACCGGTTCAAAGACCCGGTGGGCGTAGTCGCGGCGTATCGACTGGTTAAAAAAAGCCATGATTGCCGCCTGGTGCTGGCCGGGGGGACCGCCACGGATGATCCGGAAGGCTCGGAAGTATTAGCCGAAGTTCAGGGCGCCGTCGATAGAGACCCCGACGTGCATATTCTGTTGTTGCCTCCAACCGCCAACCTCGAGATCAATGCGCTCCAGCGCGCCGCAACGATTATCTATCAAAAATCCACCAGGGAAGGATTTGGGCTGACCGTGGCAGAAGCATTGTGGAAAGGGAAGCCGGTGATTGGAGGAGAAACCGGCGGCATCACCGTTCAACTGATCCAGGGGGTGACCGGATTCACCGTGAATTCACCCGAAGGCGCGGCGTTCTACACCAGGCGTTTGCTGAACGATCCAGATTTGATGGCCGTGCTGGGGCAGCAGGGGAAAGAATACGCGCGGCACCGATTTCTCATCACGCGGCATCTTCAAGAGTATTTGGGGCTGCTCATTTTTCTTCAGCAAAGAGTTCGGAATGGCTGACGGAGGATGCTTGTGACCTCATCCACAGAAGGAGAACGTTATGTCCAGTTTGATTGTGGTTTCAAACCGCGAACCCTACGAGCATAACTCAGTCGACGGC
>JACQEY010000060.1 GCA_016200355.1 Nitrospirota bacterium
GGGAAGTGACGCCTTCCAGAAACATGGGATTCAGTACGAAGTCTCAACCCTGAACCGTTCGGAAATCTACGCGAGCTTTGAACCTCTGTTGAACGCGGGAGAAATCGAAATGTTAGACATTTCAAAATTGACACAACAGCTCATCGGCCTGATTCGGAAAGGTATCCGCATAGATCACCCTCCATCGGAGCACGATGATTATAGCAACGCGGCTTCCGGTGCGTGCGTGCTTGCCAAGGCCCCACAGAAGGTCCCTGGCTGCATCGTATTGTATGGGTATGGCCCTGGAGAGCGTCCCAGTGCGCCCGACGATGCCCCTTGGAAAAGTATTGCGTAATGTTATACTCGTAAATATAACTTGACTATGGGGGGCGTGATCCGGTGAAGGAAAGCCGTTAGGAATTTGGGGCCCACTTCGGCCCAACAAATTCCAATAACGTCTAACCTAAAAAGGGCTCACGGCCATACCAAACCGGCTCACGCGGCACAGTGAGAATGTCAGTAATTGAAAATACGCAACACAGAAAGTTGGGAATAAATCATGTCAGACACACTCGCATTACAACGTAAAATTCATAGCGGGATTGAATCCATGCTCGTCAAGCAGAGAGCCACGGACGATCGAATCGACACGCTGGAGTCAGCGGCGAGAATTAGAAAAATAGCAGGAGCCAGCGGAGCGGATGAGGCGGAGACGTTCTCACTCGCCAAGGCCATCGCCATTGCGGTCTTTACGAAAGACGGCACGATTGGACAGCACAAGAGCCTGATGACCTCCAAGGAAATGAAGGTCATACAGGAAGCCACCCAGAAATCTATGGATACCTCAACCGGGGGCGCCGGAGGGGGTTTTGTTGTGCCAATAGAATACCTAGGTACTTCATTCATTGAAGTGCTGAGGGCCAATTCTGTGGTGATGCGTGCAGGGGCCACACTGATGGATAAACTCACGGGTACGCCCGTCCAAGTCCCCAAGCAGCTCACATCCGCGAGCGTCCAGTGGGTGGGACAAAACGCAACAATCACAGCGTCTGATCCGAGTTTTGGGAACGTGCAACTCACGCCCAAAACGATGGCCATCAGGGCTCAGTATTCTAACTTGTTAGGCATCCTGTCCAACCCCACCATTGAGGCGGTGATGAGGCGGGACCTGGCCAAGGTTGCCGCGTTGGAGTTGGATAGGGTCTGTCTTCGAGGCTCTGGCAGTTCCAACCAACCCTTGGGACTCAACGGGGTCTCAGGTATAGGCACCTATGCCATCGGGACAAATGGAGGAAACCTCAGCATCGACGACCTGTATGCTTTAATCGGAACCATCGAGGATGCGAATGCGATGGGTTCCAGATTAGCGCTTATCACGTCGCCCAAGGGACTGCGAAAGCTGAAAAAGCAACGTATCGCGCAGTACAGCGGCGACACTGGCGGGTCCTACGCCGTGCAGCCGTTGCTGACGGATGACGCACTCTCAAAGGCCCTTGGGCTGACGTGCTTGACCACGACGCAGTTGCCGGTGACCCTCACCAAGGGCAGCTCGACGGACTGTACTGAGGTATACGTAGGAAACTGGGAAGAGTTGCTGATTGGGCAGTGGGGCTCAGTAGAAATACTTGCTACCAATATCGGCGGCAACGCTTGGGCTCAGAATGCCATCGAGGTTCGCTTGATCCAAAATGTCGATGTCCAGGTCCGACATCCTGCGAGCTTCGTGTATTGTGCCGATGCGAGGACGCTGTAGTTTTTTTGAATGATGGGAGCGGGGGCCTTCATGGTCTCCGCTCCCTGAAGGGAACTGTGTGATGAACGAGACCCTCGACGAGACCTGGACGGACTTTTGTTCCAATGTGCCCTACCGCGAATTGCTGGCAGAGTTTCTCGAAGGCATTGCCCACCTTGAACGATACCAAGAGCGGCATATGGGGCAACCTCTACACGCGCAACACGTCCACGCAATGGCCACGATGCGGAAAATCGGTGAGCAGCTCCGCGACATCGTGAACGACCCCGCCCGCTTCCAGGAACCGGCGCCGCCGCATGTGGTGATGCAGATTCTGGGGATGGTGCGGAAAGTGAAACGAACCCTACCTACCCTTCACAGTCCAGGACACGCCTAGAAAGGAACATTCACGATGACACGAAAGGAAGCCTATCAGTTTTGGTATCCCCGAAGCCGCCAAGGGAAAGCCGCTCGACGGCGATATCAACGCAGCGAAAAAGGGCGGGCCGCAGCCCGACGATGCAGCGCCCGATATGTCGCCACGCCGAAAGGGAAGGCCGCGAGACGGCGGGCGGAGGCGAACCAGGCCGCGAGACTGAAGCGGCTGAGACGGGAGACACGCACCATGAAGGGAGCACGATCATGCAAGTGTTGGTAGACGAACTGAAACGCAGTGTGCAGGATGTGCCACTGTCCCATGCGCCGATCCTGTTGGGCGTCCTTGGTGCCCTCGTGGCTGAGGTGCAACTGAGGATCATGCTGGGCAAGGACTCGGTGCCGGTGACGGCTGACACTGAGGGATTCTTGAGGGTGCCTGAAGTCGCCACGCAGTTGAACATCTCGACCTATCGCGTGTATGAGTTATGCCGCCAAGGGGCCTTGCAGTCGGTGAAGCTCGGCAAGTCAGTACGCGTGAAGCCCGCCGATCTCGCTGCATACCTGGCCACACAGGGGGCTTGACACAGACAATATACAGTCTGTATAGTTGCACCATGATGACCGGAGCCACCTTGAAACGCATACGGAAAGAATTGGCACTGACGCAGAAGGCGCTTGCCGAGAAAATCGGCGTCACCACCAACACGGTTGCCCGATGGGAACGTGCCGAAGTAGGGATTGCTGAGCCGATCGCCCGATTGATTCACATGCTACGACCACGAAGGACCGCCCGATGAGCGAGTGGGTGAGGTGCAAGAAACCTGATTGCGGTCGCCGTGTCCCGACCGGCTCCGTATACTGTTGCTTCCAATGCCGTCTTGCCGATGAGCGGCACAGTGTCATTGTGCGGCACAGCCCTGGATGTGTGAGTCGGCAGAAAGTGAAGGCCCTATGAAGGTCTCGAAACGAAAAGACCGTGATGTGTGGGTGGTGGACTATCGTGATGCCACCGGCAAGCGGAAGCGCGTGGTGGGCGGGACCACACGGGAGGAAGCGGAACTGATTTCCGCGCAACTCACGATTCAGGTTGCCGCGAAGATGAAGCAGGCCGACACGCCCATCCATCCCGACCATGACATCACGCTGAAAGCCTACGCGGAACGATGGCTGAAGACCGTCAAGCCCCACCTCGCCCAACGGACCCACACGAGTTATACGCACCTCTTCGCCTGCTACATTTGGCCCACGCTCGGCGCAATGATCCTTCGAGAGGTACGCCCGCTGCATGTGATGCAACTCCTCGAAGCCCACCGCCTCACCAAGGGCAAGAATACGATTCGATTGATTAAGGCGGCGCTCTCCACGATGTTTCGGAAAGCGGTTCGGCATGAACTGATGGCCGTCAATCCTGCGCTCGGTCGATTCGAGGAACTGGGCAAGTCTAAGCGGTCACCCGAAGTCCATTCGATGAGCCGTGAGCAAGTGGCACAGTTCAAGCAGACGATGGACACGATGCGACAAGATGGGCGGCTCGATCTCCGGTGGGTGATGCTGTTTACCACGATGGCCGGAACAGGGCTACGACCCAGTGAAGCCCTGGCGCTCCGACCTGGAGACCTGGATCTTTCACGGAAGCGGCTACGGGTAGAACGCGCCCTGGATGCGGACGGCAGTGTGAAGCCGACCAAGACCGAGGAAACCCGTGAAGTGGATCTGAGCGACCCCCTCACGGCCTCACTCAAAGAGTATGGAACCTGGCTGACGGTGGAAGCGATGGCACATGGACGGGCACCCCTCTGGCTCTTTCCCGATGACGCCGGACACGTCCTCACGGCGGAAAAGATCCGCTACGTCTTCTCGGCCAATGTCCCGCTGTTGTACGTGGCGAAGATGCTGGGGCATTCCAAAGCGACCACGACCCTCAAGTATTATGCCCGATGGATGCCAGACGAAGACCGGCGCTATGTGAACATGCTCGAACCCACATTAGAAAAAAGTTGGCACCAAAACTTGGCACCAAAAATCGAAGTGGTTGAAACACAAGAAGAAAAAGTCGATTTCACTCTGATGCGGAATCAGAATGCCACGTTGCGATCACGTTCGGCGACGGCCTTGATGTAGTCCGGCATCCCCTTGATCGTCGCGCCTGCGACGAGATCCCCCGCACCGATCTGCCGCGCCACGGCGCAGGCCCCGCAGACCCAGATGGGAATATTCGCGGCCTGCACGGCTGCCAACAGATCTTTCAGTGGTGTCAGGTTCACCCCCGTCACATGGTCGGTGGTTCCTTTGCGCCCGAGCGTAACCGCTTCATTCCAGAGCCAGAGCACGACCTCGTGCCCTTGCTCCTTCGCAACCTTCGCCGCCATGAACGGCAGCGTCGCCATCGTGGGATCGTCTGTGCCTCGGCTACCAGAAACAATAAAAGTCGCCATGTTTTCCTACTCCTTGACGTTCGAGTTTCTTTATCCTCTCATCCCTAACCCCTCACCCTTTACCCCCTTGCCTCTACTTGGCTAGTGACCGGATGTACTGAACCAATTCCCACACCTGCTCATCCGGCAACCCGGGAAACGGCAGCATCCCTGTTCCCGGCGAACCGTTCTTGATGATCCAAAACAGTTGACCATCAGGGATGTCTTTCATCATTGCCCCGCAGGTAAAGTTTCGCGGAAGCGGCACCAAGGCTGCTCCCATGATTCCCTTCCCGTCACCCTGTTCTCCGTGGCACAGTGCACAGGCCACCGGTTGGGCTGTCTTCAAGTAGAGTGTCTTCCCTGCCTGGATTGCTCCGCTTGAAGCAGGAAGCGGATTCGTCTTGGTCAAGAATTCGTCCGGCGCCTTTGCTGTCTTGCGCGGCTGCACACAGGTTCCACCCTGGCCCCCGCTCGGAGCAGCCGCCATGTCCGGCACCCCTTTAAACGTCACCTTCAAATAGGCGATCACATCGGCCACGCCCTGTTGACCAATCGTCAAATTCCAATAGGGCATGTTCGGCGATTTGCCTATCGCCACCCCGCCATGATTGATGACGTTGTAGAGATACTCCGCCGGAAGCTTCTCAAATGGAATGTTGGCATGAATCGCCGGCTTGGGCTCCAGGCCGGAAGCCGCCGGTCCATCCCCCTTGCCTGTCGCGCCGTGACACTGCGAACAATATTCTTTATAAATCACCTTCCCGCGATCCACACTGGCCATCCCGAATTCAGGGCTCGTCCAGGGCTCGTAATACTTGAAGTCTTTCACCCCCTGCACCATGAGGAACCCGATCACTGCGCGAAGCTGTGGTTCCGTCGCATCGGCCAAAAACTCGCCGCTATGCGGCACGAAGTCTTGCGGATTCAGTCCGAAGCGAAAAAGCCAATCCTGGTCGTACCTCTGTCCGGCCGCCACGAGCGATGCGCTCTGCGGACCACCGATGAGCTTGCCGTTCTCTTCGATCACGTGACAGCCGAGGCAGGCGTGCGCCTTGTAGGCCATCCCGCCGAACGCGGCATCGAACTTCGTCACCTTCGAGAGATCGAACGCGCCGACTTTGACTCGCGAATCCTTGTTGTGTTCAGCGAAATAATCGGCAATGGCATTGGCCTCTGAATCAGTCACCATCGGATGCTTCGACGGAGCCTCGGTCAGATCCCATCGATAGCCCTTGGCATACAAGGGCGCTTCTTTGCCCGTCAGCCACCGGATCAACCAGGACCGCTGATACTTGCTGCCGGCCCAGATGAGGTCGGGCGCCTTGAGATTGAAACGAGAGTCGGCTTGACCTTCCAGCCGATGACATTGAACACAGGTCTGCTGAATGATTTCCTTCGCTCGTGATTGATCGCTCGCGAACAACATATGAGGGAACGACATCAGCCCAAGCAGCGCGAGTATTGTGCTGCCAATGACCGCCCGGCTTCTCATATTCATGCCGCTGCTCCTTTCATCTTTGGTGACCTCGTCTCACTGTATATTACTCAGTAGTCAGTAATTAAGACGACAGCAACGCCAATGAAGCCCGCTTAGAATAAGGACAATAAAGACGTTGTGTTCTCCAAATTACCGACTTGTGAGTAATACGACCTCCGCGGCGTCGGCACGCATTCCCCCTTTTGCATTCAGAACGTGAGCACCTTGTCCGAATCAACCACCCACTGAGCCAGTTGACTCATCGTGCTGATCTCGGCACCCTCAATTAGGCCAAGACAATGAATGCCTCGCCCTTCGGCACATGTCCCGCAAATCTTGACCCTTCCCCCCTTCCCCCCTTCCCGATGACCGCTTTGAGCATCCGTTCGACGTTATAATACCCCTGCGGTGTTGACTGGTTCGGGCAGGCCGGCGGTTACAGCATCCGCCATCAGAAAGACGCGGATCTCCGCGGCGGCATGCTCCTGCGGCAATTTCATGGCCAACTGGAGCGCGTTGTAGACTTTCTCTGAACCATACGACGCATCATTGAGGATGAACAGGATCTTCATGGCTCATCTCTCCAATTTGCCACGCGGGAGGACGCACGGCGGACAATGTTTGAGCACATTGAACTGTTTTATAACCGGCATCGCCATCGCAGTGCCGTATAAGTATTGCAGTCCGATGGAGTTTACACACGTACAACGTGACGCTTAACTTTGTGTCCACAAAAAACCGGAGGTTGCTCAACTTGACCTTTCTTCCTTTCTCCCTCTTAAAGAATATGGCGGAGATGGGCCCAAAGCGGCGTCACCTTGGGGCTGCTTTATTCAAATTGTCGAACGTGTCGGCGCAGGTACTCAACGATTTCATCGCGTTCGTGATCCGTGATGACCGGTTTGCCCATGGTCGCCATGTTCTTGCGCATCCGCTCCACGATACCGGGCCATTCATCAGTATTATGAAGTGTGAAATCCGGCAACGCGTGGCATTGGGAACACGTTCGCCGGAAAAGCTCCATACCCGGTGTGTCCGGTGGCCCCAGACTCTCTACACTGGCTGGGCGCAGGGCATGTCGCTGCAGGTACGCCAGCAGCTCTTTCTGTTCTTTGCCAGTCAGGGCCTGAATGGCCATCATTCCCCGTCCCATCATGCTCTCCATCATTCCCTTCATACCAACCATCATTTCCATGCGGCTGAACATACGGGCTTCTATTGTAGGCCACTCTTCAGCGGTGTGCATGGCGGGGCTCGGAAGGTGATGGCACTGGGTGCAGTGGCGGCCCAACAATTTGGCTCCAAAACTGCCCGGCTCAGGCAGCTCTTCCGGTTTGATGCCTGGCGGGAGCCGCCCGCTCATCATCTCCTGCATCATTTTTTTCATTTGGTCTTGCTGTATTATTCCATTACCCATCATCATGCGCATCATTCCGCTCCCAGGGAACGGTCCGTCGCCGAAGATATGAGGTCCCCCTAGCCAGGCAGTGGTGAAGATGCCTGCCATTCCAACACTAATTAACACAACAGCTGTTATCAGTAAGCGATCCCTGGCCATAGGAGCGCTCCTCTATAAAAGATCCCGTTTCTTTTCCTCAAACTCCTCTTTTGAGATCTCTCCACGGGCATACCGTTTCTTCAGGATCTCCAGAACTGACCCCTCAGTTCCACCTGCCCCACCGCCCAGAGCCTTCTGCACAACCCAGACCACCAAGAGCACGATCCCCACGATTATCAGAATCCAGAACACTATACCGAAAAGCATCCAGATTCCCATTCCATCGCCCGTCATGCCATTGCCCATCATGGATCATCCTCCTTAAAAACCAGCGGCGCAGCAACCAGCACTCAAAGCCTTTCAAGTGTTTCGGGCACAGAGCACGACAAATGTGCCATCGCAATAGCCCTCACGAACCTCCAGGCCTCTCGCTGAGAACTCGGTTGGGCCATCGAAGAGAGTCTCGCAAAATCGCAGCGAACCAAAGCCAGCTTCTTTCACCCAGTCAGCCACTTCCGCTACCGAATAGAACCGCGCATCTCGGTAAAACATGCTCACTTCCTTGCGCGATTCGTACGACCTGCCAAGCTCACTGTCCCGGTTGATAAAACCGATGACGAGTCGTCCCTCTCGCTTCAGAACCCGATGAAGTTCCTGCAACAACGTCGGCACATCGTCCACGAAACAGATGACGGTGACGAGCAGGACCAGATCGAACTGCGCGTCGCGAAAGGGCAGCCGTTCGCCCACGGCCTGACAGACCGAAAGACCTCGCCGACGGGCCTTCTGGAGCATGCAGCGGCTCGGGTCAAGCCCAAACTGGATGCCGAGCGGCACGGCAAAGAGTCCGGTCCCCACACCCACTTCGATGCTCATTCCAGTGACGGGAACGAACTTCCGAAGAGCCGCGAGTTCGGCCTGATAGACCGACTCGTGCCCATCGAACCAGTCGTCATAGTTCTGCGCATGCTGTTCAAAACCGTCACGACAGGCATCTATAATCATCTCCCGCAAAATCTCTGTCAGAACTCATACCGCACTGTCACGGCCAGGTTGTCGTTTGCACCGAATTGGCCGAAGAAGGTGGTCGTACGTCGTCCTCCGAAAACATTCCCGGTCGCTGACACCCAGAGATTATCGCTGATGCTGTACCGGACTTCGGGAATCAGATAATAGTCCTGATCCGTGGGGCTGTAGAAGGCGAAGAGGCCCACCCGCAGGGTCTGGTTCCAGAAGAGTTGCGTGAGCCTGAGGGTCATGAGCTGCCGGTGCTGATCCTGAGACGGAAATCCGGACGGCAATGTGGCCCGGTAGGCATCGTAATGGAACATCAGTTCGCCGTAGTATTGCAGACCGACGGTGAAATCCTCCCAGGGTTGCTGTTGGTACCCCGCGAGATACCGGAACGAACTGTTCGGGATGGCCGGATTGTGGCCGGCCTGATCATTAAGCGAGTCATAGAAACCGACCTCCGCGCTCACCACCCCGCCCAATGCGTTCCCTCTGGTGCTCGCGCCATAGACCGCGAGCCGTGGAAACGTCTCTGTCACGAGGGTCGGGGCCGTCATGCTGTTCGGCTGGAGCGCCGGCATGCGAAAAAAACCGCGATAGAGGTACAGCGCCGTGTCAAACCCCCATGTCGTGCCGTAGAACCTCGCGGCCAGCTCCGTGTTCTGAAACTCCATGGCAGGCTGCTGCGTGGTCCGCGCCACGCCTGAGAATGGATCAAACTGGACAAAGCTGGAGCGAGAAGGGAGCTTATCTTCCTGGAAAAACGGGATCGCGACGATCTCGGCCGAGACCGCTGTTGTTCCCCAATCCAGCTTGGCAGCGTTCTGAGGCACCCGCAGATACTCGACGGGTCTCCCGGAGAAGAAGGCTCCCCAATCCTTCGCGAAAATGTCATTGATAAAGAGATAATCGCCCACCCCCCAGATGAGAATCTGACGGCCTGCTCTCAAATCGGAGGACCCCACAGTGCCCTCAGCATAGGCTTCGCGCGACTCAAAACCCGGTCGGTTGTCCACATGGTCATAGAACAAGTCGGTCCGTGTGAACAAGCGAAACTTCTCCTTGGAGTACCCTAGCCGCAACTGAAACCGTTCCTCCCCGAACAAGAGGTCGCCACCTTGCGGATTCGAAGGCTGCTGCCCAGTGACGCGCATATCATAGTTGGCCTGCAAAAACCCATGGATGGAGAGATTCTCGGCCGAGACGTCTGAGGCGTGAGACAGGGAGCGTGAGGAGTGAACCCAGAGGACAACCGAGGCCAGAAAGATGACCAATCGAAGCATCCATGGGCGTCTCACTCTTCACTCCACACGTCTTACGATTACTTGAGCCACTTCTCCGGAGGCCGTCGGAGCGCCCGTTCGGTGAAGATCTCGTCACCGAGGCCGACGTTGTACGCAACCGCATCGAGCACCACGTCGGTCTTGTGCCCGGTCTTCACGTTCGTCATCGTGCGCTTCGTGGCGGTGGGCAATCCCTGCACGTCCCGGATCTCATCGGCCGTGAAGACCTTGTACAGAGCGCCTTGCACATCGTAGTACTCTTCCTTCAGCGGAAGAAAAGTGACCTGGTCAATCCAGCTCACCTTTTTGGCGTAGTCGGCTTCTCGTGTGGGCACGCTCTCAATGACCACCGTCTGCCGACTTCCCAGCGCCTCAGTCCGGAGCACCTGGTGGATATCGGCTTCAACATCACGCCCGGAGACATCCTCATAGGAGAAGTCGGAGCCCACGAAGCTGGACCGGCTGTCGCGTGCCGCCACGCGCTGGACCAGATTCAGCGCCGGGATGAACAGCCAGCGATCGTCGTCCTTCACAGGATATTTGTAGACCATGAAGATGGTTCCGCTCACGTCAGCCGGGCTGTGGAAGTAGAGGAAGTACTTCTGTTCCCCCGCGGGGAAGTTTTTGCGCAGCATGGTAAGCTCGCGCAGTCGTTGCTGGCCTTCGCGGGTCATGAGCGTCATCTTGATGCGCGCCTTCAGATCCTGGCCGGCCTCAAAGAAGGCGGCCTGAGATTTCTGGATGATCTCCATCGCGTCTGACGCCACAGCGGCACTCGGTTGCCCAACCGTTGTCATAAGAATCAAAGGCAAAGTTGTGCAGAATGCGATCAATGTTTTCACCGTGGTACCTCCTCCGATGAGAGCGGGAGCCGTTTATGAAAGAGCATGATCAGGGCCGGAAGCCCCACAAGGGTCAAGACAGCCGAGAGCAGCATGATGCCGATGATGAGGATCCCCACCGTGATGTAGGTCGTGAGTGAGGCAAAGACCATGACCGAGAAGGCCACCGCAAAGAGTACGGCGTTTCGCATGATCCCCTTTCCCGGTCGAGTGACGGTCCAGAGGAGGGCCTTCTCTAAGTCGGGCTCGGTGGCATAGTGGCGCCGGAACCGGCCCACAAAGTGAATGGCGAAATCGATCGCCATCCCGAGCGACAAGGTCGAGAGCACCGCGACAGGCATGTCGAAATCCTTCCCCACAAACCCGACGACTCCATAGATGAAGGCGATGGTGAAAAAGAGGGGAAGGAAGGCGAGGATTCCCCACAGGAGCGAGCGCAGTTGGATGATCACAAGGATCAGGACGAGCACGAGGCCCGCCAGGAAGCTCCGGACCATTCCCCAGAGCACCTCGTCGCTCCACACCAGATTGAAATAGGCGATGCCGGCAGGCCGGAGCGTTGCCCCTCCCGTGAGAGGATGGGCTCGCACGTAGCCCTCTGTCCGACGGAGGAGGTCCGCCATGACCCCGGCATCCCAACTCTTGAGCTGAAGAAAGATGTTGGCTTTCTGGAACGGATAGTCCACGACGTTGTCGAGATCAGAGGGTTTCGCTGCCATCCCGAAGAGGAAGAGATCCTGAGCGATCTCGGTCACCGAGTCGGGGATTCGGTCGTAGGTCGGGTCGTCCTGGTGCAGGACCCGATTGATCCGTTTCACATAGTCGACCACCGAGAAGGTTTTTCCCACCCGGGGATCTTTCTCCAACTCCCGTTGCAGCCCCTCGATGTCGCGGAGCATGGCGGGCGTTTTCATTACGTCCTCTGTCGAACCTTGAATGACGAGGTAGGCCGTGGCCGTGCCACCGAGACGCGTGTTCATCACGCGGTCTGCCGTACGGATATCGCTGTCAGGCTTGAACCAGTGGACCATGTTGTTATTGGCCTCGATCCGAGAAAGTCCGACACCGGCAATGACCAGCAACACGCAGCTCGCGAGGCCAATCGACTTCGGGTGCCGCACAGAGAATTCTCCGAGACTGGAGAGCCAGGATGAGGACGCGGCGTCGGTGTTTTGCACCTCCTGGAGGAGGCGGTTCTTGTTGAGCCGCATTAAGACCGCGGGGACGAGCGTGAAGCTCATCAACAAGATGACGAGGGTGCCGAACCCGACCAGGAGCCCAAAGATCTTCACAGGGACGATCGCGACCGTCACTAGCGCGACGAACCCGACTGCCGTGGCCAAGTCGGAATACACGACAGGCCGGCCCACGGCCGCGATCGTCTCGAGCACGGCCTCCCGCCTATCCCGAACCTCCCTGAGCCGGAAGCCAAACTCGTTGAAGATGTGAATGCTGTCGGTGGCGATGGCCATCAGGAAGACGGGGCTCATCGAGCTCATGATATGGATGGGATACCCCAGGCTGATGAGCAGCCCTGTGCTCCAGATGATGCTGACCATCGCGACCCCCATCACCGCCAAGACCAGTGTGAGGCTTCGAAACATCCACCAGAGGACGACAAACATCACCAACCCGGCGATCGGGGAGAGGATGGCCATCTGATAGAACATCTGAATACCGAAGGTATCGCGGGCCACCGGGTCCCCGGCGAGGTAGTACTGCTCAGGACCCACTTCCTCCGCCAGCACGGCTTTGATCCGATCTGCAATCACCGTGGCGTTCGCCCCTCCCTCCAAGGGCACGTAGATCGCCGTGGTGGTTCCGTCCTTCGAGAGCAATCTGTCCACAAAGAGGGGATTAGAGAGGAGCGTCTGTTTGAGGGCTGCCATCGCCGCTGGGATGCGCGGGATCTCGGCGACAGCCGGACGCACCACCAGCTGGCCGTCTTCTGCCAAGACGTTATCCGTCGTGGTGAGGCTGGTCACGTCCCGAACTACGACGCCAGGAATTTTCAGGATGGCCTGCGTGATCCGGGCGATCCGTTCTAGGGTCCCCTGGGTAAAGATCCCTTCATCGTTCACGATCCCCAGGACCATCACATCCTTGTGGAGGGCAAACCACCGCTCGACCTCATCATTCGAAACCCGCACAGGCGACGTGACGGGCAGCATGTTCTTGGGATCCGTATCGGTCTGGACTCGTGGGAACTGCGTGAGGAAGAGGAGGGTGATCGCCAGGGTCCCGGCAATCACCCACCCGGGTCTTTCAACAGAAAACCGGGTCAGCCAGGGAATCGCTTGCGAGGACTTGTTCATGAGACAACCTTATATTTCTTCGCCACTCTTGTTATGCCCTTGCACAATGGATCGCTTCCCCCTGTATCCACAAACGCGAACACCAGCATCCCGGTCATGGGTAGGCGGGCAGAATCTTTGAACCGGTCCGATCCGCTTCGGGGGGGGGCATCCCGTTGCGCCTGCCCCCTGATGTGACTCATCCCGCTCGCTGCATGGTCAACTAGACTTGCAACTATGCAACTATGAGTCAAAAAAATTCACCGCCTTTTCAGTCGCTTCGCAAGCCGTTCCCCATTTTCGAGTTGTTCGACGAGCACCTGCCGCATGAGATCGAAGGCCTGGAGGATTTTTGGATTGGCAATCCGATAGTAAATATTCAGGCCTGCCCGACGAGTCATGACGACCCTCTTCTGACGTAGGACCGCGAGGTGCTGGGACACATTGGCTTTGGGAAGGCTGAGACGATCAACGACCTCGCCGACAGTGAGTTCGTTGTCCCGCAGCGTTTCAATGATCTGCAGTCGCTTGGGATGCGAAAAGATCTTGCAGACTTCGGCGTGATGCTCAAAGAGCGATGTGTCGACCTGAGCGCGAGACATGAAGACAACCTTCTATTTCGGAGTTTCGAACTGTCGAAACTTAGCGACATCAACATCTTCTTGTCAACGCGATATCGTGACGTTCTGGCACACCAGCGTGTGACTCAGTGCGCAACATGTTTTTACAAGCAACACTCCATGTCAGACTTCTTTTTCTCAACAGTGGTAACAGCGCCGGTCTCACTGTCCACGATGGCTTCCATCACAGTCCCGTCAGTGGTCACCACCGCTACTTCCCAAATTGTTTTTCCTTGCGTCTTTTCCAACTCAGCCTCAATCACCGTTCCCTGAACTTTCTCGGAAGCAGCCTTGATGGCTTTCTTGATCGTGACCTTGGCTTCTGATGCCAGCTCGGCCTTCGCTTTGAGTACCTCCTCCTTCATTTCTCCCAGCCTATGACTCCTCTGACCGCAGGCAGACACACTGAACAACGCTGACCCCACCAGTACCATTCTTCCTCTCCCACGCGGCTTCCTGATTCTCTCCTTTCGGGTAAAACCGGAGCTTCCCGGAAGCCCTCTTGTTCGATATCACGGCTCTATTGGACTGCGACGCTCCCACATCACTCTTTCCCTTTCTTCATCATTCCCTGGTGTTCATCCATCATATGTTGATGCTGCTTCATCATCTCGTTCATCCGCTCCATCTGCTTCTTCATCGTGTCTTGCATCGTAGGATCTTGCGTCATCCCTTTCATCATCCCCATCATCCCATGCATCATGCCCATCATCTCATGCATCATCTGCATGTCCTGGTGCTCCATTTCCTTCCCTTGCATCATCGGCATCTGCCCTTCTTTCATCATGCCAGAGCCCATCATCCCCTTGTCCTTCATGTCTGCCCAGGACAGCACAGGTGCAAGCAAGAACATGACGAGGATCATTGTCACAGCCTTCGTCCGTGTTTTCATGTCAGTCTTCCTCCTCTTCGATTATTGATACCTACGTTGAATGTTCCCCATTTTGGAGGGCAACCCCATGTGGTTGTCCTTCCATAATGACGATCAGCGTCAACAGCATCGCTGAGGCCACACCGCCAACCATCGATGCAGCAAGCCGTTTCATCACATCCGCGCCGGTTCCCATGGCCCAGCTCGAACGTCACACCCGGTCCCTGGATGACCCTTTCCAGTAAGGTCCGCCGCGACAGAGGCCCGGAGGTTGGTTCTTCGTTCACGATGGCTTCTCCCCACGGTGATGGGAATTGAGTTCGATCGCCACGCCGGCAGGCACCGCGAAGGATTGATGCACGGTGCAGCCATGTGCCACCTTCAGGAGTCGCTCGCTGTGTTCGACCGTGATGCGATGCGGCAAGTGAATTGCCAATGTGACCTGGCCCACCCGATGCGGTTGTTCCGCCATGGTCCATTCCGCCTCGACGCTCAACCCTTTGGTCGAGATCTGATGGCGGTCGCAATAGCGACCCACGAAGTACCCCACACAACTAGCAAGTGAACCGACGAAGAGTTCGACAGGACTCATGCCGGCATCCTGCCCCCCATCCTCGACCGGCTGATCGGTCACAACCCGGTGCTTGCCGCTCGTGATGTCATGCCGAGTTCCACCATGGTAGGCGACGGTAAGTTTCATTGCGGCTTCTCCTGAAGCTTCACGTTTAACCTTTCACGTTTCACGCCTCAGTAGGGAGAATCTACAGGCTTGCCGCCCTTCGGCCAATCGTTCGCTTTGCCGGGAAAATCTGGCCGCGGTTGGGCGTTGATATAGGCGGCAACATCGTAGGCATCATCATCCGATAGGCTCCAACCCCAGCTACGCGGCATGTTCGATTTAATAAAGGCAGCGGCCACGCTCACCCGTGCCATGTCTGCTCCAATCGTGTAGGACTGCGGTCCCCAGACCGGCGGCGCCACCATCGTTCCCAGGCCATCGGAGCCGTGACAGAAGACACATTTGCTCGCAAACACCTTCTTCCCGCTGTCTGAATCGATTGGTCGCCGTGAATCAATGCGCTGGAGGCCTCGCCAGGGTATTGTCGCACCGCTCGGCACTCCGCGTGAGAGCCAGGTGATATAGGCCACGATGGCCTGCAGCTTCGAACTGTCCGGCGGAAGCGCTCGCCCATTCAGACTCCGCTCAAAACACTCGTTGACACGATCGGCGAGCGTGTTCATCCTCGCGTTGCGAGTGCGATACGTGGGATAGACTGCAGCTAGGCCGACGAACGAGGCAGCGTTTGGATTGAGCCCGCCGTCGAGATGACAGTTGGTGCAGTTCAGGCGATTGCCGACATAGGGTCGGGCATACTCCTGTGTATTGACGACAATCTCATAGCCAAGCCGGATCTGTTCGCCCAGTTGACTACCTGGAATGGTTTCTGGGGAGGGCGGAGAGAATTCTATCGGCGCGCTGCCTGTTTGGCTGGCCTCCCGAGGCTGCTCGGTCTCGACCCGAGTCCTCTCGCCTGAACAGCTCAGGAGCATAGCCATCCCAAGAATAGCCGACAACAGCCGCATCATAGCCGTCCATTGTGCCAAGACCGTGCCACTATCAAGAGGGCTCGGCCTATCCTTTACTCATGGCAAATCACATGATTAGCCATGAGCCTCTGATCGCCCTGGAGCTAAAAGCCACAGCGCTGACCCAGTGATTGTTGCAGGATGCCACAGAAGACTGGCGAGAGGCTCACCGACCGGCCATCGTAGCCGAAATGGCTACGATGGCCGCGAACGACAAACTGTCCGGCAAAGGAGAATAATGAAGATTAGATCAAGCGTAGGCGAGTGTTCACTCTTTCACAATCACGCCGCACGCGATACGGGGCCCACCCGGTGCATCCTTTGTCACCGGGTCCGGAAGATACTTATCGTCGAACTCATGGATGATGAACGCGCTCCCGTCTTTATCGAACAAGGTGTTGAGCCCCTCAGACAGCGTCACCCGGCTCGTGATTGTATACAACGACCCGTTCCGATCATCGTTCACGGAAAGGTTCTGGAGATCGCCGAGATGGTAGGGATGGTTCCCTAACCCAGAGGTGACGTTCGCCTCCGGATTGATTGCCGCATCCACATTCCCATCATAGTGCCCCTTGGCCGCTGCGAAGGGCTCGCAGTTGCCGACTTCGTGAATATGGATCGCATGGCGTCCCGGCTTCAACTTGCTGTCCGGCGTGCCGGTGAGCTTTAACTTGATCGTGACGCGCCCTTCGTACTTCTCGTAGAGATTCGCCTCTCCCGTAATGCCGGGGCCGGCGAGGATCGCCTTCGCGTACAAGGGTTTTTCCTGCTTGCCCGTGTAATAGGACGAGCAGCCGGCAAGCGGCACGAGAGCCGACACCACAATCGCAGTTCCCACAAGTATCCGATTCATGCATCCTCCTTGGTTATTCGATTCTGAGACGACACGACCGGCCTTATTTCGGTCGAGCGGGCATCCTAGCAGATTACTGAAAAATTCCGCCAGTGGCTTTTGTTCATTTGGTCTGTTCAGTCTATCTCGTTTGTTTGGTTAAACCAGCAGGCTCGCCGCTCGATCGGCTACATACTGTTGGGAACTGACGCCCTTCTTTTTGGTGCCTGTTCCCGCCTATAAAAGGTTCCCGTTTAGAACCACGCCCGTACACCCAAGACGAATCGAACCTGCGACGGATTGCCCCCATCTTGGCGCACGAGGGTGGCGGTCTCGCCAAAGCTCCGGTCGAGGGAGATGCCGACGTAGGGTGCAAACTCGCGCCGGATTTCGTAGCGCAGCCGCCCTCCGAATTCGAGATTGTTGAGCCCGGAACCGGTCGTGAATTCCTCGACTCGTTGTACGGCGGCGTTGGTCTCGAAGCGGGTCTGGAGGATCAGGCGTTGCGTCAGCAATAGGTCTTTCGTGAATGCCAGCCTGGCGGACACCGCGCCATTCTGGTCGATGAACAAAGAAGACTCAAAATCGTAGTTGTACGGAACAAGCCCTTCGATTCCGATGACCCCTAGGCCTCGCGTCACATTACCCCCCTTGAAGGACTGCGTTTCGACACGGCCGCCCATTTGTAGATCATAATATTTTCTGATGAACCTCCCATACAGGAGCTGAAAGTCCACATCGTAATCCGCTTTGAAGGCGGTGTCGCGCTGTCCTTCGCTTTTGAACCAGAGTCGGTTGTAGTCCCCGCCGTACCAGCCCTCGATGTCCCATCGATAGTCGTCATGCCCTTGACTCCCACCTGTTTTCGGGCGGTATTCGAGGACGTCGATGAGAGTGAATAGACGATGCTCCTGATCGTTGACGGGAGCAGGCCAATTACGTCGTTGAGATACAGTAGGTCGCACACCTTCTTGTCCGGTGGAAGGGGCTAATGTAACAGACGCATCAGGAGTGGGCGCGCCGGGTGTCTTCGGCATAGTGGATGGGGTGGTCGCAGCGGGTGTCATGGAGGTCTCTTGTACAGTTTGTGCGGAGGCAACCGTAGCGGCGATGCCCTCGCTGAGCAAGCCAGTCAGCACCATCGCAAGGACAGCTCGCAGAGAACCTCTCACTAGCGCACCCCCGTTATTTATCAGACACCTCGACGACGCGGAACATCCCCGCCTCCATGTGAAGGAGCAGATGGCAGTGAAACGCCCAGGGCCCAGGGGCATCCGCAGTGACGGCGACAGATAGTCGTTCTGCCGGCTTGACCACGACCACATGTTTCCGTGGAAGATAGGCGCCGGTGCCATTCTCCAAATGCATCCACATCCCGTGCAGATGGATCGGATGCTCCATCATCGTATCGTTCACAAAGGTCAAGCGCACCCGCTCGCCATAGCGAAAGCGGATCGGATCTGGGGCTTCTGAATATTTCTTGCCGTTGAACGACCACATATACCGGTTCATGCTGCCGGTGAGATGCATTTCAATTTCCCGCTCCGGCTCCCGCTGGTCGGGGTAGGCCTCAAGACTTTTCAAATCGGTGTAGCGCAGCACTCGCCGATCACTGTTTTCCAGCCCCCTTCCTGGTTCCCCCATCCGGTTCTGCGAATACTCAGCCACCATTTGATTGCCGGGACCATGATCGTCTGGGCCATGCTTGACGGGCTCGGCGCCGGGTATCTTCGAGCGGCCTTGAACGTCCGCATTCATGGCCGGCATCTCTTGCATATCTTGCACAGGCGGCGTTCCCGAACCGTGCTGCATGTGCTCCCTGTGCGGATTGTCGTCAGACGGGTTCCTGTTCGCCATATCGCCGGACGGGTTCATCCCGGGCATCTTCATACCAGGCATGTCCATGCCCTCCATACTCATGCCCATATCCTCCATCGTTCGAAGCGGTCTGGGCCTGCGTGCAGGAATCTCCGCGCTCATGCCCGAGCGCGGTGCCAGCGTGCCGCGCGCATAACCGCTGCGATCCATCGTCTCGGCAAAGATGGTGTAGGCGCGGTCCTCGGCAGGCTCGACGATCACATCGTAGGTTTCCGCCACTCCCATGCGAAACTCATCCACCGTGACGGGCTGGACGTTCTGCCCATCGGCCTGCACCACCGTCATGGTGAGACCCGGGATGCGCACATCGTAGAAGGTCATGCTGGCCGCGTTGATAAATCGCAGCCGTACCCGCTCGCCTGGACGAAACAGCCCCGTCCAGTTGCCTGCAGGCGACAAGCCGTTCATCAGATAGGTGAAGGTGTATCCGGTGACGTCCGCGAAGTCGGTCGGGTCCATCCGCATCTGATCCCACATCAAGTAGTTCTTGATCGCCGTCCATAAACCCATGCGCCTGACATCGGTCAAGAACTCGCCCGCCGCACGTTTCTGGAAGTTGTAGTAACCTCCTTGTTTTTTCAGATTTGAGAACAGAGTTTCGGGTGATTCAAAACTCCAATCCGAAAGCATGACCACATAGTCACGCTCGTAGCGAAAGGGCTCCGGCTCGATGGGATCGATGATCATCGGCGCATACATGCCCCGCATCTCCTGGCCCCCTGAGTGACTGTGAAACCAGTAGGTGCCGCTCTGCTTGACCGGAAAGCGATAGGTAAAGGTCGCGCCCGGCTTGATCCCTGCGAAGCTCACGCCAGGCACGCCGTCCATGGCGGGCGGCAGAAGCAATCCATGCCAGTGAATCGACGTGCTTTCTTCCATGCGGTTCGTGACACGTAGCGTCGCCGGTTGGCCTTCTTTCAGACGAATGACAGGACCCGGTATGGTCCCATTGATCGTGATGGCTGGCGCGGTTCGGTCGTCAAGACGGAACAACTGCTCGCCGATGGTTAGATCGATCATCTCTCCGCTCAGCGGCATCTGTGAACCATCATTGTCCGGGCTCGCCCAGGCCTGTGCAGGAGCAAGATGCTCGAGCGCGGCGAGCAGCCCCAGCGCCGCAAAGCACTTCAGTAGCAGCAGCAGCCGTCTAGAAATGATGCTGGGGTTCATTACGTATGATCCTTTTTGTTTTGTGCGGCTTAACGAGCAGCGGCCAGATGCAAGGCCACAGGCCCTGAAAAGCCTGAGACGTACTCGCTGGAATACGTTGAGGATTTTTCAATGCCGAGAACGATGCAGATGGTTGCAAATCGTTCGCCGCAGTAGAACGGTCACTGTCGGACAGGCTCCAGGAAGATCAATCGCCAATCACACCATGTATAGAAGCTCAATTCGTCACAGTTGGTTCTCCGAGGCGCAGGCTCCGCTGTACAACTCGACTCGGTTCCGACCTCTGTGCTTGGCGTAATACATGGCCTGATCCGCGCGCATCACGAGTGTCTCGACTTGATCGATTTCCGGAGATAACATCACGACCCCGATACTGACCGTTACCACAGTGGAATGATGTTCCCACGTAAACTGCTCCTGTGCGATTTTCAGCCTGATACGCTCGGCAATCTGCAGGGCGCCGGATTGATAGCACTCCACCAATCCGATCGCAAACTCCTCACCCCCGTAGCGGCCCATGATATCGGGTGGACGGATGATTCCCCTGGCCAACTGCACTATATGGAGCAACACATGATCGCCGAACACATGCCCATGCCGGTCATTGATCTCTTTGAAGTGATCCACATCAAGAAACAACAATGCGAACGGATGCTGATAGCGGCGGCTCCTGTGAAACTCCATGGCCAGCGCCTCCATCAGTGCGCGCCGGTTATCCACCGGCGTGAGAGAGTCCCGCCGGGAGAAGTCTTCAAGCTGCCGATGGGCGTCCTTCAGTTGATGCAGGCTGTCTTCCAAACGCTGCATCGTCGCATGATAATAGGTCTCCACGACAAAGATCTCATCGAGTGTGATGATCTTGTTCAGCGTGAGGACCAATGAGGAAAGCCTGCTCGCGTCTCCCGAATAACGAACCGCAAGCCGTTGCAGGATTAACCCGAAGAGCTTGTGGTACGCCCCCAAATACCACTTCTGCTTGAGCCCGACTCGTTCGTGCGTCAACCCGATTCGAAGCCGCCCCTCCGCATACTCCACGCAATCGGCGGATAGCCCAAGACTGAGTAAATACTGGCGCTGGGTCCCCTTAAGTCGCTCCACGAGCTTCGCATCGGACAAGATCCCGCGCAATTCCTCAAATTGCAGCAAGTGGTCGTAAAATTCTCCGATGATCTCGTCGATGTGCGAAGAAACCACGTCGTGAATCTCGACGAGATTCCGTCTGTCTTGTTCACCAAAGGAGAGAAACGCCAGCCTGGTCTGCAGCTCCTCCCCTGTGATCTGCAATTGATCGCACAGACTGCTCGCCGCCTGCTCGCTCTGTTGTTCAGCCATATGGACTTTCACTTGCACGACGCGCAAGCCCTGATTTCATGTGTTTCGCCTTCGCTACGTTAGCAGATTCTCGTCGCTTTCCTCGTTTCACGTTTAACGCTCCGCCGCGAATCGATACATGTCATGGCATCCCGTGCAGCGGGCCGTCATGCTGGAGAGGCGCTGGAGAATCTGTTGGGGGGTCTCTTTCTGGACAATCGCATCCGCGAGAGCATCCATGTCCTTGTGGATCGACATACCCATTTGCTTGAACGGGAGCGGCAACTTCGCCATGAGCGCCGGGTTCACGTCCGCAGCCATGTCCATTCCAGCCGAGCGAACTGCCTGCTCAATCTGCGTTCGACCCGCTTCCTGATCCTGACCGGCCAAGCCTGTGACCACGCTGTGAACCGCCTTCAGGAGCATCCGCATCTCGCCCAAGATCAAGTCTCGCTCTGCCGGCGCCAACACGATTTGAATCCGTCCATCTGTGCCCTGCGTCGTCCATCCCCTCACAAAGAACCAGCCGACAACCGCAATTGTCACGATCCAGAACCCCAACGCAATCCGGCAGAGCGTCGATCTCATCGAAGCCCACTGCCCATGCCGCCGGCTTGTTCAGGAGCCAGGGTTCTCACATAGGCGAGCACATCCCAAATCTCATCGTCTGTGAGTGCTTCCCTCCAGGCTCCCATCGCGGTATTCTGCCTGCCGTCATGCACGCTCTTGAATAACCTCGCATCCAGCTTCTCTTGCACCGCTAGGGAGGTAAGGTCGGCGGCCGGAGGAGTAAACTTCATCTGCCCATTTCCCTTCCCCTCGACCCCATGACAACGGATACAGATCGTCGAATAGATGACCTGGCCGCTCAGCACATCACGCTCCGGCTGAGACACGTTCAATTCTTTCAGGCTTGCGCCTCCGGCAAACGCCAACAGCGCAACTCCGACCAGTACAGCTTTCATTGCGTTGCCTCCATAAAATAGGCCTCCCCGCCTTCTCGTCCATTGAGAGTCCTTGCGAGTGAGATGCCAGGCAGGCACGGAACGGTGCGAGGTTAAATCTCAACACAAGCAATGTGTTAGGGAGGAAGGTCCGAAGGCGACACCGACAGATCGCTGCAACTGGTGAGAAAGACCCCGATAAGAATCTGGTCACTGTCGCAAGACGCCACAGAGGAGAAAACGTCAACAGTCATTTGTCAATCAGCTTGTCCTTGGACAATCGTGGTCTCTAAGCTCACACGAGCCTTCATGGAGTTGGAAATCAGGTAATTCGCATTTTTCCAGTTAAGGCTGGTCTACTTTTTCGGAAGGACGTCACCTGCCGCAATTGCTTCGTCGACCGGCATGCCACATACCGGATCAGTTGCCACCACCTTACCTCGGCTCCGTTATCGTTTTTCCTGAGCCAAATCTGGGAAAGAAGGCGGGCGTATTCGCTTCATAGCGGGTGTACGCATCCCCAAATTCCGTGCGTGCATCCCGCTCTTCACGCCGCGCGAGATGCACGTACATGTACACCAGGATCGGGAACATCGCGAGTGTGACCAGCGTCGGCCACTGAAACAAAAACCCGGCTATGATCAGAGTGAAACCCGCGTACTGAGGGTGCCGCACCCGCGCGTACGGTCCGGTCGTCGCAAGCCTGTGATAGCGCTGTGCCTCATAGAGCACCTTCCAGGCCGAGGCCAGCAGCCAGAAGCCTGCGGCGACCAGGATGTAGCTGAGGAGATGAAACGGTCCGAAATGCGGATTTGTTTTCCAGCCAAAAATCATTTCGAGCAGATGCCCCGCATCGTGCGACATCCAATCGATGCCAGGAAAGCGCGTTGAGAGCCAGCCCGACAAGAGGTAGATCGTCAGCGGAAAGCCATACATTTCAGTAAACAACGCAATCAGAAAAGCCGAGAAGGCCCCAAAGGAACGCCAGTCACGCGACGATTGGGGTTTGGCAAAGCTGAAGGCGAAGATCATGAACACCAATGAATTGATGATCACCAGCGACCATAGTCCATAGGCTGGTTCAGTGGTGTGATCCATGTTCTTTCCCCTTGGTTGATTCGTTCGATGCGTCACTCGACCCATGACCTCCAGGGCCATGGCCGCCATGCATGAACAGGTGTATCAACGGGCAGGCGAGCAAGAGCACATAGGGCCACCAATAGGACACCCCCCAGGAGGATATCCACCCGGCAAGGTGCGCCCGATGCTCGGTAACCAGGAAATACGCGCCGATAAGTAAGAAGATGACCAAGGCAATGTTAGCCTTAGACTTCATCGCGCCGCCTCAATGATAGAGTGCCCCTTCATTCTCATCTGCTGGAACTCTTTGCGAGTGAGATGCCAGACAGGCATGGAACGGTGCGAGGTTAAATCTCAGCACAAGCAATGTGTTAGGGAGGAAGGTCCGAAGGCGACACCGACAGATCGCCGCAACTGGCGAGAAAGACCCCGATAAGAATCTGGTCACTGTCGCAAGACGCCACAGCTAGGAGAACGTCAACGGTCATTCGTCAATCGGCTCATCTTTCGGCGATCGCGGGCTGGAACTGGCTCCGCATTCGAGCAGTGCTTGCCCCCTTCTTGTACTCCCTCCCTCAATCTTGCGACACTCGGGTAATTAGTGTATATACCATAATGTGTTTACGTGGGACATTCCGAAGGCCATTGCGAACTTCGAGAAGCATGGCGTTCCGTTCGAGGAGGCCACCACCGTCTTCGCCGACTCCGATACGTGGATGGCGACGACCCAGAACGCTCGACGCACGAACGTCGCCGTCAGCGCATCGGGCGATCATTGACGGGACGAATCCTCTTTGTGGTGTATACGATACGGAGGACAACACATGAAAAAGAAACGATCCGTATTATCAGGGCCAGGCAGGCGAGCCGCAAGGAACGTCAAGCATATGCCCGACTCGCAGATTGATTTTTCCGACATCCCGGAAGCGACAGACGCACAATTGAAGCGCGCGCGTCGGGTCGGCAGACCGGCCAGCGGCATGGCGAAGCAGCTGATCGCCATTCGTCTCTCGCCGCGGTTGTTGAGCCAGCTCCGAAAGATGGCCGCTAAGCAAGGGACGCCCTATCAGTCACTGATTCATGAGCTCTTAGAAAAGGCCGCCAACAAAGTCGCGTAACGGTCGTTCTGGTCTGTCTGGTTTTTCGGGTGGGGGTTCCGGTCCGGCCAACAAGACAGACCAGCCTCGTCTTGCATCGGAACCCTGGCCGCTCTCGCGTGAGCGTAAAGATGTGAGGTCAAGCAACGACCCCAGTGCTTGTCTTTCAAGAGGGAAATTTAGCTATGACGCCAAGAAATTCTACAAGACAGCAAGACCGTGCAGTCCTTACATATCAAGAAGAACGCCAACGATTTTGTGATGGACGCTCACTTCTTCTCGTTGGTAACAGATTCAGCTATGCCTGCGCTCCCCTAGTCCTGAGACATTATGAGTTATGTGGTGTGTCGCCTAGAGGAAGGAGTATTTGAGGGTGGAGGAGTATATCGTTGACCAAGTCTTTGCCTGGTATGAACGCATCGAGCGCGAGATCCTGGATTTTTCTGAGAGAGTTCCTTTGACCATCGAGAACGAAACTCTGAAGACGCCTCGATTGATCTCATGCCTAATGGACGCCTGCGGGATTCTTGACTCCGTTTTTCGTGAACGGATCGCCGATGATCCCGTACAAGTTAACGGGAAAACAAAGGCCAAGAAGGACTGCACAATCAAAGATTATGCTTTCCTACATTCAAGCTCACTCGACCTCCCCAATACCCGCAGTGTCATGCTTGTGTCACCTCCGCGATATCGTTGCCCGTTTGCCCCGTGGAAAAATCTCTCCGAAGAAACATACATTCCTCTGTCCTGGTGGCAGACGTACAATTCTTTAAAGCATGATCTGCTCAGTAACATCCAAGAAGGAACATTGGGAAATGTACTTGATGCGTTGTGTGCATTACATCAGGTGTTGGCGAGAAGCCCTTCGTTGATTCCGATTCTGATGCGACGAGGTTGGTTTACGCCTGGAGGGTTCGAAGTCGGATATATACTGCGCTTTGCTGCGGACAATGGTCTCGTTAAGCAAAAGTTCATCGTCATGACAAGATTGTTTGCGGTACCAGACGGGTTCAAGTCGACAGGCGAGTATCCAAAACAATTTCCGGAGAGGATTGAGGAACTGATGCCTAGAGATTTTATCCATAGACCTCAATTTGCCGAATTTCTTGGTAAGGGCATTTAAGATGTAAGTGAGAAAGAATGCGCCCGAGATCCTTTTCTAACAACCTGGAGTGTCTCCTTCGGGCTCGCTCGACGACTCTCAGTGATGGGGGCTGATGATCTTCCACTGCGCGCGCAACTTTCTCACCCTCCCAACCACTGGCACGCCGAGACGTGCCATTAGCCCGAGCGAGGGCTTTCCGCGGCCGCGCGTTGCACGAGCACAGGAGACCGTCTAGTCTGCCCTCTCATACACCTTCTGAGGGCGCGTGCTCCGGGAGCAAAGAAAGCTCCTTACGCCTTTGCGCCACACTTATTGAAAGAGCAGCGAGACGGAACCGTCCTTTGCGACCTTGGCGATGAACGGTTTTGTGTGGTTCTTCAGAAACCGGGTGATGCGGGGGAGTGCCTTCACGAAGATCTCTGCCATTTCCTCGCCTTGCAGATCTCCTGATGTCAGGATAAATGCAGCCACGCCCGCTTCCCCAGAGAACGATCGAGGAAGAAGACGGGCGTCTCAGGCCGCTTCGACAGAGAGTTCGCACCTGATGGCTTCTTCGATTTCGAGCCGCCGCCGTCCATAATCCTCTGCCAAGTCGTCCACGGATTCGCCGGCCTTATAGCGTTCCGCGATCACGGCCGTTGGAATACCGGTGCCTGCCAGCACAGGCCGGCCAAAGGATACTTGTGGATCAATCACGACGGCTCTGGGCTCTTCTTGGAGGTCGCGTTTCCGCGTGAACGGATACAGTCTGACTGGGATGCCCCTGAGATCTCGTTCGATTCGATGGAGATGTGCCTGGAGGACTTCTTGGATGGCCAATTGTCCTTCTTGAGAGATGTTGATCAATTGACTGAATTTCTTGATGAAGAGGTTCAATCCATCGGTGTCGAATTCCTGATCGGCCAAGGGATGCCTCGAAGGAAATTGCTTCGAGAGGTAGTTCATCGCGGTTCTGACTTTTTCTAATGGGATCTCATGCTTGCGGCGAATGGCATCGAGAACGTGGATCTCCACGAGGTTCATGAAGGAGAGCAACTTCATGTCTGGATCGGGCACCTGGATGATCGGTCTGGAGAAGCGCATGCCGGTGGTGCTGCGGTAATGCCGGCCTGAGACCCAGTCTCGGATGGTCGTGCGTGGAATGCGCAGATAATGCGCGGCTTCCATGACGCCATAGGAAGCAACTTCTCGCGCATCAAAGTGTTTGTCGAACGCTATCGCCTTCTGTTTCATACGATTGGTAGGCACTGTATCGCTCTCTTCATGACCGGTCAAGAGCGGGAAGCTGATATTTTGTTCTAGGATGGTCCGGATGAGTCCCCCCTTGCGCGCATCCGCTCCATCCCTACTTATTTTCTCAAGGGTAGCCTGGTCGATCCTCGAATGCGCGCATCGAACAAAGCTACAGATGATCCCTCCAAGCTCGCTTGTTCTCTCTTTAGGGGTGGGGGCTGATTGATCTTCCATTGCGCGCGTCCAACGAGGGCCTTCGGAGGCCGCGCGTTGCGCGAGCACAGAAGATCATCAGCCTCCATCCCCTCCTCTGTTCCGCGAGCAGGAGGACGATCGGGCTACCCCCGGCACCCTGCTACCGGATGGTCGGTTCCAAGCTAACTTTCGCCTTCATGGAGTTGGAAATCAGACAGTTCGCCTCGGCTTTCTCGATCAACTCCTTGGCTTTGGCCGCATCGGCGTTTGCTGGGAGCGTAATGGTCGGCTTCAACGTGATGGTCGTGAACTGAAACTTCCCATCGACCAATTCCAGCCGCCCTTCGGCCACACTCTCGTATGAGGTAAAGGCCAGACCTGCCCGCTCCGCCATCGCCAGGAACGTCGTCATCAGACAGATGTTGGCCGATGCAACGAATAGATCCTCCGGAGACCAGATGCCTTCGTGCCCCTTGAACTCCGGCGGCGTGGCAACTTGAATATCCGGTTTACCGGCACAGGAGATGACTCCCTTACGTTGCTCCGTCCATTTGACCGATGTGTGATAGGTGTAGACCTTGCTGCGGACGTCCATGGCTCTCCTCCTTGAAGTAGCTTATTACATCATTGAACTATTGAATCTTTGGCCACATTTCAACTTCGGCAATGAACCGATAATCGACAGGACAGCGGAAACGCCAGGTCGTTTGTTACGTCTAAAGAAGTAGAAATCACCTTCTCGCACAAAAGGACATCATGCCTCAATCACAACGCCTGCATCTTCTCGTATATCAGGTCACGCATGGAGGGCTCTCCTTTGCCTTCTTTCTGATGCTGGGTCTCACAGGCCTATACCCAGTTGCCCTCGCTGCAGACAGAGCCAGGCCACAAATTGACCCGCAGCTCCAGCGCCCGCCGGACATTCCATTGGAACGGCTGGACCGCCCACAACGGACACCCCCTAACCTCATAAAGCCGATCGACCTGAATACGGCGTCGATCGAGCAGCTCGCTGCGTTGCCTGGCATGAGCGCAACACTGGCCCAACAGATCATCGAGGGCCGGCCCTATCGCCACAAGACAGATCTGGTACAGAAGCATATTCTGTCTGACGCCGTGTACGACCGGATCAACAACCTCATCACCATCGAATGAGACTCGGATGGCAGTCCCACTTCAACAGACCACGCGTCGGTAAAAGACTTTCTTCGCCACCTCAGCCGCACCGACATACCCGATGATGATGCAGAGCAAGGCCGCCAGAAACAGAGGCGGCAACGGCACGAACCCCAACGGCCCGCGCAACGGTGTATAGGGCAACAGCAGCGTCAGTACTATGACTGCGAGCGTCGCAACCAACAGGCCACGGCTCGGTCGACTTTGAGTGAACGGCCGACGACTCCGAACGACCAGGACGATGACCGAGGCGGAGATCACCGACTCCACAAACCACCCGGTCCTGAATTCTTCGACGCCGGCTTCCAGGAACAAGAGCAGCACGCCGAAGGTCAGGTAATCGAAGATGGAACTCACCAAGCCGAATGTGAGCATAAACTTCCTGATGAAGGCGATGTTCCACCGCCTGGGTCGATCGATCAACTCCTCATCCACGCGATCACCGGCGATGGTCATTTCCGGAATGTCGGTCAGGAGATTGGTCAATAATATTTGCTTGGGCAGCAGGGGGAGAAAGGACAAAAAGAGCGACGCCCCCGCCATGCTGAACATGTTGCCGAAGTTCGCGCTGGTCGCCATAAAGACATACTTCAGCGTATTGGCGAATGTCCTCCGCCCTTCCAGCACTCCTTCGACAAGGATGCCAAGATCCTTTTTCAGCAACACGATATCCGCCGCTTCTTTCGCCACGTCCACCGCGCTTTCGACGGACACGCCGACGTCCGCCGCGTGCAATGCCGAGGCATCGTTGATACCGTCGCCCCCATAGCCTACGACGTGGCCTGCTTTTTTCAACGCCAGGATGATCCGCTCCTTCTGATTCGGCTCGACCTCGGCAAACACATGGATGTCATTCACGCGCGACACCAGCGCTTCGTCGCTCATCTGCCGCAAATCCTCGCCAGTCAACAGACTTCCATTCGACAAGCCTATCGCCTGTCCGACATGAGCCGCAACGAGACGATTGTCGCCGGTCACGATCTTCAAGGTGACGCCCAAGCCCTTGAGCCGGCCAATCGTCTCCAGGACATCGGCCTTGATGGGATCTTCGAACAGCAGGAATCCCAAGAACGTCATATCCGACTCATCGCCTTTGGTGATGCCCTCTCGCGCGCCCATCTCGCGAGAGGCGAGTCCGAGCACCCGCCATCCCTGGTCGGCCCACTGCACCATCTGCAATTGGATGGCATCCTGCACGGCAACCAACTCAACTATGGTGCCATCTGGAGTCTCGGCGGTTGAACAAACGGCCAGCACATTCGCCAGGGCCCCCTTGCTCACCAAGAGATGGTCGGTCGGCGTCGCGACTAACACAGACAATCGTTTACGGACGAAGTCGTAGGGCTCTTCATCCAATTTCCGATAGGGGGAGAGATCAAACGAGCGAGCAGTACGGATGGCTTCGTCGATCGGGTTATGAAACCCGGTTTCGAAGCTCGCGTTGAGCGCGCCGTGCAAGAGCACCCGTTCGCTCGGATTTCCCGTGATATCGTACGCGGCCTTCAGCCGGACAAGCCCTTCGGTCAGTGTCCCTGTCTTATCCGAACAGAAGACGGTCATGCTCCCGAAGTTTTCGATCGAGGCTAAGCGTTTCACAATCACCTTCTGCTGGGCCATGCGCTTGGCCCCATGGGCCAAATTGATGCTGATGATGGCCGGCAGCAGCTGCGGAGTGAGGCCGACAGCGAGGGCGAGAGAGAACAGAAAGGCTTCGAGCACAGGCCTGGCCAGATACACGTTGACCGCAAAGATGGCGACGACCAATACGACGGTCACTTCCAAGAGTAGATAACCGAATTGCCTGATGCCTCGTTCGAACTCCGTCTCGGGAGGCCTGAAGTGTAACCGGCCCGAGACCTTGCCGAATTCAGTGTCCGATCCAATGTGCACCACAACCGCCGTACTGTTTCCGCTGACGACATGGGTCCCGAGAAAGAGACTATTCGTCCGTCGACCTAGAGGAATGTCGGATGGCAGGACGCCGCAAACTTTCTCGACTGGGTAGGTTTCGCCCGTGAGCGTCGCCTCGTCCACGAACAAGTCTTTCGATTCAAGCAACAGACAATCGCCGGGAACCGTGTCACCCGCTCGAAGCAGGACGACATCTCCCGGCACGACCTCCTCAACCGGCACAGCGGCCAGGCTTCCGTTGCGCCACACATCCGCTTTGACTTGCACGATCGCAAGCAGGCTGGCCACCGCTTGATTCGCGCCCCGTTCCTGCCAAAACCCGAGCAGCCCGCTGACGAGCACGATCACGAGAATGATCGCCGTGTCGGTCCGATCCGCCAGAAAGAAGGCCAGCCCCGCGGCGGCCAGGAGAATGAGGATGATCGGGCTGGCGAATTGCCTAACCAGCAGCTCGTAAGTGGACAGCCGGCTCTTCGGTTTCAGGAGAAGATGTGCATCGCGCAGATGACGCCGTCGCGCCTCATCGCCGGAGAGTCCTTTGGAGCTTGAGTCGAGTTGCTCAAGGACCTCAGCCGATGGGCTGCTCCAAAAATTCCACCGGTCAGACGATTCCTGTCGGATCAAAACATGCCCCCTCTTCATTGCAGGCTCCGGATACTCGCCGGCCATTCAACCGGCGTTCCGAGCGTGCTGCACCACCATTCAGCTCGCTTCTGTGCTGCAAGACCGTTATGGCTTGCGAGCCGCAGTGCCGCCTGCGCCGACAAGCTGAGGAAGATCGTACTGGAGCACATCGCCGATGCGGTCGATACTCACGTCCGGCGGCGGGTAACTCTTGAGCAAGTGCGGATCGCGGGCATAGTGTCCCTGCCGCGGAAACACGGTGGTCACCCGCGCACCCCAGACTTTCTTGACCGCCGTGAGGATTTTGAGCTTGTCATCGACTAACACATAGTGATCGCCCGGATACCGCCGCTCGACATCGTCGAGTTCTTGCTCTTTATGAATGTAGATCAGAACATTGCCCTCCACAGCCTCGTAGAGACCGGACCGTTCGATTTTCCTTGGTTGGAATACCACATCCCCATCCGACAAGATGACCGCCTTTCCCCATTGCTTCACATGCTCCACCGCATCGAGCGCGTTCGGAAATACTCGATTCGCAAATGGGTAGTTCACTAGAAAGTGAGAGACCGTCAATACTTGTGGATCGCGGGGATGTTCGATCCGATAGCGCTGGAGCGCCCCCAAGTAGTCGGCGTAGCCGAGTTCCGTTCTTAACTGCTCGAAGATCGCCCAGTAGTTTTCCTGCCGTTCGTGCCCCACCGTCTGTTCAAGATGGCGCTTGAGATCGGCCGTCACCCGATCGTTGTCGAGGAGGGTGTTGTCGACGTCGAATAGAAAGACGACGTTCGGTGATGTCATGGACATACCCCCTGGCCTGTATCACATAGGTGGATCTGAATACCTTCAGAATGTTCTGTGCGCGGCTGGCCGAAGACGGCACTCGTCGCAGCCATCAAGAAAGAGCTCAGACTGTCCAACTCCATCGCCAGTTACGGATCTCCGGCATGTCTTCGCCATATTTGGCGATGTACTGTTTGTGCTCGAAGCGTTTGTCGCGGAGGGCCTGTTTGGCATAGTCCGCGTGGGAGCCGTGCAGGGGCATCCGGTCGCTGACGTCAGCGACCAGATGAAAGCGATCGAGATCATTCATCACCACCATATCGAACGGGGTCGAGGTCGTTCCTTCTTCCTTGTACCCGCGCACGTGCAGGTTCTTGTGGTTGGTCCGCCGGTAGGTCAGGCGATGAATCAACCAGGGGTAGCCGTGGAAGGCGAAGATGATCGGCTTGTCCGTCGTGAACAGAGCATCGAAGTCCTTGTCGGGCAATCCGTTCGGATGCTCATTGGGCGGTTGCAACTTCATGAGGTCCACGACGTTGACCACGCGCACCTTGACATCGGGCAGATAGGCGCGCAACAACGACACGGCCGCCAGCGTTTCCAGCGTGGGTACGTCGCCGCAGCAAGCCATCACGACATCCGGTTCGCCGTTCTTGTCGTTGCTCGCCCATTCCCAGATGCCAATGCCGGCGGCGCAGTGCTTGAGCGCATCGTCCATGTCGAGCCACTGCGGCGCCGGTTGTTTGCCCGCAACAATGACGTTCACGTGGTTGCGGCTGCGCAGACAGTGGTCGGTGACAGACAAGAGCGTATTGGCATCGGGCGGCAGATAGACCCGGATCACTTCGGCCTTCTTATTCACGACGTGGTCGATGAAGCCGGGGTCCTGGTGGCTGAACCCGTTGTGATCCTGCCGCCAGACGTGGGAGGATAAGAGATAATTCAGCGAGGCAATCGGTCTCCGCCAGGGGATTTGGCCGCAGACCTTCAGCCACTTGGCATGTTGATTGAACATGGAGTCGATGATGTGAATGAACGCCTCGTAGCAGGAGAAGAACCCGTGCCGGCCGGTCAAGAGATACCCTTCCAGCCAACCCTGGCACTGGTGCTCACTGAGCATCTCCATGACCCGTCCGTCTGGCGCGAGGTGGTCGTCGTAGGGATAGCGATCCGCCATCCAGGCGCGATTGGTCACCTCCAGCACATCTTGCCAGCGATTTGAGTTATTTTCGTCCGGGCTAAAGAGTCGGAAGTTCCGGCTCTCCATGTTCAGCTTCATCGTATCCCGCAGGAATGTCCCCATGAGGCGGGTAGACTCGACGTCAATGGCGCCTGGCTTTGTGACCTTGACGGCATAGTCGCGGAAATCAGGCAGACGCAGGTCTCTGAGAAGAAGGCCGCCGTTGGCGTGAGGGTTCGCACTCATGCGGCGCGCTCCCTTGGGCGCCAGTTCGGCCAATGCAGGGTTGAATCTTCCCGTCTTGGTAAACAGCTCCTCAGGCTTGTAACTCTTCATCCACTGTTCGAGGATCTTGATGTGCGCCGGTTTGTCCATGTCGCCCATGGGTACTTGATGTGAGCGCCAATAATCTTCGGTCCGCTTGCCATCGACCTGCTTCGGACCGGTCCAGCCTTTGGGTGTCCGGAGCACAATCATGGGCCAGAGTGGCCGCTTCTTGACGCCGTCCCGGCGCACAGCCGCTTTGATACGCTGAATATCCCGGATAACGGCATCGAGCGTCACGGCCATGAGTCGATGCATCTTCCGGGGATCATGGCCTTCGACGAAATAGGGAATGTATCCGTACCCGCGAAAGAGATGATCCAGCTCGTCGTGACTGATACGGGCCAAGACTGTGGGATTCGCAATCTTGTAACCGTTCAGATGGAGAATGGGCAGGACGACGCCGTCAGTGAGCGGATTAAGAAACTTGTTGGAATGCCAACTGGTCGCCAGCGGGCCGGTTTCCGCTTCACCGTCGCCGATCACGCAGGCTGCGACCAGGTCAGGATTGTCGAATACGGCCCCGTGCGCATGCGAGAGTGAATACCCCAACTCGCCGCCTTCGTGAATCGAGCCCGGGGTTTCCGGCGCTACGTGACTGGGAATGCCGCCCGGAAAGGAAAATTGTTTGAACAACCGTTTCATGCCCCGTTCGTCCTGCGAGACTGTCGGATAGACTTCGGTGTAGGTGCCTTCGAGGTAGGCGTTTGCCACAATCCCGGGTCCACCATGGCCGGGTCCGGCGATATAGATCATGTTGAGGTCTTGTTTCCTGATGACACGGTTCAGATGGACATAGATGAAGTTCAATCCCGGCGTCGTGCCCCAATGGCCAAGCAACCGCGGCTTGATGTGGGCGCGTTTCAGCGGCTGCTTCAGCAAGGGATTGTCGTAGAGATAAATTTGACCGACGGACAGGTAATTGGCTGCACGCCAATAGGCATCGATCAGGGCTAGATTTTTCTTAGCTGAAACAGACTTCATGGTTGTCTCTCCATACAGGCAAAAGGCTCAGGTTGAGGCTAAGGTGGTGAACGTCCGGTTTCCTCTCAACCTTAACCTCGACCTCAGCCTATATTACTTGCTGGACTGCCCTTTCCGTACGCAGTCGCGCGTGGCGCGGGCGATCTCGACCTCTTCATCGACGCCCGCCACATAGCAGGCCACCGGTGCCGCTTCCTCGCTGATCTTCATCGCGTCGCCGGGAGCGAGTTCGACAGCCGCCTGATTGCGGGTGGGGTCGAGTTGAATACCGCACCAGCCCATCCCAGCGCAGATCCGCGCACGGATGGTCGCAGACCGCTCACCGATGCCGCCACCGAAGACAAGCGCATCAGCGCCTCCCAGCACGGCCAGGTATCCGCCGATGTACTTGCGAACACGATAACAAAACATATCCAGCGCCAGCGCGGCGCGAGAATCCGGCTTGCCTTCGGCTGCCTTCAAGAGTTCGCGCATATCGCGCGACAGACCCGATAGTCCCAGGAGACCCGAACGCTCATTCAAGAGACGCTCGACCTCATCGACCGACAGACCTTCCCTCCGAACAAGATGCCCGACCACTGCTGGGTCGAGATCGCCCGATCTGGTTCCCATCACCAGACCTTCGAGAGGCGTAAATCCCATGGACGTATCCACCGAGCGTCCCCCATCGATCGCTGTCGCGGAACAGCCATTGCCGAGTTGCAGCGTGATGAGCCGGAGTTGGGCGAGGGGACGGTTGACTGCTGCTGCACAGATGCCGGCCAACGACGCATGGGCAATGCCATGAAATCCGTACCGACGGATACCGTGCTTGCGGGCCAGATCGAGATCGATGGCATAGGTCGCTGCGCGGGGCGGGATCGAGTGGTGAAAGGCCGTATCGAACACAGCGACCATCGGGATGTGCGACCCCAATACAGCCCGCGCACCCTCAATTCCGGCGATCGATCCAGGGTTGTGAAGTGGCGCGAAATCGGCCAACCGATCGATAGCGGCCACCACATCGTCGTCGATCACGACCGGCTCTCGAAATTGCTCGCCTCCATGCACGACTCGGTGCCCAACCGCGTCGAAGCGGAGATCTCGTCCTTGAAGCCGGCTCGACTCTTCCAGCATCTGCATCATGCACCGGACCGCCTCGATATGGGTCAAGACAGGGCGGGTTGCCTGAACAACCGTTTTCCCGGCGAGATGAAGCGTCAGCTTCGCCGCAGGTCCAATTTCTTCGATGAATCCTTCATAACGACTGTTCGTGATGACAGGGGCAGCGGTCTTCTGAGGATCGTCGAACTCGACGACCTTGAATTTCAAAGACGAACTTCCACTATTGATCGCCAGCACATTCATTGTCGTCGCAGCACCTTGATCGATTCCATGATTAAGAATGGCAACAGGCTCATACCTCCCATCAACGCCCAGGCTTCGATCGGCAACGGTGCTACCTTGAAGATCGGCGCGGCCGCTGGAACAGTCAGGACAGCAACCTGCACGAAGAGCGAGAGGAGAAAGGCCCAGACGAGTGTGCGGTTCGTTCCGACGCCCAACTGGAACAGCGATAACCGTTCGCTCCGACAGTTGAAGGCATGCACGAGTTGCGCAACCACCATGACAGTAAATGCGACGGTCCTCGCCTGCTCGACCTCTTGATGAAGACCATAAAGGCTATAGGCGAAGGCCCCCAACGAAATCGCACCCAGCATAAACCCTTGTGCCCCGATAGTCACAAGTCTGCCGCCGTCCAACAAACGATCATCCGGTCGGCGCGGTGGCTGCTTCATCAGATCCGGCGACTTGGGATCGACCGCCAATGCCAGGGCTGGAAATCCGTCCGTCACCAGATTCATCCACAAAATTTGGATCGGCAACAGTGGCAACGGAAGCCCGATCAATGTCGCAAATAACATCACCAGCACCTCACCGAAATTGCACGACAAGAGAAAGTGGATGGTCTTGCGGATGTTGTCGAAGATACCGCGACCTTCTTCCACGGCCGCGGCGATTGAGGCGAAATTATCGTCTGTCACCACCATATCGGCGGCTTCTTTCGTCACATCGGTTCCCGTCACCCCCATGGCCACCCCGATGTCCGCTGCTTTGACTGCGGGCGCGTCGTTCACGCCGTCGCCCGTCATGGCCACGATGGCGCCCCGCGCCTGCCAGGCTTTGACGATACGCAACTTGTGCTCCGCCGAAACCCTCGCATAGACTGCCACCTGGTCCACAGTCCGAGCCAGTTCATCGTCGGACAGTCGATCGAGTTCCGCCCCGGACAACGACCGTATCGGCCCCTTCGCCCCTCTCAGTTCTTCTGCAATCGCCACGGCCGTATCCTTGTGATCTCCCGTAATCATCACCGTT
Source organism: Nitrospirota bacterium (assembly GCA_016200355.1). Lineage (GTDB taxonomy): Bacteria > Nitrospirota > Nitrospiria > Nitrospirales > Nitrospiraceae > Palsa-1315. The sequence goes on from JACQEY010000060.1 coordinate 36,178, forward strand.
CGAATACCGGCATCATGGCAGGCCTGGACGGCTGCTTTTGCCTCAGGCCGCAGCGGGTCTTTCATGGCCATGAGTCCGATAAAGACCAGCCGGTCCTCCAACTCTTGCGCCCGATAGGCGTCAGGCTCGCGATCCAATCGCCGCCGGGCCATCGCCAGCACGCGCAACGCCTGATGTGCGAACGATGCATTCGCATCGAGGATGGCAGCGCGAATCGATTCCGTGATCGGTTCGGTCGTGCCGTCCATGGCTAGCCGATGCGTACAGTGGCGTAACAGCACATCCGGTGCGCCTTTGACGTACGCGACCGGTCCGTCCGGTGTCCGACATACGATCGTCATCATCTTGCGCTCCGGATCGAACGGCACTTCTCCCAGAAAGTGATAGGCGGAATCGACTGTCTCGATTGTGAGCGCTGCCTTCGCCGCCACGACCAGAAGTGCGACTTCCGTTGGATCGCCCAGGATCCGCCAGGTTCCCTCTTCCTGCCGTAGCGTCGCACCGTTGCAGAGAACCGCCGCTGTCAGGAGTTCGCGCAAGGCGGGAGACTGGGTCAGTGTTGGGTGCTGAGTGCTGGGTGCTGAGTTTTCCGGAGAAGAAATTTCTCGTCGGTCCGATGACTCAGGACTCAGCACTCTCGACTCAGCACTGTTTTCTCGTATCACGCCGATCGGCTCATATCCTTCACCCGTGACCTCGAACACTCGGTCTCCGGCAAACAACCTTGTCACCGTCATTTCGTTCTTGGTGAGAGTGCCGGTCTTGTCGGAGCCGATGACCGTGGCAGACCCGAGCGTTTCGACCGCAGGCAGCTTGCGGATCAGGGCATGGCGCTTCACCATCCGGGTCACTCCCAACGCCAGCGTGATGGTCACGACGGCGGGTAACCCTTCCGGAACGGCGGCCACGGCAAGACTCACCGCCGTCAGCAACATCAAGACGGCCGACTCGCCGCGCAGATAGCCCAACAGGAATACGACGGTCACGACCGCCAGTGCAAGCCACAATAGCTGGTAGCCGAATTGTTCAAGCCGCTGCTGCAAGGGAGTTTCCGCCCGTTCGGCCTCTGCGGCCTTTTGGATCATCGCGGCGACCCGGCCCAACTCGGTGCGGAAGGCAGTCGCCACGACAAGAGCCCGTGCTTTACCGGACACGGCGACGGTGCCCATGAAGACCATGTTCGTCCGCTCGGCCAACGGTACGTCGGTTCCGGCAATGTCGCCCGCGTGTTTCTGAACCGGCGCCGATTCTCCGGTCAGCGAGGCCTCCTGCGTGTGAAAATTCGTCGTGTAGATCAGCCGGGCATCGGCAGGGACACGGTCACCCGCTTCGAGCAGGATGAGGTCGCCGGATACCAACTCGCACGCGGGAATGGATCGACGCATACCGTCGCGGAACACCCGCGCCGTCGCTATCGACATTTTTCGCAACGCTGCTAAAGACCGCTCGGCCCGGAATTCCTGGATAAATCCAAGAACTCCGTTGAGCAGTACGATGGTCAGGATGGCCGCCGCATCGAGCCAGTCTTCCAAAAGACCGGAGATGACCGCCGCCCCAATCAGCACCCAGACAATGATGCTTGTGAACTGGGAGAGAAAGAGCCCTAGAAGGGAAGGGGGCTGAGCTTCCGGCAGTTCGTTAAGGCCTTCTCGCTGAAGCCGTTGTTGGGCTTCGTGATCGGACAGGCCCTCTTCGAAGCTCGTTTGGAGGTCCTTCGCCAAAGCATCTGGCGAACGAGAGCACCACGTTTCAACGAAGGGCGATGCAGGCACAGTCTTTCCGTCCTACGTTTTACGCTTCATGAGCGACGTTTCACTCACAAGAGCGCTCATGAATCATGCGGGTTAGGGCTTGTGCTGCTGTTTGCGTTCCCGCTTCTGCTCGCTCTTCATGTCTTTCTCCGGCTTCTCTTCTTCCACGTCGATCACGGCTCCCGACTCCGCATCGATGTGAACCTCCATCACCTTGTTCTCCGCCGTGACGACTTCGACTTCCCACACGAGTTTATCGTGTTTCTTCTCCAACTCAGCCTCGACCACCTTGCCTGCCACTTTCTCCGAGGCCGTTTTGATCGCCTGGTCAATTGTCACCTTGGCCGTTGCGGCCATTTCAACCGTCTCTTTTGATTCATCTTTCTTCCCCTTACCTTTCTGATCGCTCCATGCAGGACCGTTCAGCACCAACACGGCGCCGATCGCCAGGGCCAACATTCCTACCAGCTGCTTCATACAGACCTCCTTATTTATATAGTAGTGTGGTTATCTGCGACGCTCCTCGTGATAATCACAGGCTCACATGCGTCACATGCTTATTATGGTGCAAGACGTAGGCCTCTTCAAATCTTGCTATGAGACAGGCCCAAGGGCTCGTTCTGGCCCGTTGCGCAACAGAACAGGCGACTTCTATGGGGAGTTTCGCGCCAGGTGACGTCTGGTTTTTCACAGAGGTCAGTGACTCAACTTCACGCCTGACCCGCATGGCTCATGAGGCAGTTCTGCTGCAATTGCCGATGCCTGACTCAAGCGAGCCGGGCGAGGCTGGCGGGAAAAGCGCGACGGGTGAAGCAGGCTGAAGACTAAAGTGTTCGGAACTTCGACCCCGACCTTCAGCCTTCGGACTTCAGCCTTTGGATCGCGCTTGTCGCGCGCAGCCCGCCAATTATCGACGAACCGCTCATGAATCATGAGGGCTCAACCGGCAATTATCCGCGTCAGTCCATGGTCGGGCGGATTCGGAAATGGGACGGTCTCAGCAAATCCTCGGAAGTTGCTCGCCGGACAACAGATCGAGTATTCGGTGCGTCCCCAACACCGTCTTCATGACGACGATAGACGACTCACGCCCGTTCACCACACCAACTCGCGCCGCCTCCTTCGCCACTTCATGGCCGCGCATGACTGCTACAGCATGATCGACTTGCGCCTCCGGCACGAACGCGACGAATCGCCCTTCGTTTGCGACATACAACGGGTCTAACCCCAGCACTTCGCAGGCTCCCTGCACTTCGTCCCGGATCGGAATCGCCCGCTCGTCGATTGACAGCTTCACCCCTGCAGCCGATGCGATTTCGTTGAGGGCGCTGGCAAGCCCCCCTCGCGTCAAATCCCGAAGACAATGAATCTCGATGCCGTCGGTGATGAGATCCGCCACCACGCGATGCAACGGCGCCGAGTCGCTCGCAATGTCACCGGCGAACGACAAGCTCTCGCGCACGCTGAGCACCGCCACTCCATGCGAACCGAGATCGCCACTCACGAGGATAGCATCACCCTGCGCGACCCGTTGAGGGCCGACAATCACGCTAGGCGCTACAACGCCGATCCCCGCCGTATTGATGAACACGCCGTCGCCTTTCCCTTTGTCAACGACCTTCGTATCGCCGGTCACGATGGAGACGCCGGCATCCCGCGCCGCCTGGGCCATCGAGTCCACGATCCGTTGCAGCGTCTCGATCGCGAGTCCTTCTTCCAGAATGAACCCGGCGCTGAGCCACAACGGTGTCGCCCCACACATGGCCAAATCATTGACCGTTCCATGAACAGCAAGGCTGCCGATGTCTCCGCCGGGGAAAAACAGTGGCTTCACGACATACGAGTCCGTGGTGAACGCCAACGTCCCTTCGGATACAGGCCAGGTCGCTCCGTCATGCATCTGGGCTAAGAGGGGGTTGCTGAACGACCGGATGAAGATGTCACGGATGAGGTGCTGCATCAGCCTCCCACCCCCACCATGAGCCAATTGCACGGTTGCGTTTTTCACTGGTAGAGGACATTGGAGTTTCAACTCATGATCGCCTGTCATGGAATCTTCTCCCCCCTTACCACTTCTCGGTTTAGCTGATCACCCCCCGGCCTCACATCCCGTCTATAGCGGTAGTAGGCGGCGCAGGCCCCCTCGCTCGATACCATCGGCGCCCCGAGAGGACGTTCCGGCGTGCAGCGCGCGGCGAAGGCCTGGCAATCCGGCGGCTTGAGCAAGCCCTGCAACACCAAACCGCTCTGACAGTCTGGGTCTTCTCCGCCTACCGAGCCGGATTGAGCGAGCGCATCATGAAATCGCACCGCCGCATCGAAATCGGCATAGGCAGCGGTGAGTTTCAGGCCACTGTGCGGAATGTCGCCGATGCCTCGCCAGGCTCGGAGCGTCGGTTCGAAGACTTCGCGCAAGGCCGCTTGCGCCGCCATGTTACCCTCGCGACGCACCGACCTCGTGTATTGATTCTCGACCACCGCCCGCCCTTCTTCGAGTTGACCGACGAGCATCGCAATACCTTCCAACACATCGATCGGCTCGAACCCCGTCACAACAAGAGGTACGCGGTAGCGTCGAGCCAGGTCTTCGTACTCTTCGTAGCCCATGACGGTACAGACATGGCCGGCAGCTAGAAAGCCCTGCACGCGACAGCCGGGAGCGGACAGGATGGCTTCTATGGCCGGCGGCACGAGCACCTGGGCCGCGAGCAGACTAAAGTTGGTGAGACCCAGGCGCCGCGCTTGGATCGCCGCCATAGCATAGGCCGGTGCAGTCGTCTCGAACCCCACGGCAAAACACACAACCTCGCGGTCAGGGTTCGCACGGGCCAGCGCCAGCGCATCCAGCGGCGAATACACGATACGGACATCTCCCCCCGCCGCCTTGACGCCGAACAGATCTCCCTGCGAGCCAGGTACGCGAAGCATATCGCCGAACGTGCAAAGGATGACCCGAGGAATCGAGGCCAATGCGATCGCGTGATCGATCAACGTCACGGATGTCACACAGACCGGGCAGCCAGGCCCATGCACCAACGTCACGATATCCGGCAACAACTCGTCGAGCCCAAACCGCACAATCGAATGGGTCTGTCCGCCGCACACCTCCATGATCATCCAGGGCCTCGTGACGAGACGCCTGATAGCGCGGGCTAAGGTCTCGGCATGGTCACGATCCCGAAAGTCGTCGACGTACTTCACAGTTCTGATCGTCCTCCATGTGGTCGTGCCTGCTGTTCCGCCATGGCCCGATACAGTTCAAGCGAACGGCGAGCCGCCGCTTCGTCCAACCTGCTGATGGCAAACCCCACATGAACAATCACGTAGTCACCCACCTGCGCCTCCGGCACCATCGCTAAAGACACAGACTTGGTCACCCCAGCAAACGAGACCGTCCCCGTCCGCAACGGGTCATCCTGTATGGTCATTACTTGCCCCGGCACTGCTAAACACATAGTGTTTTACCTTTTTATACCAGCGGAGAGACCTATTCTCTCTGCCCCAATTGGGTCGCGGCAATGACCGCCTGCCCCAACGCCAATCCGCCGTCATTTGGTGGGACCTCACGGTGGGTCAACGCAACGAACCCGGCTGACTCCAACCGCGCCCTGGCAAGATCGACTAGGAGAACATTCTGAAAACAGCCCCCGGTCAGGACCACCTGTCGCACTTCGACTCGTTCGGCTACTTGTCCTATTAATTCAGCCAGCGAGCGATGGAACCGACGCGCGATACGAGACCTCTCGATCCCACGGCTAAGATCGTCGACGATCAGCTCGATCATCGGCCTCCAATCGGCAAACCATCGTCGCGGCCCTTCTTCTCGTGCAATCAGCGGAATCGGATAGGTGCTGTCCTCGCCGTGGACCGACACCGATGCCCGTATCCCTTCCTGCTCCAGAGCCATCGCCGCCTGCCCCTCGAAGCCGGCAACCTGACAGAGGCCGAGCATCGAGGCCACCGCATCGAAGAGCCGCCCCATACTGGTCGTGACCGGCGATTGTATCTGCTTGGCCAGCATCGCAACAACGAGTTGCGCCTGTTCACCCCACTCGGTTCCTTCTTCCAAACCTGCGTGGCAGCCCTGAGCGCCGAACGTTTCCCATCGCACAGCCAACGCAGCACGCCGTGGTTCACGTGCCGCCTGCTCCCCTCCAGGCAACCGGAACGGATGCAAATGAGCCACGCGTTGACAATCCCGGTACGTCGCGAGCAGAAACTCGCCGCCCCAGAGTGAGCCATCCGTCCCATACCCTGCTCCATCCCAGGCAATTCCGAGCACCTCGCCCATCACTCCATGTTCCGCCATGCAGGCCGCTATGTGCGCGTGGTGGTGCGGCACCCGGATAAGCGGAACATCCCATCGCCCGGCCAGTTCCTCGGCGAGGCGCGTCGACCGATAGTCTGGGTGCAGGTCGCATGCAACGGCACAAGGCTTCACTCGAAGCAGCCATTGCAGATCGTCGATAGCCTGCCGAACGGCATATTCCGTTTCAAGCGTGGAAAGATCGCCCAGATGTTGACTCAGCAGGACGCGATCAGCGTCCAAGAGCGCCACCGTGTTTTTCAGATGGCCGCCGACCGCCAGCACCGGCCCCTCGATATGGCGCGCGATCGATTCAGGAAGACGAATCGTCCGCGGGACCAACCCCCGCGCCCGTCGAAGGACAACAGGACCGGACCTCGCCATCCGAACGACGGAATCGTCCATCGGACGCGTGATAGGGCGATCATGAATCAGAAAGACATCCGCGATGCCGGCCAGCCGCTTCCGTGCCTCCTGTTCATCCGTCACGATGGGCTCTTCGGACCGATTGCCGCTCGTCGCCACAACCGGATCCCCTAGCTCGCTCATCAACAGATGATGCAGCGGCGTATAGGGCAGCATAGCCCCGACCGTCACATTCCCCGGTGCAACTCCCTGAACGAGGGAAGTCTTTTCCAGCCGCTGAAGAATCACAATCGGCGCCTCCGGCGACGTGAGCCACTCTGCTTCGCCGGGTGACAGGGTACAGTATGTCCTGATCGCCTCCAGTGAAGGAAACATCACGGCAAAGGGTTTGTGCGGACGACGCTTGCTCGCGCGCAGGCGCTGAACCGCCTCTTCAGACGCGGCATCGACCCACAAATGAAACCCGCCGATCCCCTTCACCGCCACAATTCCACCGGCACGAATGATCCGGCAGGTTCGCTGCAGCGCTTCTTCCCCTTCTGCCGACACGTGTCCATCGGCGCCCCATAAAGTGAGTTTGGGGCCGCAGGCTGGACAGGCCGTGGACTCCGCATGAAATCGCCGATTTCCCGGCGCCTCGTACTCGGCTCGACAGGCCCCGCAGAGCACGAACCGAGACATCGTGGTGTTGACTCGGTCATAGGGCACACCGGTCACCATGCTGAAGCGCGGACCACATTGCGCACAGGAGAGCCAGGGATAGCGAAACCGTCTGTTCTTCGGATCGAACAACTCCACCACACAGTCGGCACAGGTGGCCTGGTCCGGCGACATCGCAAGGTGCTTTGCTCCTGCTTCGTGACTCGGCTGAATTGTAAATTCGCTATCGCCGACTGCTGGAATCGAACGAGCACTCAGCCGTTCGATCTTGGCTCCAGGCGGGCAAGCGGTTCGAAGCATTTCGAGCAACCGGTCGACCGCTTCAGCCGCTCCCTCTACCTCAATCATCACACCATCCCCACCATTCACGATCCATCCGGTAAGGTCCAACTCTCGCGCGACACGAAACACGAAAGGCCGAAACCCGACACCCTGAACAGTTCCCTCGATCTTCACCTGTGCACGCGTCGCCGATCCGGCGATCATTCTGTCAC